>DATFHC010000167.1:0-13476 GCA_035248765.1 Gaiellaceae bacterium
CTGGTAGTCGGCGAGCGCCTGCGGGGAGTCGACGTCTCCGAGCGTCGGATGACCGGGGACGAGCTCCTGCGCGACCGGCACGCCGAAGCGCTTCGCGAGCACCGCGCCGAGCGACTTGATCTTCATCTCGCCGAAGCCGGGCAACGCGGAGATGCGCCTGCGGAGCTCGACGCTGTCGGCGGCCTCCGTCCAGAGGCGGGACGCATCGCCCCCGTACTCCTCCTCGACCATCGCTGCGAGCTCGCCTACGCGCCGGGCCATGTTGCCGGGAAAGCGGTGGATGGCCGGCTTTTCGCGGAAGATCGGCTCGAGGTCGGCCTTCGCGACCACGGCGGGCTCGAGCGTGCCGAGGCGCTGCTTCAGCCGCAGCGGCCCGAGAAAAGCTTGCTGGACGGTGACCTGCTGGTCGAGCGCGAAGCCGACGAGGAGCGCAAACGGGTCCTCCGCGAGCAGGCGGTTGGCGTCGTCGTCCTCCGTGAACCAGAGCGCCTCGGGCACGCCTTGATCCTACGCAGACGCCTGCATCAAAGCGCGGCACCGCTGGACGTACGGGGTCGCCTGCTGCTCCTCGAAGTAGGCGAGCGCGGCGTCGAGCCGTGAGGTGTCGCCGCGTTCCGCGGCCAGGAGTCCGGCCCACGCCTCGGGGAGGAGCGCACCGAACGAGCCGTAGATCTCCGCTGCGCGCACGAGCTCGCCCGCTGTCGCCGCCCGGCCGGCCTCCAGCCAGACCCGGCCAGGCATCCCGTCCGTCATCGCCAGGTACTCCTCGCCCCGGCCCAGCTCGACGAGGTGGAGCGGCAGGTCGAACAACATCGCGTCGGCGCGGTCCGCCAGCGCCTCGGCGACCAGTGCGTCTGCCTCCTGCTCGCGGCCGGCGGCGCTGAAGCAGCGGGCCGCAGCCGTGAGTATCAGCGGCGAGACCTGTGCGTCGGCCCCGCTTTCACGGAAGCTGGCAAGCGCGAGCTCGGCGTCTGCCACCGCCTCGGTGGTTCTCCCGCGGGCGAGAAGCGCGATCGCGCGCGTGGCGAGGACCGGACGCCGCTGGTAGCCGAACTGGCCCGTTTTGCCGGCGAGGTACGCATCCGCAGCAGTGAGCACGCCCTCGATGTCGCCGCGGTAGGCCGCGTCGTACACGAGCTCGGCGTCGTTCCAGGACAGAGCACTCCCGAACCCGTACCGCTCGCACACGGCCCGCGCCTCGTGGATGCGGGCCGAGCCTTCGTCGAGCCGGCCCACGCTCCACAGCCCGTTCGCAAGATTGTTGAGCGCGCTGTGGTAGTGGAAGACGGACCCGGAGCGCTCGGCACGCTCGACGCTTCGTTCGAGGTCCTCGATCCCGCCCTCGTCGCCGGTGTACGTGCGCGCCATCCCGATCGTGTTGAGTGCAATCGCAGCGGTCTCGTCGTCGTCGATCTCCTCGGCGAGCTCCAGCGCCTCTCGGGCCAGCTCGAGTGCGTCTTCGTCTCTGCGGTCGATGACATGAAACGACCTCGAAACCGCCGCCAGGGCGCGCGCGGTCGACCTCGACGGTGGGGCCGCGCGCGCGAGCTCGAGAGCCCTCGTCCTCACGGAGCGCGTGTTCTCCACGTCGCCGCGGTAGAAGTACAGGCTTCCCAGGAGAGTGGCGGCCTCGGCGGCACGCCCGAGGTCGCCCTGCGCGACGAAGCCCTCGATCGCGGGCTCCAGAAGCTCTCGCTCGTCGGTACCTCCGGCCAGCCGACTCCCATAGCCCGCGAGCATCTGAATCGCCGGCCTTTGCGGGTCCTCTTCTCCCGTGAGCGCCAGAGCCCGGAGAGCGAGCTCGTGGGCCGACGTGCCGGCCCCGAGCGAGAGCGCGCGCTGCGCTCCGTCGGCGAACGCCTGCCGTGCGGGCTCCCGCAGGGCCGTCGTGTCGAGCCCGGCTGCCTCCGAGAGGGTGAGGGCCTCGTGGTAATGGTTCGCAAGCATCTCGGCGTGATCCTCGGCTCGGTCGCCGGCGAGGGACGAGAGCCACTCCGCGGCGCGCCGATGCTTCTCCGCCCGCTCCGCCCGCGGGATCTGGCCGTAGGCGACGTCGCGGACGAGCGCATGGAGGAAGGCGTACTGCGTCTCGCCGGCGATCGAGGAACGCCGGTCGCGGCGGATGAACTCCTTCCGCTCGAGCGCATGGAGCGTGCGGTCGTCGGCGCCGGGCAGCGCGCCGGGCCAAAAGACCTTGCCGATGACGGACGCGTTCTGCAGGAGCGCCTTTTCGTCGGGCGCGAGCGCGTCGATGCGTGCGGCGATCAGCCCCTGCACCGTCTCGGGCAGCGGCAGGTCTCCGCCCTCGTGCTCGGCGAGCATGCGGGCGTACTCCTCGGCGTAGAGCGGATTCCCCTCGGCGCGCTGCAGCACGGCCTGCTGCGCCTCGGCGTCGAGCACGGCGCGATCGAGCAGTCGCTGGAGGAGGACGGCCGTCTCCTCGTTGCTGAGCGCGCCGATCGACAGCGTGAAGGCGTTGCGCTTGCCGCCGCCCCAGCCGGCTCTTCGGTCGAGCAGCTCGGGCCGCGCGGTCGCCACGATGAGGAGCGGGACAGTCGTCGCCCAGTCCGCGAGGTGATCCACGAAGTCGAGCAGCCCGTCGTCGGCCCAGTGAAGGTCTTCGAAGACGAGCACGAGCGGCCGCTGCTCGGCCGCCGCTTCGAGCAGCCGCCGCCACGCGGCGAACGCTTCTTCTCGCTCGGTGCGCTCCGCGCCCTCGAGCCCGACGAGGGGACGTGTGTGCCGCGCAAGCCAGTCTCGCTCCCGCTCGTCCTCCGCGAGGTCATCCACCATCGCGGCCAGCTTCCCCTCCGCCGTCGCGGCATCGTCGGACTCGAGGATTCCGGCGTGTGCCTTCACGATCTCGCCGAGCGCCCAGAAGCTCACGCGCTCGCCGTAGGGGAGTGACCGGCCCTGGCGCCAGTTGGTCAGCTCCGTCTCGGCCTCGAGGATCTGGAACAGCTCGGCCACGAGACGGCTCTTGCCGATGCCGGGGACGCCGACGAGCGTCACGAGCTGGACGGACTGCTCCGTGCGCGCCCGCGCGAGCGCGTCGGCGAGGAGGCCGCGCTCGCGCTCGCGGCCGACGAGCGGTGTGCGCAGTTTCTGCTCGACGTCACTGCCGAAGCGGGAGCGGGCGGCGACCGCCTCCCAGACCTTGACCGGCTCGGACTTGCCCTTCGCCTCGACCGCCGGCGCCTCCTGGTAGTCGATCGAGTGGCGCGTTGCGCGGTACGTCGCCTCGCCGACGAGGATCCCGTTGACGGGCGCCGCGCTCTGCAACCGGGCGGCGGTGTTGACGACGTCGCCTGAGACCATGCCTTCGCCCTCGACCGCGCTGGCGCCGAGCGCGACGAGCGCCTCCCCGGTGTGGACGGCCGTGCGGATCTCGAGCTCCCCGCCGACCGAGTCGCGGATCGCGAGTGCCGCCCGCACGGCGCGCTCCGGATCGTCCTCGTGGGCGACCGGCGCGCCGAAGATCGCCATCACGGCGTCGCCGATGAACTTCTCCACGGTCCCGCCGTGCCGCTCGAGTTCGGCGCGGAGCTGTGCGTAGTACGCCGAAAGCGTGGCGCGGACGTCCTCGGGATCGAGTCCTTCTGCGCGGGCGGTCGAGCCGACGAGGTCGGTGAAGAGGATCGTCACGACCTTCCGCTCTTCGCGCGCGGGCGCGGCCGCGGGTGTGAGCGCAGCGCCGCACATCCCGCAGAGCCGGAAGCCCTCAGGGTTCTCCTGGCCGCAGGCGGGACAGGTGACCATGGGGCGTACCGTAGACCTCTTGGCCGAGGCGGTCGAGCGGGCTACGCGGAGGCCTGCAGCAGAGCACGGCAGCGCTCCGCGTAGGGCGTCGCGCGTTGCGCCTCGAAATACACGAGTGCGGAGTCGAGGCGCGACGTGTCCTCGCGCTCGGCAGCGAGCAGTCCCGCCCACGCCTCGACAAATGCGGCTCCGATGCGACCGTAGAGCTCCGCCGCGGCGCCGAGGTCGCCCGTTACAGCTGCCCTCGCGGCCTGTTGCCAGAGGTAGCCCTCCCGGGTCTCGACCAGCGCGAGATACTCGTCGCCGCGCGCGAGCTCGACGAGGTGGAGCGGAAGGTCGTAGAACGAGTCCTCCGAGGCGAGGCGTGACCACTCGAGGCACTGCTCCAGGAGCGCGTTCGCCTCCTCGTCCCGGCCCGCCGCGCGTGCGCAGCGCGCTCCGGCTGCGAGGACTCCTCCGGACATCTGTGCATCGTGCCCCCTCGCGCGCAGCAGGCCGAGCGCACGCTCGGCATCGTCCAGAGCAGGGCCCACCTCGCCGCGGGCCAGGAGCGCCCGCGCCCGCGCGGCCAGAATGGACGGGGCCGTGTACCGGTCTTCGGCGTCGGGGTGCGAGAGGTACGTGGCCGCCCCCTCGAGCACGCCGTCGAGATCGCCGAGCACGTCCAGATACTCGACCTGCGCAGCGTCGTTCCAGATCAACGATGCCGCGCTGCCGTGCCGCTCGTAGATGGTGCGCGCGTCGTTGACGCGCGCGAAACCTTCGGAGAGCCGGCCGACAGTTCCCAACGCGGCAGCGAGGTTGTTCAGCGCGCTGCCGGCCACACCCGACGCGTTCGCACCGAGGCTGACCTCGACACTCCGCTCGAGATCGTGGATCCCATCCTCGTCGCCATCGTGCACCCGTGCGAGTCCGATGGTGTTGAGCGCTCGTGCAGCCACCGAGGCGTCGCCGATCCGCTCGGCCATCACGAGCGCCTCGCGCGCAAGCTCGATAGCCGTGGCCGAGTCGCGCTGCTGGACGATGGCGATGCTTGCAGACTGCACGATGGCACGCGCGGTCCCGGGCGAGGACGGGACGCGACGAGCAAGGTCTACAGCACGTTCTGCCGCCGCTTGCGAACCCGCGGCATCGCCGCGGTTGCCCAGCACACGGGCGAGTAGTGCTGAGGCCTCGGCCGCGCTCGCGAGATCTTCGAGTGCGAGGAACCCCTCCACTGCGGACGCGATGAGCTCCGGGTCGTTGCGCGCCACATACCAGGTCGCATAGGCGACGTTGAGCTGGATCCGCGGACGGTCCGGCGCGCCGGGATCCGTGAGCTCGAGCGCTTCCTCTCCGAGCTGAACCGCGGCCGCCCACGCACTGAGCGAGAGCGCCCGTGCGGCCGCTTCGGCGAACGCCTTCTGCGCGGGCCCGCGGAGATCAGAGACGTCGATGCCGGCGGCGCTCCCCAGCGCGAGCGCCTCGCGGTAATGGTGCGCGAGCATCTCGGCGCGGTCTTCGCCGCGGTCCGGCGCGAGCGAGGCGATCCACTGGGCGGCGCGGCGGTGCTTCTCGACGCGCCGCGGTCGGGGGATCTGGCCGTAGGCGACGTCGCGGACGAGTGCGTGTCTGAAGGCGTACTGCGTCTCGCCGGCGATCGAGGACCGCCGGTCACGGCGGACGAACTCCTTCCGCTCGAGCGAGTGGACGAGCCGCTCGTCGGGATTGCCGAGTGCCCCGGGCCAGAAGACCTTGCCGATCACCGACGCGTCCTGCAGCAGCGTCTTCTCCTCCGGCGGCAGTGCGTCGATGCGGGCCGCGATCAGACCCTGGACGGTCTCGGGTAGCGGCAGGTCGCCGGCTCCGTCGTGCTCCGCGAGCAGGCGCGCGTACTCCTCGGCGTAGAGCGGGTTTCCCTCGGCTCGCCGGAGCACCGCCTGCTGCGCATCGGCGTCGAGCACCGCCTGGTCGAGGAGGTGCTGGAGTAAGCGTGCGATGTCCTCGTCGGTCAGGGCTCCGATCGAGAGTGTGAACGCGTTGCGCTTGCCGCCGCCCCAGCCGGGCCGCCGGTCGAGCAGCTCGGGGCGAGCGGTACCGACGATGAGAAGCGGCACCGTCGTCGCCCAGTCGGCGAGGTGGTCGACGAAGTCGAGGAGCCCGTCGTCGGCCCAGTGCAGGTCTTCGAAGACCAGTACGAGCGGGCGCTGCTCGGCCGCCGCCTCGAGGAGCCGGCGCCAAGCGGCGAACGCCTCGTCCCGCTCGGGTCGCTCCGCACCGCCCTCGAGCCCGAGCAGCGGTCGCGCGTGGAGGGCGAGCCATGCCCGCTCGCCCTCGTCCGCGGCCAGACCCGTGACCGTCTCCACAAACTTCGCTTCCGCCTCCTCGAGCGAGTCGGAGTCGAGGATGCCGGCGTGTGACTTGACGATCTCACCAAGCGCCCAGTAGCTGCCGCTCTCGCCATAGGGGAGCGACCGGCCCTGCCGCCACGCGATCAGGTCCGGCTCGGCCTCCACTACCTGGAGCAGCTCCGCGACGAGACGGCTCTTGCCGATGCCGGGGACACCGACAAGGGTTAGGAGCTGTGCCGACTGTTCGGTGCGGGTCCGTGCGAACGTTTCGACGAGCAGGCTCCGCTCGCGCTCACGCCCCACGAGCGGAGTCTGAAGTTGCTCTTCTACGTCGCTGCCCAGGCGCGACCGGACAGCCACAACTTCCCAGACAGGGATCGGCCGGGACTTTCCCTTCGCTTCGACCGGCGGCGCCTCGCGGTAATCGATCACGTTCCGTGTGGCGCGATACGTGGTCTCTCCGACGAGGATTCCGTTCACGGGTGCCGCGCTCTGCAGCCTGGCGGCGGTGTTGACGACGTCGCCGGAAACCATCCCCTCACCCTCGACCGTCCGTGCGCCGAGCGCGACGAGCGCCTCGCCGGTGTTGACGGCAGTTCGGATCTCCAGATCCGTGCCCACCGCGCCGCGAATGGCCACCGCCGCCCGAACCGCCCGCTCCGGGTCGTCCTCGTGTGCGACCGGTGCGCCGAAAACGGCCATCACGGCGTCGCCGATGAACTTCTCGACCGTGCCGCCGTATCGCTCCAGCTCCGCCCGGAGGCGTGCGTAATACGACGAGAGCGTCGCGCGCACGTCCTCGGGATCGAGTCTTTCCGCACGCGCCGTCGAGCCGACGAGGTCGGTGAAGAGGATGGTCACGACCTTCCGTTCCTCCCCCGTGGCGGCCGGGGTGGCATCGAGCACGGCGCCGCACATTCCGCAATGACGGAAGCCGTCCGGATTCTCCTGGCCGCAGGCAGGACACGTGACCATCGTCGAACCGTAGACCGCTCAGGCGAGGCGGTCGAGGACCGCCTTGGGGAGGAAGCCGAGCCGGACGTAGCGCTCGAACGCCTCGCGCCAGCGTGGGTCGGCTTCGGCTATCGGCTTCAGCTGCGCCGCCGCCGCATCGAGGTCGTCCTGCTTTACGGCCACGAGAGCACCGGTGAGTGCGATCTCATCCTCCGGGAGCCCGGCGCTGCGCGCGAGCTCGACCTCCTCGTCCAGGTTCGTCCGCTCGTCGAAGTCGCGCCGCCGGCGGCGGGTGGCAGCGATGTCGTAGAGACGGCGCAGCTCGTGCAGTGGCTCGGCGTGGCTCTCGACGCGGAGGTCGAATACCGGCTGCCACGGCTTCTCCTCGCGGTCGCCGGAGACGACGAGCAGCGCCGCGCTCTCGCGGCCGCGGAAATCACCGCCGGCGTCCTCCGCGGCGTCGAGCGCTGCGAGCAGGCGCTCGGCGAGCGTTCCCTCCGTGGACGTGAACGTGTCCGCTGCGGCGGGCCAGACCTCCGGGGACGCGAGCATGTTCCCTTGCGCGGAGACGCTGTCGCGTGCCGTGTGGCCGCAGTCGGGGATGCACGCGGCGCCCGTGTGCGCTGCGGTTGCGCCGTCGGCTGCGAGGAAGGCGACCTGGCGGAAGTCCCGCTGCTCGTCCGCTTCGACGAGCTGCGCGAGCGCGTCGGCGGGGGCTTCTCCCGCGGCGAGCAGATCGAGCCCGAGTGGCCCGTAGCTCCGCTCGGTGAACGACTGCGTCGCGATCGCGCCAACTCCGGGCCGCGCCCAGGCGCAGAGGCCGACGCCGAAGGCGCGCGACTGCACCGCGACGCCGAGCTCGCCGCTTGCCTCGTCCCGCCCGACGATCGAGTAGGTCACAAGCGGGAAGTTACCCTGCTCGTATGGAGCCGCTTGAGCTCTTCCGGCCCGAGACGCGCGCGTGGTTCGAGCGGAACTTCGCGGCGCCGACGCCCGCGCAGGAGAACGGCTGGCCTGCGATCGCGGAGGGTGGCCACGTCCTCATCCAGGCGCCGACCGGCTCGGGGAAGACGCTCGCGGCATTCCTGTCCGCGATCGACCGGCTGACCGCCGCACCCGGCACCGGGCTCCGCGTTCTCTACGTCTCACCCCTCAAGGCGCTCAACTACGACGTCGAGCGGAACCTGCGCGGGCCGCTCGCCGGCCTCCAATCCGACCTTCGCGTCGCTGTACGCACCGGCGACACGCCGCAGAAGGAGCGCGCGGCCATGCTCCGCGAGCCCCCGGACGTCCTGATCACCACGCCGGAGTCGCTGTTCCTGCTGCTCACCTCTCGCGCACGCGAGCTGCTGCGCAGCATCGACACCCTGATCCTCGACGAGGTGCACGCTGTCGCCGGGACGAAGCGCGGCGCCCATCTCGCGCTCTCGGTCGAGCGGCTCGAGGCGCTCGCCGCGCAGCCCGTGCAGCGGATCGGCCTCTCGGCGACGCAGCGTCCGCTCGAGGAGATCGGGAAGTTCGTGTCGGGCAACCGGCCGATCGAGCTCGTCGACGCCGGTGTGGCGAAGGAGCTCGACCTCGAGGTCGTCGTCCCCGTCGAGGACATGCGCGAGCCGGGCGGGGAGAGTCGCGAAGAAGGCTGGGAGCCGCGCTCGATCTGGCCGTCCATCTATCCGGCACTCGTCGAGCTCGTCCGCGCGCACCGCTCGACGATCGTCTTCGTCAACAACCGCCGCCTCGCCGAGCGCCTTGCTCTGCGCCTCAACGAGGCAGCGGAGGAGGGGATCGCCCGCGCCCACCACGGTTCTCTTGCGCGCGAGCAACGGACGCAGATCGAGGAGGACCTGAAGGTCGGACGGATCCCGTGCCTCGTCGCAACCTCGTCGCTCGAGCTCGGGATCGACATGGGTGCCGTCGACCTCGTCGTCCAGGTCGAGTCGCCCAAGTCGGTGGCGCGTGGTCTGCAGCGGATCGGCCGCTCCGGCCACTCGCTCGGCGAGATCTCGCGCGGCCGGATCTTCCCGAAGTTCCGGGCCGACCTGCTCGAGTCGGCCGTTGTCGCGCAGCGGATGCGGGAGGGGCTGATCGAGCAGACGCAGATCCCCCGTAACCCGCTCGACGTGCTCGCTCAGCACGTCGTCGCGATCTGCGCCGACGAGGAGATCGAGCTGTCCGAGCTGCACGATCTCGTGCGCCGCGCCTACCCATTCGCCGAACTCTCGCGCGCGCAACTCGAGAACGTCCTCGACATGCTCGCCGGTCGCTACCCGTCCGACGAGTTCGCAGAGCTGCGGCCGCGGATCGTCTGGGATCGCACCGCGGGCGTGATCCGCGGGCGGCCCGGCTCGCGCCGGCTTGCGGTCACGAACGCCGGCACGATCCCCGACCGCGGGCTCTTCGGCGTCTTCATCGCCGGCGAGACCGGCGGCCGCGTCGGCGAGCTCGACGAGGAGATGGTGTACGAGGCGCGTGCGGGACAGGTGATCGTGCTCGGCGCCTCCTCCTGGCGGATCGAGGAGATCACACGCGACCGCGTGCTCGTCTCACCGGCGCCGGGCGTTCCCGGCGCCGTCCCGTTCTGGAAGGGCGAGGGTGTCGGCAGGCCGTACGAGCTCGGTGAGGCGATCGGGAAGTTCGCACGCGAGCTGCTCGCGGCGCGTGAGCCGAAGGTCCCGGATCTCGACGAGTGGGCGGAACGGAACCTCGTCACCTTCCTCCGCGAGCAGGAGCGCGCGACGGGAGCGGTGCCCTCGGATCGCACCGTCGTGGTCGAGCGCTTCCGCGACGAGATCGGCGACTGGCGCGTCTGCATCCTCACGCCGTTCGGCGCCCGCGTGCACGCACCGTGGGCGATGGGCGTGGGGGCGAGGCTGCGCGAGTCGCTCGGGCTCGAGGTGCAGTCGATCTGGTCGGACGACGGGATCGCCTTCCACCTTCCCGACGCCGACTCGCCGCCGGCGACGGACCTGCTCGTGCTCGACCCCGACGAGCTCGAGGATCTCGTGCTCGCAGAGGTGGGGCAGACCGCGCTCTTCGGCGCGCGGTTCCGGGAGAACGCAGCGCGTGCGCTCCTCATCCCGCGCCGCCGGCCGGGCGAGCGGACGCCGCTATGGCAGCAGCGGCTCAAGGCGCAGGGGCTGCTCCAGGTTGCGCGCAAGTACTCGAGCTTCCCGATCGTGCTCGAGACGTACCGCGAGTGCCTGCAGGACGTCTTCGACCTGCCGGCGCTGAAGCGGCTCCTCGGCCGACTGCGCGCCCGAGAGATCGACCTCGTCGACGTCGAGACCGCGACTGCGTCGCCCTACGCGTCCTCGCTCCTCTTCGACTACATCGCGACGTACATGTACGAGGACGACACGCCGCCGGCGGAGCGGCGTGCCCAGGCGCTCTCGCTCGACCGTGACCTGCTGCGGGAGCTGCTCGGCCAGGAGGAGCTGCGTGAGCTGATCGACCCGGCGGCGCTCGCGGAGGTCGAGTCGTCGCTGCGCCCGTTCCCGCAGGATCCGGAGCGGCTTCACGACCTGTTGCGCCTGCGGGGCGACCTGCGTGCCGGCGAGTTCGACGAGGCGCACGCGGCGATCCTCGAGGCCGAGCGACGCGCGATCCGCGTGGGTATCGCCGGCGGGGAGCGGCTTGCGGCCGCCGAGGATGCCGGGCGCTATCGCGATGCGCTCGGCGCCGTGCCTCCGTCCGGCCTGCCCGCGGTGTTCCTCGAGCCGGTGCCTGACGCGCTGCGGTCGCTCGTCGCACGCTGGGCCCGGGGTCGCGGCCCGTTCACGACGGCTCAGGCAGCGGAGTGGTTCGGCGTCGAAGTGGAGAAGCATCTGCGCGCGCTCGAACGCGACGAGAAGCTCGTCCGCGGCGAGCTGCGCCCGGGCGGAACGGAGCGCGAGTGGTGCGACCCCGACGTGCTGCGGCGGTTGCGTCGCGCATCGCTCGCCGCGCTGCGCCGTGAGGTGGAGCCGGTCGAGGCAGCGGCGCTCGGGCGCTTCCTCCCGAGCTGGCACGGCATCGATCGCCGCGCGTCGCTGCGCGAGGCGCTCGTTCCTTTGCAGGCGCTCGCGCTGCCGGTGGCGCTCTGGGAGGCCGAGGTGTTGCCGCGTCGCGTCCCCGCCTACCGGCCCGAGCAGCTCGACCAGCTCTGCGCCTCCGGCGAGCTGGTCTGGGTCGGAGCCGGGCTCGACCGCGTTGCCGCCTTCTTCCGCGACGATGCGTCCTTGCTCGGCCGGCCATCCGCGGCGCCTCCTCCGGACGGCGAGACGCACGACGCGATCCGCAATGCGCTCGCCGACGGGGCGCAATTCTGGGATGGGCTCCTCACGGCAACTGAGCTCGATGCCGAGACAGCGTTGCCTGCTCTGTGGGATCTCGTCTGGAGCGGAGAAGTCACGAACGACTCCTGGTCGCCGCTGCGTGCCGAACGCCGCTACCAGCCTCCGCGGCCGGACCACCGCGCCCGGCGCTTCTCCCGCACGCGCGCGCACCGCCCGACCGCGACGCAGGGGCGCTGGTCGCTCGCGGCGGCGCTCTTCGAGGGCGGCGAGCCGGACCGCCGAGCACTTGCAGAGCTCCTGCTGGAGAGGCACGGCGTCGTGACGCGCGACTCCGTCCGCGCAGAGGGGATCCCGGGCGGCTACAGCGCGGTCTACGGCGAGCTGCGCGCGCTAGAGACGCTCGGCTCCTGCCGGCGGGGCTACTTCGTGGAAGGTCTCGGCGGAGCGCAGTTCGCGCTCGGCGGGGCCGTCGAGCGGCTGCGAGAGCTGCGACCGCGTGAGGAGGACGAGCCCGAGCCGCTCGTCCTCGCAGCCGCCGACCCTGCGCAGCCGTACGGCGCGGTGCTCCCGTGGCCGAAGCGCGCGGGAGCACGTGCCGCACGGGTAGCGGGAGCGCACGTCGTGCTGCTCGGCGGCGAGCCCGCGCTTTTCGTCGAGCGGGGCGGCCGCTCACTCGTCCCGCTCCGCGAGCCGGACGAGGAGTGGCTGCGACCCGCGCTCGCCGCCCTTGTCGGCTTCGTAAAACGCGGCGGTGCGAAGCGCCTCGCCGTGGAGCGCTTCGACGGCGAGCCGGTCGCGGAGTCGATCGCGATGCCGCTGCTCGTCGAAGCAGGCTTCCTCGCAGGCCCGCGCCGTGCAGTGCTGAGGGCATGACGGAAGTCGCCTGGATCGGACTCGGCGCGATGGGCTCGCGCATGGCGGCTCGCCTGCGCGACGCGGGTCACGAGCTCGTCGTCTGGAACCGCACCCGGGAGAAGGCGGAGGAGCTCGGCGTCGCGATCGCAGCCTCGCCGCGCGACGCGGCCGAGCCCGCCGAGTTCGTGTTCACGATGCTCACCGATCCGGAGGCGCTTCGTGCCGTGACCGAGGGGGACGACGGCCTGCCGGCCGGGCTCGGCGAGGGCGCGGTGCTGGTCGAGATGTCGACCGTCGGGCCGGAGGCGATCGCGCAGCTCTCCGAGCAGATGCCGGCCGGGACGTCATTGCTCGACGTGCCGGTGCTCGGCAGCCTGCCGCAGGCCGAGTCGGGAACCCTGAAGCTCTTCGCGGGCGGAGACGACGCGTCCTTCGAGCGTGCGCGCCCGCTGCTGGAGGCGCTCGGCGAGCCGCTCCGCACGGGCCCGCTCGGCTCGGGCGCCGCCGCCAAGCTCGTCGCGAACGCGACGCTCGTCGGCGCAGTCGCGCTCCTCGGCGAGACGCTCGCGCTGGCCGACGCCGTCGGCCTCCCACGAGAGACCACCTGGGAGGTGCTCGCCGCAACACCACTCGGCGCCCAGGCCGAGCGGCGGCGGCCGGCGGTCGAATCCGGAGAGTATCCGCCGCGGTTTCGGCTCTCGCTCGCCCGCAAGGACGCCGATCTCGTGCAGGCGGCCGGCGCCGACGTGGGCCTCGATCTGCCGGCGCTGGACGCTGCCCGTGCCCATCTCACTGCCGCGGAGGTGGCCGGGTTCGGGGACGAGGACTACTCCGCCGTCCTCAAGCACATCCTCGGCTGAGCGCGATCAGCCGAGATCCGGCACGGGCTCCCAGACCTCGTTCCAGATCGAGCCCTGAACCGCATGCTGGGCACACGCTCGCCATGCATTCATGTATTGCGCGTCAGCCGCCCGGGCATCTCGCTGGGCGACGTAGGTCGCGAGGTCCGGGTAGTCGCAGGTGAGAACGATCTCGTTCTCCTTGCCGCTGATCGGCGCCCACGCCGTCCACTCCGCCCAGCCGCGGTCTCGGCACACTGCGTTCACGGCTTCGAGACTGCCGATGCCCTCCTTGGCCTGGCCGTAAGCAATCTCCCAGCGGACCATTGCCCGCACCATCTTCCACCTCCCGGTCGCGTGCGGGATTATGACGGCCATGGCGGAGACGGACGTCTTCAAGCATTCGACGCCCGAGCTGTACGACCGCTACATGGGCCCGCTCCTGTTCGAGCCGTACGCGAAGCA
>DATFHC010000168.1:0-11355 GCA_035248765.1 Gaiellaceae bacterium
CGAGCCCTCGCGCCACAAGGTGTAGAGCCAGAAGAGGGCGATCGCGGCGAAGTAGCGGATGGTTGCGTACGCGAGCGGCAGCCAGCCGTGCTCGAACACGTACTTCGTGACGGTGATGTTGAGCGCCCAGAGCAGGACGGCACCGAGGAGCATCGCGTCGACAACAGATGGGCGCCGCACGTGCTCGAACGTACCTTCGTTAGGCTCCGCTGCGATGCCTGAGCCGACTTTCGCCGACGTCGACGAGCTCGTCGGGCCCGCGACGCCGCACTTCGCCTATCAGCTTCGCGCGCGCGTCCGCGAGCTCCTGCTCGATCTGCCGGACGAGCATCCCGTACGGCGGTACGCCGAGGAGAAGATCGAGCTCCTCGACCGTCTCGGGCACGCGTCCTCGAAGGCGGAGGACAGCAAGCGCGAGCCGCGTTCGCGGCCGGGCTGGAGCGAGCTGCCCAGCTCGGCGCCCGCCGACGAGCCACTGCCTCGGTTGCGATGAGTCTCGACGGCGCTTCCGTCCTCGTGACGGGAGGGACGCGGGGAATCGGCCGGGCGATCGCACTCCGGCTCGTGGCCGACGGCGCTTCGCGCGCCGTGCTCGGCTACATGCGGAACGACAAGGCCGCGGAAGAAGCGGCCGCGCTCGTGCGGGAGGCGGGCGCGGAGCCGGTGCTCGTACGGGGCAACGTGGCGAACGAGCGGGTGGTCGCGGAACTCGGCGCGGCGGGCCCGTACCGGGTCGTCGTCCACAACGCGGCGACCGGCGTGATCCGCCCTGCGCTCGAGACCGAGGACAAGCACTGGGACTGGACGCTGAACGCGAACGCGCGCGCTCTCCTCTCGCTCGCCCGCGAGACGGCTCCGGCGATGGAAGACGGCGGCTCGATCGTCGCGATCTCGAGCCTCGGTTCGCAGCGCGTCCTCCCGAACTACGTCCTCATCGGCACCTCGAAGGCGGCGCTCGAGGCCGTCGTCCGCTATCTCGGCTTCGACCTCGGGCCGCGCGGAATCCGCGTGAACTGCGTCTCCGCAGGCGTCGTCGACACGGAAGCGCTCGACTGGTTCCCGAACAAGGAGCAGATGCTCGCGACCGTGAAGCGGACGCCGGCCGGACGCCTCGTCGAGCCGAAGGACGTGGCCGCCGTCGTCTCCTTCCTCTGCTCGGCCGACGCGGCGATGGTCTGCGGCCAGACGCTCGTCGTCGACGGCGGCTACTCGCTCGGGGCGTAGGACGCGCGGTGGAGCCCACCGACGAAAACATCCGCGCCTGGGACGAAGCGCACCGAGTTCACGCCGAACCCGTCGAGCTGCCCCCGTTCGTGCAGCGCACGCTCGGCGATCTCACGGGCAAGCGCGTCCTGCATCTGCTGTGCGGAACGGGAGAGGCGACGGCGGCTCTGGCCGAGCTCGGAGCGGTGGCGACGGGACTCGATGCTCAGCCGGCGGCGCTGGAGGCGGCACGCGAGCGGTGGCCGAAGATCCTCTGGGTGGACGGCGACCCGCAGTCGCTGCCGCGCCAGCTGCGCCGTGGCCGCTTCGACCTCGTCTACTCGGGCGAAGGCGTCCTCGGCGGCCTCGCCGACCTCGACGGCTGGGCGACCGGCATCGCGTCCGCGCTGCGCGCGGCGGGCGAGCTCCTCGTCTTCGACGACCACCCGGTCGCCGACTGCGTGGACGGACTCCTCCGCTGGCGGAGCGACTACTTCCGCGACCCCGCCGATCCAGACCGGCTGTGGCGGATCGGCCAGGTCGTGAGCGCCCTAGCACGCGCCGGCCTGCATGTTCACGCGCTCGAGGAGTACCCGGGCGGCACCTCGCGCCTCCGCCACGACCGCCGAATCCCGGCCACCTTCCTCCTCTACGCCCGCCGCGGCAACCAGTAGTAGACACGTCCCAAAGAACCACGTCCGGTGCCAGGCACCGGCAGTGCCCGTTCGGGACGTGTCGGACACTGCTTTTCGGCTGACACAGCCGGACTCGGTGTCTTTTCGGACATGACCGGTGCCTGGCACCGGTCGTGTCTGCTCAGGACACGGCCGATCCAGCTCGATGAGCTAAGACGGTCTTAGGCGAGCTTGTCGAACGCCTCATCGAGGTCGGCGTCGGTGATCGTCAGCGGCGGTGTTGCCTGGATCAGGGAACCGTCGCCGGCCGGGACGACGAGAACGCCACGCTCGAGCGCTTCCTCCGCGTCGCCTTCCCTCGCCCGCAGCAGACCGCGACCGTGCCAACCCGCCTGCTCGAAGCGTTCGCCCGCCTCACGCACGCGATCGAGGAGCTTCGGCACCTCTTCCAGCACGACAAGCGCCGCGGCACACGCGAGTGGGTTGCCGGTGTGCGTGTGCGTGTAGACGTCCTCCGGGCCGAGCTGCCACGCGTCCTCGAGACCGTCTCGATAGAAGAGCGCCGCCGAGACCGGCAGCCCGCCACCGAGCGCCTTCCCGATGCAGAGCACGTCCGCGACCTCTTCCCCGGGCCACATCTCGGCGACGCGGCCAAGCCCGGCGTAGATCGAGTCCACGAGGAGCAGCGCGCCGGCCTGGTCGCACCGGCGCCGCAAGGTCGGAAGGAAACCCTCCGGCGGCACACGCGATCCGGCCCTTCCCTGCACCGGCTCGACGATCACGCAGCCCGCGTCCTCCGGCAGCGGTCCGGGATCCTCGCCATATACCCGCCGGTGCAACGGTCCCGGCAGCCATGGCGCGAAAGGCTCGCGAAACTGCTCGAACCCCGTCGCCGCGAGCGCGAGGAGCCCGGTGCCGTGATACGCGCCGTCGAAGGCGACGATCCCCGGCTGCCCCGTGGCGAGCAGAGCCGTGCGAAGCGCGATCTCCACCGCGTCCTCCCCCGTCACGCCGAGTTTCGCCGGACGCGGCAGCGCCTCGCGCAAGAGCACCGTCACCTCTGCGTCGGCGAGGTCCCCGAGCGCGTGCACGATCTCCTGCTCGCGCCACGCCTCGAGGATGCGCGGGTTCCGGTGGCCGAGCGCCGCGACGCCGAAGCCGCCGGTGAGGTCGAGTAGCTGGCGCCCGTCGGAGAGCGTGACGCGGCAGCCCTCGGCCCGCGCCCAGATCACCGCGAGAGGCCGAGCATCCGCCCCGCCGTCGCACGCGCGATCGTCCCCGCCATCGCCGGATTCTCCTGCAGCCGGCGCAGCGAGTAGCGGTACCAGTGCTCGCCGAACGGGACGTAGACCCGCAGTCGATGTCCCTCCCCAACGAGCTCGTCGCGCCGCTCGTCGCGGACGCCGAGCAGCATCTGCAGCTCGTACTCCAGCGGCCTGAGCTCGCGGCGAGAGATCCGCGCAAGCGACTCCTCGATCAGCCACTCGTCGTGAGTCGCGACGCCGACGTAGCAGCCGGCCTCGAACAGCGCGTCGAGGCAGAGGAGGAAGTTCGCCCGCACCGCCTCTTGGTCGGTGAACGCGATCGCGGCGGGCTCGAGGTAGATGCCCTTGCAAAGGCGGACGCTCGGCCGCAGGTCGGCAAGCGTTTGGACGTCGTCGAGCGTACGCCGCAGCCGCGCCTGGAGCACGACTCCGAGATTCTCGTGCCCGTCCTCGCGAAGCTCGCGATAGAGGCGCAGCGTGTCGTCCGTCGTGGACGAGTCCTCCATGTCGATCCGGACGAAGTTGCCGTAGCCGGCCGCGGTCCGGACGACGTCGAGGAGGTTCTCGCGGCAGAGGCCATACGAAAGGCCGAGCCCGAGCGCCGTGAGCTTGACGCTGACGTTGGAATCGAGCTCCGCGCCGTGGATCGCGGCAAACACGCCCCGGTACGCCCGCGCAATCGCGCGGGTCTCCTCCTCCCGCGTGATCTCCTCGCCGAGAACGTCGACCGTGGCCATCTTCCCGCTCGCGTTCAGATCGCGGACGCAGTCGACAGCTTCGGCGAGCGTCGCCCCCGCGATGTACCGCGAGGAGAACATCTGCACCACCGGCTTCGGCACCGCCGGCAGGATGCGAACGAGCGCTGAGTCGAGCAGCGACACGGGCGCGGCGATTCTACGCAGGGACGGGTCGAGCGTCCGGCGCTACGACGTCTCGCGCATGAACCCCTGGCGCGCAGCGCTAACGAGCGCCACCGCTTCGGGGAAGAGGACGCGCATCGCGTCCCGGAGCGCGATCGCCTGCTCGTCGACACCGCCCTGCGGCTGCATCTGCTGCAGTGCCGCCGCGGTCAGCTCGACGGCCGTGTTGAGCGTGAGCGTCGCGAATTGCTCCCGCTGCGCCTCCTGCACCGACTCGGCCTGCTGCTCGGCGAACTCGCGCAATCCGCGCATCAAGTCCTCGGGGTCGCCCCCGAACGGGAATCCGAATCCTCCGCCTTCCATGCGGGCAAGGGTAGCCGCGGGCCCTAGGTCAGCGGCACCTTGTGGTTGCGCTCAACGTCAGCGGTGAGCTCCTCGACTGCGCCGACCGCTGCCTGCATCGCCGCGGCGAAGGGCGAGACGCCACTCTCCCCGAGCGCTTGCTCGAGCCGTCGCGAGGCTGAGCCGATTGCATCCAGGTACGCCCCGCTCGCGACGCGGGGCTCCGGCTGGAACGTGTCGGCGAGGGACTCCGCCGCCGCTTCCGCCTCCTCGATTCCGATCGGGTTGTCCGTCGCTCGCAACTCCGACAGCCGAGCCCGGAGCTCTGACAGGTGACCGCCACCCGCGGACTCCTCGGCCACTTCGCAGAGCGCAGCAAGCGAAGCGGCCTCTCTGACGAGCTGACCGTCCGTCACCGGCTGCGCGTCATCGCCCAGGGCGAGCCAGGCTCGGCCCTCCGCGGACGAGAACGCGCAGAGGTACACACGCCGGCCGAGCGTCTCCGCAACGAGCACTCCGACGAGCTCCTCGCCGGGCGCCGCGAAGGCGGCGGCCGGCCCCACGATGCGAGCGACGTCCTCGGCGACCGTCATGCGGCCAGAATAGGGCCGTGGAAGCCACCGCCCGTACCCGCCACGCGCGTGAGCTGTTCGCACCGCTCGGCGAGACGTACGACCGCTACGCGCGGTTGCTCTCCTTCGGCCAGGACCCGCGCTGGCGGTCGTTCCTCGTCTCGCGCGTGGCACCCGACGAGCTTCGTGTGCTGGACGTCGCCACGGGAACCGCGGCTGTGGCGATCGGGCTCGCCGCTCAGTCCGCTCGGACCGTGGTCGGCATCGATCAGAGCCGGGAGATGCTCGAGGCGGGGGGCGGGCGGGTCGCGCAAGCGGGCTTGAGCGAGCGCATCGAGCTGATCGAGGGACGCGCGGAAGCCCTGCCCTTTGCCGACGGCGTGTTCGACGCCCTCACATTCACATACCTCCTCCGCTACGTCGACGACGTGCCGGCGACACTGCGCGAGCTGGCGCGAGTCGTCCGGCCCGGCGGGACGATCGCGATGCTCGAGTTCGGCCTGCCGCGGGGTGCGTGGCGGCCGCTCTGGGAGCTCTACGTGCGGCTGGGGCTGCCTGCGGCGGGCGTCGCGGTCTCACCAGGCTGGCGGGAGGTCGGCGGTTTCCTCGGCCCGAGCATCCGCGACTTCTGGCGTCAATGGCCGGCGCCGCGCTTGCTCGATGCATGGCGCGACGCGGGCATCGCGGACGTGAGGGCACGCCGTATGAGTCTCGGCGGAGGGATCGTCGTCTGGGGACGGCGCGTGTGACCGCGACCCGGCCGCGTCCAGCGTTCTATGCGCTCCGCCCGGGAGGCTGGCGCGACTTCGTCACGCTCCTCCACCCGCCGTACACGCTCTGGCACCTCTCTTACGTCGCGGTCGGCGCTGCGCTCGCGCCGCGGATGGACTGGGCCCTGCTCGGGTGGACGACGCTCGCCTTCGCGCTCGCGATGGGAGTCGGTGCACATGCGCTGGACGAGATGAAGGGCCGGCCACTCCAGACGCGCATCCCGCCGCGGATGCTCGCGACGCTCGCAGCGATCTCGATCTCCGGCGCTGCGGCCATCGGCATCGCCGTCGCACTCTCGCGCACGCTGTGGCTCCTCGTCTTCGTCGCAGTCGGGGCCTTCCTCGTCGTGGCGTACAACCTCGAGCTGTTCGGCGGTGCCTTCCACGGCGGGCTCTGGTTCCCGGCCGCCTGGGGAGCGTTCCCAGCCCTCACGGCGTACTTCGCTTCGGTGCGGACGCTGCACGGGGCGGCGTTCGCGGCCGCCGGGTACGCATTCGCCTCGAGTTGGGCGCAGAGACGGCTCTCGACTCCGGTGCGGCTCGTCCGCCGGCGTGTTGTCGCCATCGAGGGGAGGATGGAGCTCGACGACGGTACGACGCTGGCACTCGACGCCGACGCTCTCGCGTCGGTTCCCGAGACGGCGCTGAAGGCGCTCGCCGCCGCCACCGTGCTCGTCGCGATCGCCCTGCTCCTGTTCCGCGCGAGCTAGCTCTACACTCAAGACGGTGGCGCTGACGACGATCGCCGATCTCATCTTCGCCGGCGGGGTCGTGCTCGCCGGGCTGGCGCTCGCCGGCGCCGCGCTCCAGCGAGCGCCGATCTCGCTGCTCGCCTTGGTGACCTCTCTCGAGGCAGCGGGCGCGATCGGGATCTGGGTGGCGTTCGCGCTTCGCCACGACCGGCCGCTGGCGGTGGCCGCGGGCGGGCTCACGGCTTGCGCGCTCGTCGCCGGAGGCGCCGTTCTCCTGCGCCGCGCGCTGCGACGTGTTGGCGCAATGGACGCTCGCCTCGCCGAGGCCAAAGCGGATCTCCTCGCCGCTGTCGAGCGAGAGAAGAACACACTCGCGGCGGAGCTCGAGCTCACGCTCGCCCGCGCCCGCGCCGACTCGCGCTCGCTGCTCGAAGAGCAGGAGCGGGCGATCGCCGAGGAGCGCCGGACGCTCGTTGCCGACCGGGAACACGACGCCACCACCAACCTCGGCGAGAAGCTGACCAAGGTTCAGGCGCAGATCGAGCACCGTCTCGCCGAGTGGTCACAGGATCTCGATCGCGCTGCCGAGGCGACGAAGCTGCGGATTGCGGAGCTCGAGCGTCGGCAGCAGCAGATGTTGAGAGAGATCGAGCTCCGGCTCACCGCCGACGCGGAGCGGTTGTCCGCCGAGAGCGAGGAACAGCGAACCGGTGTGGCGCGGCTCCGGGCCGAGCTCACCCAGACGCTCGACGACGCGCTCGGCGCCGTCCGCAGCGAGCTCGAGGCACACGCCGCCGACCGGCGCCGCGCACTCCACGATCTCGAGACACGCCTCGTACGCCGAGAACGCGAGCTAGCGGAACAGGCACAGCGAGAGGAGGCCGATGCGGCGCAGCGCGTTCGCGCCGGCTTCGAGGACATCTCGCGCCGCCAGATCGAGCAGCTCGAGCGCGCCGTCGATCGGGCCGTCGCATCGCACGCGGACGAAGCCGCGCAGCGATTCGCCCAGCTCGTCAAGACCTCGCGAGAGGACGCCGCGAAGCGCCTCGCTCGGGAGCTGGACCGCGCGGTGACCGCGTTCGCGCGAGAGGCCGAGACGGTGCTGGCCGAGCGGCTCGCACACGTTGGAGACGCAGGCGCGCAAAGGATCGAGTCCCGTGTCTCGAGCGTCGCCGGTGAGCTCGAGCGCCGCCACGACGAGCTTGTCGCGGCGCATGACCTCCGCCTCAGCGAGGTCGAGCACGAGATGCGGCGCCGAATCGACGAGCTGCGCGCCGATCTCGACGCGGAGCGCGGCGTCCTGGAGGCGCGCCTGCAGGAGCTCATGCGCCGGTTCGCAACGACCGCAGGCGCCCGCAGCTCCTAGAAAAGCTTCAAGAAGCCTTAACAGCGCGGATCTAACAATGGCCGAGGAGGGTTCGTCGATAGCAGCACGAACCTGTTGCGACCATGAGCGAGACGACCACCGAGATCCTCGAACCACTCTTCGACGAGCGCTCGAAAGTCGAGAGCTGGCGCCTCCACATCCTGATCGAGGCCGGCTACCCGCTGTCGCTCGCAGAGCGGCTCGCGGTGAGTGAGGCCGACCTCCACGTCGCCTGCGAGATGCTCGGACAGGGTTGCGCGGCCGAAACGGCCGCCGAGATTCTTCTGTAACAGCCCCATCAGTACGCTGCGACCGTGGCCAAGGTCGAGGCGCTGCCGTACGACGACCGAACCGTCTACTCCGTCGCCGCGTTCAACCGCGGAGTCGGGCAGTGGCTCGGACGCCTCCCCACCGTCTGGGTCGAAGGCGAGGTGACCGAGCTCCGCCGGCACGAGCGCTGGGCAACGGTCTTCTTCACCCTCAAGGATCCGGCCGACGGATCGTGTGTAGGGGTCACGATCGGCCGCGGGAAGTTCGACGCGCTCAGGCTCGACCTCGCGGACGGCGAGCGGGTGCACGTATTCGGCCGCCCGGAGCTCTACGAGCAGCGAGCCGACTTCAAGCTCCGCGCGCTCACGATCGAGCGCTTCGGCGTCGGCGCCCACCTCGCGGCTCTCGAGCGCCTGAAGGCGAATCTCGCCGCCGAGGGCCTCTTCGCGGAGGCTCGCAAGCGGCCGCTTCCGTTCCTGCCGCGCCGGATCGGCATCGTGACCGGAAACGATGCAGCCGCAAAGCGGGACGTCGTCACGACGATTCGCTCCCGCTTCCCGGCCGCGTCGGTCGTCGTCGCGGAGACCTATGTGCAAGGGCCGCGCGCGGCAGTGGAGATCGTCGCGGCGATCGGAGCTCTCTGCGAGCAACCCGACGTCGACGTCCTCATTCTGACCCGGGGAGGCGGGAGCTTCGAGGACCTTCTTCCCTTCAGCGACGAGCGCGTGGTCAGGGCCGTCGCCGGCTGTCGGGTTCCCGTCGTCTCGGCCGTGGGACATGAGCAGGACACACCGCTCTGCGATCTAGCCGCCGACGTCCGCGCATCGACTCCGACCGCCGCGGGAAAGCTTGTCGTACCGGAGCTGACTGAGTTGTGCGGCAAGCTAGACCGTGCGCACGACGCCCTTGCCCGCAGCGTCCGGCGCACACTCGAGCGCGACCGGCAGCGGCTCAGCCGCTCGGCGGAGCGGCTCAGAGCCGGACCGCGGGCCGCGGTCCACCGAGAGAACCTCCGACTCGAGCGCATTCGTGAACGGCTGCGGCTGGCGCCGACCCTCGCGGTCGAGCGCAAGCGGGCGGTGCTCGAGAAGAGCGGCGCAAAGCTCGTTGCGTTGTCACCCGTGCAAACATTGCACCGAGGGTACGCAATCGTTCGGACGGAGTCCGGCGGCGTTGTCGCCTCGACCGGCGACGTCTCCACCGGCGCCCGCGTGGACGTCACCGTCGCGGACGGCGGGTTCGGCGCGCGCGTCGAGGACGTGCGAAGGTGACCGAGCAGGCGGAGCCGACGTTCGAGCAGGCGCAGGCGCAGCTCGAGCAGATCGTCGAGCGCCTCGAGCACGGCCAGGCACCGCTCGACGAGGCGCTCAAGCTGTGGGAGCGGGGCGAGGAGCTCTACGCCTTCTGTCGGACGAAGCTCGAGGCCGCGGAAGGGCGCGTCGAGGAGCTCGCCCGCCGCGCCGAGCAATCCCGCCCCGCCAGCGGCTAGCTCGCAGCCGCGCCCTCGGCCCGGCGCCGCACGTCCTCCTCGACCGGCTCGGCCGGAATTTCGGCCCGATTCGCCGCGGGCATCACACGCAGCATCGCGAACGACAACCCCTCTCGTGCGAGGAAGAGGAGGCCGACTCCGATGCCGACAGACGCCTCGATCGCCTGGAGCCCGAACCCGTAGGCGACACCGACGCTGTAGGCCACGCCGTAGCCGGCAAGCGCGGACGCGATCGCGACCTGTAGCAGACCGACGTTGCCGGGCCAGAACGGGAAGATCGTCACGACGTTCATCACCAGCAGGACGACGCCAGCCGCGGGGAGCGGCGAGTGGATGTCGAAGGCGCGCATCGCCGTGTAGACGGCAAAGAGCTGACACGTCCAGCCGCAGATCTGAAAGAAGACAGCGGCGGCGGTACCGACCGGCGAGCGCATCACTCCGAGCCCAGCTCGACCCATCGTCAGCAGCCGGCGCACCGGACCGAGCCCCTCGAGGGAGATCAGCGTGTGCCGGCGGGCGGTGAGAAACGCGAAGACGAACAGCCCGACTCCCACGCCGATCAGGGCGAGCAGGCTCGCCCGCGCGAAGGAGTTGGGGATGCTCGCGGTGAGGACGACATAGAGGATCAGCAGGAGCACGGGCACGATGTCGAAGACGCGGTGGGCGAACACCGTCCCGACGAGCGTTGCCCACGTCCCTTTGCGCCTGGGCAGCTTCCGCGTCAGCACGGCGACCCGCGCAAGCTCGCCGATACGCCCCGGCAGGACGGCATTCGCGAACAGCCCGACGGAGAACGCCGAGAAAACGAGCGGGGCACGCGGGCGCGGCTCCTCCATCGCCGAGTGGATGACGGTCGTCCAGGCGAGTGCCCGCGCGACGACGGAAAGGAGATTGAGCGCAATCGCCACGACGACCCACTCCCAGCGCACCGCGCGGAACGCGTGGCCGATCGAGGTGAGGCTGTCATGCCTCCACCAGAGCACGCCGCCGACGGCCGCGAGGAAGAGGAGTCCCAGCGCCACGCGCGCCACGCGGTTCAGCGGCAGTCGCAACAACTGGTTGGGCTCGTGCGGCGACTCGTTCGCGGTCGGCATCGGGCCATTATCGTCGGCGGCCGCGTGCGTCTTCGTTCGCCTCACGATCGCGAGATCGTCCGTCTCGCGCTGCCGGCTCTTGGCGCGCTGGCGGCCGAGCCGCTCTACGTCCTCGCCGACACGGCGATCGTCGGCCACCTCGGCCGACCGCAGATCGCGGCGCTCGGCCTCGCTGGGACGGTCCTCGCCGGCTCGTTCACGATTTTCAACTTCCTCACCTACGGGACGACGGCCGTCGTGGCGCGAGCATCGGGCGCGGGCCGGCAAGAGGAAGCAGCTCGACTGGCCGCGCAAGCGCTGTGGGCGTCTCTCGGCATCGGTATCGCGCTGCTGATCGGGTGCGAGATCCTCGCCGCGCCTCTCCTCAGAGGCCTTGGCGGACACGGCCGCTCCGGCCACTTCGCGCTCCTCTATTTCCGGATCGCCGCGGCAGGACTGCCCGCGGCTCTCGTGGCGCTTGCGGGCCAGGGATATCTGCGTGGCGTATCGAACCTCCGCAGACCACTCGAGATCGTCGTCGTGGCGAACGCCGTCAACGTCGTCCTCGAGGTGCTCTTCGTCTACGGGTTCCACTGGGGAATCGCCGGGTCGGCCGCGGGGACGGCGATCGCCCAGGCCGGGATGGGCGCGGCCTTTGTCGTCGAGCTCCTCCGGCCGCACGCGCCCTCGCGCCGTCCGAGCCTGCAGGAGATGAAGCCGCTCTTCCGGATCGGGAGGCAGATCTTCGTGCGAACAGCTGCGCTCTACGCATCGTTCCTCGTTGCTGCCTCGGTGCTCGCGCGCATGGGCGATGCGGA
>DATFHC010000169.1:0-15924 GCA_035248765.1 Gaiellaceae bacterium
TCTAGACGGCCGACGTACAATCGGACGTATGGCCATCCGGACGATGAACCCTGTCCATGAAGCCGGCACCTGCGCAGTGGCCGCCACCGCCGAGATCGTCGGCGCGAAGTGGACGGCCCTTCTCGTGCACGACCTCTCCGAGGGGCCGCGGCGCTTTTCCGAGCTCGAGCGCTCCTGCCAGGGCATCAGCCCACGGACGCTCGCCGAGCGGCTCCGTGCGCTCGAGGCCGAAGGGATCCTCGAGCGGCAGAGCTACCCAGAGACACCGCCGCGCGTCGAGTACCGCCTGACGGAGAAGGGCGCCTCGCTCCTGCCGATCATCGACGCGATGCGGGCGTTCGGCCACGACTGGCTCCCCTGCGGGCACACGCACCACACGCACAGCCTCTAGGAGGGCTACAGGCGCCCGAGCGCCGTGAAGATTGCGGCCGCCGTGTCGATCCCGGCCGCGAAGTACGGGACGAGGAAGCGCTCGTTCGGTGAGTGGATGTTCGAGTCCGGGAGCCCGAATCCGCTCAGGATGGTGTCGATCCCCTTCTCGGTAAGCGCGGGCATGAGCGGGATCGAGCCGCCGACCCGCGTCAGGAGCGGCGCCACTCCGAGCGCCTGCTCGAACGCCTCGACCGCCAGCTTGACGGCGGGCGCGTCGGCGCGGACGAGGCCCGGGTTCGAGCCGAACCAGACGATCTCGAGCTCGGCACCCTCCGGTGCGGCTTCGTGCAGCAGCCGCTCGGCGGCGGGGCCGATCGTGTCGGCGTTCTGCCCCGGAGCGAGGCGGATCGTGAACTCGGCCGAGGCGGCAACGCTGAGCGTCGTGTTGCGGAATCCCGGCTTGCCGCCGAGGATTCCGTTCACGTCCGCGGACGGCTCGGCCCAGTTGCGGACGTAGAACTCTTCGGCAGCCTTTCCGTCGAGCGGCCGCGCGCCTTGCTCCGAGAGCGACTCGGCACCGGGCGGCAGCTGTGACCATGCCTCGAGCTCTTCCGCCGTCGGCGCGGCGATTCCCTCGCGCAGCGGCTCGGGGAGACGGCCGTCCGGCCCTGCGAGCACCGCCTCGAGGCAGCGCATCAGCGCGTGGATCGCGTTGAGCGCGACGCCGCCGAACATGCCGGAGTGGAGATCGCGGTCGCCGGTGCGAACCTTGACCTCGAAACCGACGAGGCCGCGCGTCGCGAGCTCGATGGTCGGCACGTCGCGGCGGAGCATTCCGCCGTCGAAGATCACGCAGGCGTCGGCGCCGCGCTCGTCCTGCGCGACCCAGTCGGCGATCGTGTGGCCGCCGATCTCCTCCTCGCCGTCGAACGCGAAGCGGAGGTTGACCGGCAGCGCGCCCGCCTCGACGAGCCGCTGTGCCGCGCGAAGCATGATCCAGAGCTGTCCCTTGTCGTCGGTGACGCCGCGGCCGTACGCCCACTCGCCGCGGATGTCCAGCTCGAACGGATCTGACTCCCACAGCTCGAGGGGTGCCGGCGGCTGGACGTCGAAGTGGTTGTAGACGAGGACGGTCGGTGCATCGCTCGCTCCGTTCGAGGCGCGGATCTCGCCGAGCGCGAGCTCACGCTCGCCAAACGGCGTCAGCTCCGCGGTGCCGCCGATCCGACGGATGAACTCGCAGGCCCACTCGCCTGCGCGCTTGACGTCCTCCCGGTGGGCCGGGTCGGCGCTCACACTCGGGATTGCGATCAACTCCGCCAGCTCGGCGCGCCAGGCATCGTCCACGTATGCGATCGTATGCTGAGGCTCGTGCGCTTCGCGGAGGTGACCCTCTCGGCGCCCGCCGACCTGCGGGATTTCTACGGCGGAGAGCTCGGGCTGGCGGTCGAAGGAGACACGATCGTCGTCGGCGAGACCCGGCTCCGTTTCGAGGTCGAGCCGGGCAGCGGCGCTTTCTACCACTTCGCGTTCCTCGTCCCGGGCGACCGCTTCGACGGGGTGCTCACCTGGGCCGACGGGCGGGTCGAGCTGCTCGGCGACGTGTTCGACTCCGAGAACTGGGATTCGCGTGCCGTCTACTTCCACGATCCGGTCGGGAACATCGTCGAGCTGATCGCCCACCACGGGCTCGAGGAGACCGGCCGCTCCGGCCCGTTCGCGGCGGACGAGCTCCTCGGCTTCTCCGAGCTCGGGATCGTGGGCGACCGGAAGTCCCTGCTCCGGGAGCTCGAGACCGAGGGCCTCGCGCTCTGGAGCGGGACGGTCGACGAACCCGACCGGCTCGCGTTCGTCGGCGAGAAGGGTCGAACGCTGATCCTCGCGCCGCCGGGGCGCGGCTGGCTGCCGACGGATCGACCCGCCGAACCGCACCCTGTGGAATACGTGCTCGCGTTCTAGGCGACGTCCCGGAGCGAGCCCGTCTCGGCGAGCGCCCGGAGCTTCTTCAGGCTCTGGTTCTCGATCTGGCGGATCCGCTCGCGCGTCACGTTGAACGCGCGGCCGACCTCGTCGAGCGTGCACGGCTGCTCGCCGCCGAGCCCGTAGCGCAGCTCGAGCACCCGCCGCTCACGGTGCGAGAGCGTGCCGAGGATGTCGCGCAGCAGCTCCTGGCGCAGCGTGACGTCCGCGGCCTCGTCGGGAAGCGGGGCGTTCTCGTCGGTGAGGAAGTGGCCGAACTCCGACTCCTCCTCGTCGCCGACCGGTTTCTCGAGCGAGACCGGGGCCTGCGAGGTGCGGAGGATCTGCTCCACCTCGTCGAGCGGAAGATCGACGTCATTTGCGATCTCGACCGGGTTTGGCTCGCGGCTCAGCTCGCCGCGCAGCTTCCGCTCGGAGCGGACGATCTTGTTCAGCTTTTCGACGACGTGGACAGGCATCCGGATCGTACGGCCCTTGTCAGCGAGGGCGCGAGCGACCGCTTGCCGGATCCACCAGGTCGCGTAGGTCGAGAACTTGTAGCCCTTGCGCCAGTCGAACTTCTCGGCAGCGCGGACGAGGCCGATCGTCCCCTCCTGGATCAGATCGAGGAACGGAAGCCCCTGGTTGCGATAGCGCTTGGCAATCGAGACGACGAGGCGGAGATTCGCCTCGACCATCTCCTGCTTCGCGCGGTGGTCGCCGCGCTCGATCCGCTTCGCCAGCTCGACCTCCTCGGCGGCGGTCAAAAGCTCGACCTTGCCGATGTCCTTCAGGAAGAGCTGTAGCGCGTCGGTCGAGACCTCGCGGACGTCGGCGGCGAGGCGTGCTTCTTCCTCCTTCGCCTCTGCTCCCGCGTCGACGATCTCGACCTGCAACTCCTCGAGCGCGCGGTACACGTCTTCGACCTGCGCCGCCTCGAGGTCTAGCTCGTCGAGCGCAAGCGCGATCTCCTCGGCGGAGATCCGTCCGGCGGACTGCGCCGCCTCGATCAGATTTCGTGCCTCCTCGGTCTCCAGGACTTCGACCGAGGATCCGTCCTCCGTGGCAGTCGCGGCCATATCCTCCCCCTCCCTCGCGATGCCGCAATCTGCCATGCGCGCCGGGACCGCGCCATAGGCCGTTCGGCTCATATTTCCTTTACTTAGACCTAGTTCCAGGCAGGCGCGCGAGCAGTGCCTTTGCGTCTTTCGAATAGGAAGAGCCGGGCTCGTCCGCAGCAGCGAGCCGGAGTTGCGCAACCGCCTTCTGCTGCTCGCCGGTCCAGAGCAGGAGCAGCCCGAGATGCAGGCGCACCACCGACGAGCTCGGGAACCGCCCCGTGAGCGGCCCGAGACGGCCGAATGCCTTGGTCGGATCGGCCTTCGTGAACGCGCCGACGGCCGCAGCAGTCTGGGCGACCGGGTCGTTCGGCGTGAGCTTCGCCGCGGCTTCGAACTGGCGCTCGGCCGAGAGCGGCCGCTGGAGGCTCCAGAGCGCGAGCCCGTAGACGACTTTCGCTTGGGCGTCCGGCTTTGCGGCCGCGCGGGTCAGGGCAGCGAGCTCCTGCGCCGCGGGGAGGTTCCGAACCGCACGCGGAGGCTTGTAGTCCACGAGGAGGTACGGAAGGCCCGGAATCGTGCGCGGGTGCAAGAGGTCCTCGGCTCGGACCCCGTACGGCGAGTCGGCAGCGCGCGTGGCCGCCCGCTCCCACGCAGCCACGGCGTCGGCGTTCCGGCCGGCCTGGTAGTCGGCGAGGCCGAGATGGAGCAATGCGACACCACTCGCGGGATGTGCGGCGGCAATTCTCTTCACGGCGGCGAGCCCACCGTGATCCCACGCCGCGAACGCCGATCCGATCTGCGCCTCCAGAGAGTGATAACGACCGAAGATGGCCGCAGCCTGGGCAGCATGGTTGTGGTTGTAGAGCGTCTGCGCGTGGGTAAGCGCTCGCGCCTCGGTGCCGGCGGCAACGCCGAAGTTGAGATCGAGCGGCGGTCTTCCCGGCCGCGGTGTCGTCACGGCCCCCGGCACCGTCGTGGTCTGCCCGCGCGTCTGCAGAAGCGTCAGCCCGACGACGGCCGCGGCCGCTGCGAGCGACGCAAGCGCGACGACGAGGAGGACGCGCCGGTTCCGAGCCGCCGCGAGCGGGCGTGCTGCCGTGGCCACGTTTTCGAGCGTAGCCAGGAACGGGGTCGCTACATTTCCGAAAGCGATGCCGAACTACAGGGAGCTTCTGCAGCAGGTCAAGTCGGAGATCGACGAAGTCGACGTCACCGAGGCGCGAGACCTGCTCGCCGCCGACAACCGACCGCTCATCGTCGACGTGCGCGAGCTCGACGAATGGACGGAGGGCCGGATTCCCGGCGCGATCCTCATCCCTAGGGGCAACCTCGAGTCGCGGATCGAGCAGGCGGCTCCCGACCACGCGCAGCGGATCTTCCTGTACTGCGCCGCCGGCAATCGCTCGGCCTTCGCCGCGAAGTCGCTCGAGGAGCTCGGCTACGAGAACGTCGTCTCCCTCGCCGGCGGTTACACCGACTGGAAGCGCAGCGGGCTCCCGACCGAGCTCCCCCGCACGCTCGACGGAGCGAAGCGGCAGCGCTACAGCCGGCACGTCCTCATCCCCGAGGTCGGTGAAGAGGGTCAGCTGAAGCTGCTCGACTCGCGCGTGCTGCTGCTCGGCGCCGGTGGCCTCGGCTCGCCGGCCGCGCTCTATCTCGCAGCGGCCGGAGTCGGACGGATCGGGATCGTCGACGACGACAAGGTCGACGCGTCGAACCTCCAGCGGCAGATCATGCACTCGACCGCGCGGCTCGGCGAGTGGAAGGGCGAGTCCGCGAAGCGCACGCTCGAGGAGCTCAACCCCGACGTCGAGGTCGTGCCGTATCTCGAGCGGATGACGTCGGAGAACGTCGAGAGGATCCTCGCCGACGGCTGGGACGTAATCGTCGACGGCGCCGACAACTTCCCGACGCGCTACCTGATCAACGACGCCGCGGTCTGGCACGACATCCCGCTCGTCCACGGCTCGATCTACCGCTTCGAGGGCCAGGCGACCGTGTTCAAGCCCGGCGACGGGCCCTGCTACCGCTGCCTCTTCCCTCAGCCGCCGCCGCCCGAGCTCGCGCCGAGCTGCGCGGAGGGTGGAGTGCTCGGCGTGCTGCCCGGCATCGTCGGCTCGCTACAGGCGAGCGAAGCGCTGAAGCTCTGCCTCGGGATCGGAGACCCGCTCGTCGGGAGGCTCCTCCTGTTCGACGCGCTCGCGACCGAGTTCAGCGAGGTTCGGCTCCGCCGCGACCCGAACTGCCCCGTTTGCGGCGACTCGCCCACCATCACGGAGTACGTCGACTACGTCGAGTTCTGTAGCGGGAGGCCAACACACGCATGAGCCTGATCCGGATCCCACCGATGCTCCGCGGCGACGTGGGCGGCGCGCGCGAGGTGCCAGCCGAGGGCGACACCGTGCGCGAGCTGCTCTTCGACCTGATGGCTCGCTTCCCGGGTTTGCGCCCGCAGCTCGTGGAGGACGGCGACATCGCGCCGTATGTGAACGTCTACGTCGAGGGAGAGGACGTCCGCACGCTCGACGGCCTCGAAACCTCGGTCGACCACGGCTCGACTGTCATCCTCCTCCCCGCCATGGCCGGTGGGCTCTAGCGTCCGCACAGCCGGCTCCCTTCTCGAGCTCGTAGGCAACACCCCGCTCGTCGAGCTGCGGCGTCTCACGCCGAAGCCGTCGGTCCGGCTCTACGCGAAGCTCGAAGCGCAGAACCCCACCGGCTCGATCAAGGACCGGGTTGCCGTCTCCATGATCGAAACCGCCGAGGCCGCGGGCGAGCTGGAGCCGGGCCGCGAGCTGCTCGAGCCCACGTCCGGCAACACCGGGATCTCGCTCGCGCTCGTGGCCAAGCTCAAGGGCTATCCGCTCACGTGCGTGCTCCCGGAGAACGCGACCGAGGAGCGGCGGCGCCTGCTGCGCCTGTACGGCGCGACGATCGTCGAGTCGCCCGGTGAGGAGGGTTCGAACGGCGCGGTCCGTCTCGCACTCGAGCTCGCCGAGCAGGAGCCGCGCTACTTCATGCCGTTCCAGTACGCGAACGATGCGAACCCACGCGCCCACTACGAGGGCACGGGCGCCGAGATCGCGGACGCGCTCGATCGTGTCGACGTCCTCGTGGCGGGCCTCGGCACGGGCGGGACCTTGATGGGCGCCGGCGCGCGGCTGCGGGAGAGCTTCCCCGACGTCGTGGTGGCCGCCGCCGAGCCGCTCCCCGGCGACCCGGTGATGGGGCTCCGCTCGCTCGACGACGGCTACGTCCCGCCGATTCTCGACGTGGCAAAGCTCGACCGGAAGTTGCTCGTCTCGAACGAGGATGCGGTCGTCGGCGTGCACGCGTTTCTCAACGCGGAAGGCATCTTCGCGGGCGTCTCGAGCGGTGCGGTGCTCCACGTCGCTCAGCGCCTCGCGGGCGAGCTGGACGAGGGCGTCGTCGTCTGCGTCCTCGCCGACGGCGGCTGGAAATACCTCTCCGCCGGTTTCTGGCAGGGCGACGAGATCGACGAGAGCAAGCTGTGGTGGTAGTGCCGCAGCCCGTGCGTGACGCACTCGCCGAGCACGCGCGCCGGGAGCTGCCGAACGAGAGCTGCGGACTCCTCATCCTCCGCGACCGGGTTGCCGAGCGGTACGAGCCCGGCCGGAACGCCGCCGACTCTCCGTACCGCTTCGAGCTCGAGGTCGATCCCGACCTCTGGTTTCTCGAGGACGAGGGCTACGAGCTAGCGGTCGTCCACTCACACGTCTCCGCCCCGCCGCGCCCGTCCCGAACCGACGTCGAGAACGTCGGCCTGTGGCAGGGCCGTCCGTACCTCATCTACGCGGTCGCGGGCGACGAGCTGGCCGGCTGGACAATCGAGGCCGGCTCGTTCGAACCGCTCGAAGTCGACTGATATCGGTCATCCTTACGGCGTGGACGTCGTCCGCATGGACAGCCTCCCGGAGAGCGGAAACTCGCACCGCTTCGATGGCTCAGACCACGAGGCACCGGTCTCGTTCTTCCTCACCCACAGCCAACCCGGAGAGGGCCCGGGCCTGCACACCCACCCGTACACCGAGACGTTCATCATTCAGGACGGCCAAGCGACGTTCACCGTGGGCGAGGCGACCGTCGAGGCAAAGGCCGGCGACATCGTCGTCGCGCCGGCGGGCATTCCACATGCCTTCGTCAACTCCGGCTCGGGCGTACTTCGCTCCGTGAACATCCACCCTGTTCCCGAGATGGAAACCGTCTGGCTCTGACCTGAGGGCTACTCCAGCTCGTCCTCGTCGACGTAGTCCTCGACGGGATCGCGGCGCGGCTCGGGCCTTTGCTCGAACGTGACCGCGATTCGCTCGATTCGGTTGCCCTCCACCTCGAGCACGTCGAAGCGCATTCCGTCGTAGGAGACGTCGTCACCCGGCTCCGGCGCGCGACCGAGCTGCCCGAAGACGAAGCCGGCGACGGTGTGGAAGTCCTCGTCCGGCAACTCCGTCCCGAAGCGGTCGTTGAACTCGTCGATCGAGAACATCCCGTCGACGCGGTAGGAGTCCTCGCCGATCTGCTCGACCTGCTCCTCCGGCACGTCGAACTCGTCCTCGATCTCGCCCACGATCTCCTCGAGGAGGTCCTCGAGCGTCGCGATCCCGACCATTGCCCCGTACTCGTCGACGACGACCGCGAAGTGGTTGTTCGTCCGCCGGAACTCCTGCAGGAGCGAGGCGAGGTCCTTCGTCTCGGGGACGACGTAGGCGGCCCGCAGCAACCCTTCGAGGTCGACTTCGGCCAGCCCGCGGTCGTGGATCGCGCTGAACAGGTCGCGCACGTGGAGCACGCCGGCGATGTCGTCGAGCGACTCGCGGTAGACGGGATAGCGCGTGTACGGCGAGTCGAGGACGACCGCGAGCACCTCCTCCGGCGGCTGGTCGACCGAGATCGCGGCGACGTCGGGCTTCGCGACCATCACGTCGGCGACGTCCTTGTCCCCGAACACGAAGACCTTGTCGATCATCTCCCGCTCGCCCTCCTCGATCTGGCCCTGCTGCGTGGAGCGGGAGACGAGCATGCGCAACTCGGCCTCGGAGTGCACCTCGCGCTCGGCGCCCGGCGGCTCGAGCCCGAACGAGTGGAGGAAGACCTCGGTCGCCGCCTGAAGTCCCCAGATCGCGGGCCGGAAGACCGTGAGGAACGCGCGCACCGGGATCGAGACCCAGAGCGCCGTCCCCTCCGCGTGGCCGAGCGCCGCGCCCTTCGGCACGAGCTCGCCGAACACCACGTGGAAGAAGCTGAGGATCGCGTAGGCGATGAGGATCGCGAGCGCCGTCGACATCCACTTGTCGAACTCGCGCGAGAGCGCCTCCTCGCCGAGAGCGCCGATGCCCAGGGACGTGAGCGTGACGCCGAGCTGCATCGCCGCGATGAAGCGGCCCGGGTCGCCCGTGATGCGGAGGACGTCCCGGGCGCGGCGGTTCCCCTGGTGCTGCAGCTCGATGATCCGCGTCCGCCGCGCCGTGACGAGGCCGTACTCCGCCGCCACGAAGAACGCGTTGAGCAGGATCAGGAATGCGACCCCGATCAGCTCGAAGAGAAGTGTCACGCCCTCACCTCGAGGGCGTAGGTACTAGGAGGGTTCTCGTCCAACTCTCCGGCCGCAGTATAGGGACGCCTCCGGCGCGCACCGATGAACGAACGTATGTTCGCTATCCTCCGGAGATGCGGGTCGACTACCGCGAGGAGCCCTGCCGCAGCGCGCTGAACCGGGTGCGTGGGATGCCGTTCGCGTGGTCGCTCAACCCGTACATGGGCTGCGCGCACCGGTGCACCTTCTGCTACGTCCGCGCCTTCGAGGCGCGGGCCGACAGGCCGTGGGACGACCGCTACGGCGCGAGCATCCGCGTCAAGACGAACGTCGCGGAGGTGCTGCGGCGGGAGCTCGCACGGCCGTCCTGGCGGCGCGAGCCGGTCGCGATCGGCGCTGCGACCGACCCGTACCAGCCGGCCGAGGGGCGCTACCGCCTCACGCGCACCTGCATCGAGGCGCTCGCCGACGCGGCGAGCCCGTTCTCGATCATCACTCGCGGGCCGCTCGTCGTTCGCGACGTCGACGTGCTGGCCGAGGCGGCCCGCCGGGCGGATGTCTCGGTCACCTTCTCCGTTCCGACGCTCGACCAAGAGATCTGGCGCCGGACGGAGCCGGGGACGTCGCCGCCGCGTCAGCGGCTCCGCGCTCTCTCGCTGCTCGTCGAGGCCGGGATCGACGCGAGAGTCGGGATGGCGCCGATCCTGCCCGGGCTGAGCGACCGCCGCGAGCTCCTCGCCGACGTCGTGCGCGAAGCGCGCGCGGCGGGAGCGACCGGGATCTGGGCGAACCTCCTCTACCTGCGCCCGGGAACGCGCGAGCATTTCCTCGCGGCGCTCGAGCGCGACTGGCCCGAGCTCCTCCCGAAGTACGAGCGGCTGTACCGTCGAGGCGCCTATCTGCCGCGCAGCGAGACGGATCCGGTGCGGAAGCGGGTCCGCGCCCTCGCGAGCAGCCACGGCGTCCGCGACCGTCGCCGCGAGCCGCTCGAACCACCCGCCGTCGCCGAGCAGCTGCAAATAGCGGCTATGTGATAGCTCAGCGCCGTTCTATGATCTCCCGGCCGTTTGACTGCCACCGAGATCACCTGTCTGATCGTCGACGACCACGAGGTCGTGCGCGAGGGGCTTCGCCTCTCGCTCAGCCGTGCGCCGCACATCCGCGTGATCGGCGAGGCGGCCGACGGCGAAGCCGCCGTCGCGCTCGCCGAGAGACGGCGTCCCATGGTCGTGATCATGGACGTCCGCATGCCCGGGATGGACGGGCTCGAGGCGACGAAGGCGCTGATGGACAAGTCCCCCGACAGCGCCGTCCTCATCTTCACCGCCTACAGCGAGCGCAGCCTGCTCAGCCGCGGGCTCGACTCCGGAGCGAAGGGCTACGTGCTCAAGGAGGCGCCGCACGAGACGCTGCTGCGCGCGATCGAGAAGGTCGCGGGTGGGGAGGGCTACGTCGACCCGGCGCTGATGCCCGCCTTCCTCACGGGCCGCGACAAGGACGACATGCTCACGACGCGGGAGCGGGAGATCCTGCAGCTCCTCGCCGACGGCATGTCGAACGCCGACGTCGCCACGCAGCTCTTCATCAGCCAGGAGACGGTGAAGAGCCACGTCCGGCACATCCTCGCCAAGCTCGAGGCCGACACACGCACGCACGCCGTCGCCATCGCGCTGCGCGAAGCGATCATCGACTAGTGGACCAACCATCGACCACCGGGAGTCCGACCATCGAAAACGCCGATCCCGAGCTGGCCGAGCAGGTTCTCGCGGCCGAGCAGGACGAGCGGCGGCGCATCGCGCTCTTCCTCCACGACGGCCCGGTGCAGTCGCTCGCCGGCGTCGCGCTCATGCTCGACGCGTCCCTCGACCTGATCAGCCGAGGCGAGCAGGATCAGGCGCGCGAGATCCTCGACCGGGCGCTCGCGAGGACGCGGACGACGGTCGGCGAGCTGCGCGATCTGTCCTTCAACCTCGAGCCGGTGGCGCTTCGCGACCACGGCTTCACGGCGGCGGTCGACGCGCTGATGCAGTCGCGAGGCCGCGAGCACCGGATCGAGGTCACGCTCGACGTGGCGCTGATCGACGCGCTCGGCGAGCGGACGCAGGCGGCTCTCTACCAGATCGTGCGCGAGGCACTCGAGGAGGCGGTCAGGCGCGGGCCTCCGTCGCGCTTCGAGGTCACGGCCACCACGGGCGTGCCCGGCTCGCTTCGGCTCGTGATCCGGGACGACGCACCGACCGAGCGCCGCCGGCGGGCGCTCGAGGTTCTCGGCGAGCGAGCACGGACCCTCGGCGCGACTCTCACGCTCGACCACGACGTCGGCGGCACGACAATGAGCCTCGAACTGCGCGGCCAGCCGACGGCCGACGATTAGTCTTCCGCGCGGTGAACGGGGACGGCGCGCAGCAGCATCTTCTCTTCGTCTGGAAACCCTCCGGCTACGAGCTCGTCGAGCAGGAGGGTGAGGCGCCGTCGATCGGCGCACAGGTCGAGGTCGAGGGCAAGCAGCTGCGCGTGACGAAGCTCGGTCCGTCGCCGTTGCCCGGCGACCGCCGGATCTGCGCCTACCTCGCCGGTTAGCCGGCGGCGATCGACTCGGCGGCGGTCAGGCCGAGAACGAGCGCCTGCGCGAGGCCGCTCGCGTAGCCGCCCGTTGCCACCCCGCCTGCGTCGACTCCCGCCGCCCAGAGGCCGTCGGCGCCACTCACGCGCGCGTCGGTATCCACCCGCATCCCGCCGATCGTGTGCGTCACGGCGGCCGCAACGTGGACGGCGAGCCCGTCCTCCCGTTGCACGACGGTCGCGCCCGCCGTGCGCGCGGCCTCGAGCCGCTCGTTCGTCTCCGGGACGACGTACCACGCTCGCCGGCCGATCAGTTGCGCTAGGTCGTTCTCGTGCCATGCGACCTGGGACGGCGTGATCTCGCGCCACTCGTCCGTGAAGACGCGCGCCTCGCGGCCGTACAGCTGCGCGAGCGGGACGAAGTCCGCCTCCGCGATCCGCGCCGGCGGGGCCGGCATGACGCGACCGTAGAACTCGTCCATGCCCGCCGTGGTCCCGGCGCCACGTTCGACCGCGAAGTCGAGGCCGTCGCCGTCGCTCCACGGATTCGCGCGGAGGAGCAGTCCGCGCTCGCGTGCGAGGCGTCCCGGGAAGCCGCCGGTCGCGAGCAGGACCGGCCCCTTGACGTCCTCCCCCAGCGGCGTCTCGAGCTCGACCGTGCCCGCCGCCTCGGCGAGGAGCCGTGTGAGAGCGCGCGGGTCGTAGCGCCGACCGGTCGTGAGCGGGTTCTCGGTGTCGCGCCAGACCGGCTCCGCCCCGAGCGACTCGAGCCAGCGGAGACCGTCGTCGAGCCCTTCCCAGATCAGCCGCTGCAGCCGCTCGTCGCCGCCCGGGCATTCCGCGCGAAAGCGCTCCCACTCAAGATGCCGCCAGACGACGCAGGAGGACAGGAGCATCGAGCCGCCCGGCCTCGTCCCCTTCTCGAGCACGCGCGGCTCGAGCCCGAGCTGGCGGAGGCGCACGGACGCAACGAGGCCCGCCATCCCCGCGCCGGCAACGGTGACGCGCAACTCAGCTGAGCGAGAACGTCGGCTTGTGCTCGACGTACTCGATCCGCACGCGCTCCGGGCCCCAGACGAAGACCGCGAGGGTGTTCGCGGCGTCGACGACGTCGTCGATCTCCACGCCGAGGTCGCGCGCAGCGGCCACGTGCTCGTCGGCCGAGTCCACGAGCACGGCCAGGTGGTTGAGGAGAGGCCGTTCCGGCGCTCCCGGCTCGCCCGGCTGGAACTCGATCCACGCGCCGCCCACCTCGACGCGGGGACAGCGGGACGGCCCAGGGGCCGCGGCAGCGAAGCCGAGGGAGCCGTACTCCGACGCCGTCGCCTGCGGATCGGCCGAGCGCAACGCGACGTGGTCGAGGTCGTAGTCGAGATCCGTGTCGGCCTCCACGAGGCCGAGCGCGACACCCTCCCCCAGCTCGAAGTACGCCTCGCCCTCGCGCCGCCGCTCGACCTCGACGCCCTCGGGCAGCTCCGCGAGCGCACGCGAGAGGTCGCTCACGCGCAGAGCGACATGCTCGAGCGCACCGCGCTGCCGAGGCCCCTCCGCCGCGAAGAGCGTCAGCTTCCCGCGCCGCGCGTCGGCGCCGACGAGGGTGAACGCGTCGGTCCGGTCGATTACATGCATCCCGAGGTGACGGACGACGAAGTCCGCGACGGCGTCGCGGTCGGCGAGCCAGTAGGCGACATGGTCGAGAGTCTTCGGGTTCACGACAGGAGCGTTTACCCCGGGCGGCCGAGGTTAAGCGATCGGCTCGTTCTGGACGTCGTTGTCGTCCGCGTACTTCTGCGTGAGCTCGTTCACGACGTCCATCCCCTTGCCGTACGCGTAGTTGATCTCGACGAACGCGTTCCACTTGTCCGGCAGCGCGTCCTCGGGGAAGATCGCCTCGACCGGGCACTCGGGCTCGCACGCCCCGCAGTCGATGCACTCCTCCGGGTCGATGACGAGGATCCGGTCGGCTTCGTGGATGCAATCGACCGGGCAGACGTCCACGCAGGAGCGGTCTTTGATGTCGATGCAGGGCTCGGCGATGATGTACGTCACAGCGTCCTACTGTAGATAGCGGCCATGGCCGGATGCGCCTCGAACCGTCAGGCTTCAGGAGATCCTGCAAGCTCCTCGACGACCGTTCCGAGTTGGTCTCCGAGCGCCGACTTCGCGAGCACCCGGTCGAAGCCGGCGGCATGCGCCGCGCGGAGGCCGGAGGTGTCCGTGTGGTTCGTGAAGCCGACGATCGGGATGTCGGGATACGCGTCCGCAACCTCGTCCGGATCGATGCGTGACACGTCCGCCAGGACGAGCTCCGGATCCTCCGTGTGGTCGACCGTGATGAGACGATGGCCGGCCAGGAGCGCGTCGAGCTTCCCTCGCATGAAGAGTTCGACCCCACAGAGCAGGATCGTCGCCACGGCAGAAGGTTAGAACGTGGAGGAGGCGGCGTTCAAGCGTGGACTCGAAGCAATTCGCGCAGGGCGGTACTTCGAGGCGCACGAGGAGCTCGAGGACGCGTGGCGCACGGCGCCCGCCGAGGAGCGCGACTTCTTCCAGGGGCTCGTCCACGTCGCGGTCGCGTGGTATCAGGCGGGCCGCGGCCGACCCGTCGCGACGGCCAGTCAGCTGGAGAAGGCGGCGCGGCGGCTCGCGCCGTTCGCGCCCGCGCATCGTGGAGTCGACGTCGACGCGGTGCTCGCGCAGGTCGAGGAGGCGCAGGCCCTCGTGGCCCAGGGCTCGCTCGACCTCGACCCGCCACACGTTCCCTTGTAACAGTCTGTTACTAGCTTGGACGGTGTCCCGAAGCGGCGCGTCTCCCGCCCAGCCATGCGGCGCGCCGCAGCACCTAGTAACAGTTTGTTACCAGGAAGGACACGGCCGCGAAAGCGAGTCGGCCGGCGGGAGGTCTTGGCTACGGCTTCGTCAGGCCGAGGTCGATCAGGACGCGGTTGACCGCTACCTGGAGCCACCACTCACGGTGGAAGAAGAGGAGGAGGCCGAGCGCGACGAGCACGATGCCGCTCGCGACCTGGATCAGGTTGTAGCGGTCGCGCAGCCAGCGGAACGCGCCCATCGCGCGGGCGTACGCGAGGCCGGCGACGACGAACGCCGCACCCAGTCCAAGCGCATATGCCGCGAGAAGGACGGTTCCCTTCAGCACCGTCCCGCTCGTGCTCGCGAGGACGAGGACCGCGCCGAGAACGCTGCCGATGCACGGCGCGGCGCAGACTGCGAACGCGCCGCCGAGCAGCGCGCCCGACCCGCGCTTGCGTGCTCCGGTGAGAAGGCCGGGCGCGAGCACTCGCTCCGGCACGGGCAACAGGCCGATGAACGCGAGGCCGAGCACGACGAGGATGAAGCCCGCGACCTGCGTGCGGGCCGGCGCCGAGAGAACGCTGCCGATCGCGGCGGCGCCCGCGCCCAGGACGACGAAGACGACGGTGAACCCGAGGATGAACGGCAGGCTCGAGAGGACGACGCGCCGCGCCGTCCCGCGCTGGCCGAGCTGGCCGGCCTCGACGCTCGACAGGGCGGCGAGGTAGCCGGGGACGAGCGGCAGGACGCACGGGAGGATGACCGACGCGAACCCGGCGGCGAACGAGATGCCGAGCCGGCCGCCCATCAGTCGAAGCGCGCCAGCAGGTCGTCGAGGCGGCGCTCGGTCTCCTCGTCGAGCCCGGAGCCCGGCGGCTCCTCCGGCTCGTCAGGCTCCCGCCGGCGGCTCCAGCGCCAGACGCCGAACGCGAGCACGAGCCCGCCGCCCAGCACGCCGACGATCGGGAGCCACCACGCGAGCAGGTCGAATCCCTTGTGGGACGGAGCCGCGAGGATGGCAGGCCCGTAGTTGGCGACGAGCGCGGTCTCGATCTGCTTCGTCGTCCAGCAGGCGGAGATCTTCCTCGAGATGAACAGCTCGATCCGCTGCGCCGCCGCCGAGTCCGACTGGTCGAGCGTCGTGTGGCAGGTCGGGCACATCACCTGTCCCTCGAGGTAGCCGAGCGACGTGCGCGGATGGGCGCAGGCAGCCGCGGGCGCGGCGAAGACGAGCGCGACCGCCACGACCGTCAGGAACCGCACCGTCACGCCGCCGCCTTGGCGATCGCGGCCCGGAACTGTTCGGCGAAGCCGGGATCGGTGATCGGGCCGCGCAGGTGAGCGACCACCTTCCCCTGACGGTCGAGGACGTAGGTCTCCGGCACCTGGGAGATCCCGTAGCGGCTGTTCACGTTGCCCGAGCCGTCCTGGAGCATCGGGAACGTCAGCGCGTGCGCGCTCACGAAGCGCCGCGCGTCGGAGTTGAGGTCGTGGTAGTCGACGCCGAGGAAGACGACGCCACGGCCGCGGTAACTCGTCCAGTCACGCTGGAGCACGGCAGCTTCGCCTTTGCACGGTTCGCACCACGACGCCCAGAAGTTCAGCACG
>DATFHC010000170.1:0-8303 GCA_035248765.1 Gaiellaceae bacterium
CCTTTCGACCGGCGACAGCGTCAACTACCGGAGCTCGACGCCCCACCGCGTGAGCAACCCGGGCGACGAGCCCGCCGAGGTTCTGTTCGTCATCAGTCCGCCCAGCTACTAACGCCAACGCCCAAAGGAGGCGTCAATGGACGTGGAGGGTGAACCGCTCGACCGCCGGCTCTCGCGAGCCGACATGCTGCGACTCGCAGCGCTTGCGGCCGGAGCCGGAATCGTCGCGGGGCCGGCTGCGGCGGCCGACGCAGCGATCGCGCGGCTGACGAAGGAGACCGGCCGCCTGCAGGTGATGGACTGGGCGGGTTACGGAAACGACGGCGGCCAATCGATGTTCGCGGCCTACGTCCAGAAGTACCCGAACAACAAGCCGCAGTTCGCCTCGCCGATGACGAACGAGACGAACGCGTATGGGCGGATCCGTGCAGGTGCCCATCCGGACCTGTTCCGGCCGTATGTCGGCTGGGTGAAGTTCTTCGCGACGAGCGGCCTCGTTCAGCCGTGGGACCCGAAGCTCATCTCGAACTTCAAGCACCTCAACCCGTTCATGGTCAAGGCCGGGCAGTACCAGGGGAAGCAGTACGGGATCCCGGACGACTGGGGCTTCGACGCGATCCTCTACCGGAGCGACAAGGTGCACCCGAAGGCGAATTCGTGGGGGCTCCTCTTCGACGAGCGCTACAAGGGCAAGATCGCCTGGTTCGACGACCTCGAGATGATCACGATCGCGGGGCTCTACCTCAAGGCGAAGAACCCCTGGAACCAGACCCAGACGGAGCTGAACCGCTCCGTGAACTTCCTCAAGAGCAAGAAGCACGTTGCCCGCATGAACTGGTCGTCCGAGACGGATCTCTGGCAGGCCTTCGGCTCGGGAGAGATCTGGGTCGCGTATGCATGGCCGAACGACTGGGTGCAGATGAAGAAGAAGAAGCTCCCCGTCGTCTACATGCATCCGAAGGAGAAGCCGATCGCCTGGGTCGGCATGTTCATGCTCCTCAAGAACTCGCCGCGCCCGCACCTCGCGCATGCGTACGTGGACGCGTGGAGCTCGAAGAAATCCGGCAAGTGGCTGGAGGACAACTACGGCTACGGGCACGCGAACATCGAGGCGAAGCCGAGCTCGAGCCAGCTGCTCAAGGCGCTCCAGCTCGCCAACCCGAAGGCAGTGACCCTGCCGAACGCGTACCTCGACCGCGACATCCCGAATCGCTCGACATACGCGAATCTGTGGGAAGAGGTGAAGCGGGCCTGACCGCCGAGGCTTCGGTGACTGAGGCGGCGGCGCCTGTACCTCGGCGCCGCCGCCGGCTCAACCTGACAACGCCCGCCCTGCTCGGTCTGCCGCTGGGCTGGCTCGTCGTCTTCCTGGTCGTGCCGGCCGTGATCGTCGCCCTGTACAGCGTCAACGAGCTGTCGCTCTTCCCCGGCCCACACAGCTTCGCCCTCGGCGGCTGGTACCGGCTCTTCCACGCCGGCTACCTCCAGCTGTTCTGGAAGTCGGCGGAGATGTCCCTGATCGTCTCCGCGCTCGTCGTGGGCGCCGCCTACCCGCTCGCATACTTCCTCGCGCTCTCGGGGACGCGCCGCAAGTACGTCCTGCTCCTCCTGCTGATCGCGCCGTTCCTGACGAGCTATCTCCTTCGCGTGCTCGCCTGGAAGGTGATTCTCGGCGACCAGGGAGTGATCAACACCTTCCTCGTGTGGACCGGGCTGCAAGCGCAGGGCCACGCGCTTTCGTTCCTTCTCTACAGCCGCTTCGCCGTCATGCTCGTGCTCGGCTACGTCTGGCTGCCCTTCGTCGCGCTGCCGATCTTCGTCACCCTCGAGAGCCTCGATCATCGGCTGCTCGAGGCCGCGAGCGACCTCTACGCGAGTCGCCTGCAGGCGTTCCTGCGCGTGACCCTTCCGCTCAGCCTGCCGGGAGTCGTCGCCGCCTTCCTCTTCGTCTTCATCCCGACGGTCGGTGAGTTCGTTACGCCCTCGCTCGTCGGCGGCACCGGCGGTTACATGTACGGGAACCAGATCGTCGACCTGTTCGAGACGGGCTTCCCCGACTGGGAGACCGGGGCGGCGCTGGCCCTCTTCCTGATCGGAGTGATCTCGGTGCTCACGGTCGTGTTCGTCCGCTTCCTTCGAGTCGGCGACGCGAGAGCCACCTGATGGACGTTGCGCTCTCGGCCAACGGCCGCCGGATCATCCGGGTGTTCTTCGCGCTCGTGATCGTCTTCCTCTACGCGCCGATCGTGATCCTCGTCATCTTCTCGTTCAACAAGGCGTCAGTGCCGACCTTCCCGCTCAGCGGCTTCACGCTCCACTGGTACCACGAGTTCCTGAAGAACGGAGACCTGCAAGCGGCGTTGGAGACGAGCGCAATCGTCGCGGCCATCTCGAGTGTCGTCGCGGTCGCGCTCGGAGTCCTCGCTTCGATCGGCCTGAGCCGGAGCCGCTTCCGCGGCAAGGGACTCGTCACCACGCTTGTCCTCGTACCGCTCGTAGTCCCGCTCATCGTGCTCGGGATCTCGCTGCTGCTGCTCTTCCACGTGCTCGGAGTCCAGCCCTCGATCCTCACGATCATGGTCGGGCACGTCGTGATCAGCCTCCCGTACACGGTCCTCATCCTCATGCCGCGGCTCCAGCAGATCGACAGCTCGCTCGCCGAGGCGGCATACGACCTCGGCGCCGGCCCGTTGACGACCTTCCGCCGCGTCACGCTGCCGCTGATCCTGCCAGCCGTGGTCTCCGCCCTCCTGGTCGCGTTCACGACGTCGTTCGACGAGTACGCGGTCGCGTCGTTCCTCGCAGGCCCACGGATCACGTTCCCGCTCTACCTCTACTCGGCGCTGCGTTTCCCGAGCCAGCTGCCGCAGGTGATCGCCGTCGCGGTGGTCGTCATCACGCTCACGGTGCTCGTCATCGTCGCGGCCGAGGTGTGGCGGCGGCGCGTCGAGGCCCGGCTCGAAACCGCCTGACGGACTACGCTCGGCGCCGTGATCCTCCGCAACGGGACGATCCGGACGCTCGACCCGTCGCTGCCGAGCGTCTCCTCGCTCTGGATCGCCGGCGACCGGATCGCGGGCGGCGTCGGGGTGCACGAGACGTCGCTGCCGAGCCCGGAGACGGTCGATCTCGGCGGCCGCTGCGTGCTGCCCGGCTTCACGGACTCGCACGTCCACTTCCCGACCTGGGCGCTCGCGCGGAACGATGTCCGCCTGCACGGCTGCACGTCGCTCGCCGAGGCGCTCGACGCAGTGCGCGCTGCACCGCGCAGCGGGAGCTGGCTTCGCGGGCAGGGCTGGCGGGATGCCGACTGGCCCGACGGGCGGCCGACGCGCCAGGCGCTCGACGCGATCGAGCGCGACCGGCCGGCGATGCTGATCTCGAAGGATTACCACGCGCTCTGGCTCAACTCCGCGGCGCTCGCGCTTGCCGGAGGAGACCTCGAGGTCGAGGGAGGCGTGGTCGTGCGGGACGGCGGCGGCGAGCCGACCGGCGTCCTCTACGAGCGTGCGGCCTGGCAGTTCAAGGAACGCTACGCCCGCGCGCCCGACGACGAGTACGTCGCGGCGATGCGCGAGGGTGTGCGCGTCGCGTCGGCGCGCGGTGTCACGGCGCTGCACGACAAGGACGGCTGGCTCGGCGCGATCGGCCTCTGGCAGCGGCTCGAGGAGCAGGGCGGCCTGCCGCTCCGCGTCTGGCAGTCCACCCCCGCGGACGAGCTGGGGAACCTCCGCGTGATCGGGCTCCGCAGCGGCGCGGGCTCTCCCCTCCTCCGCCTCGGCTATCTGAAGACGTTCATGGACGGAACGCTCGGCTCGCAGACCGCGTGGATGAACGACGGAAGCGGCGTCGTGATCACCTCCGGCGAGAAGCTCGAGGAGATCGTGCGCGAGGGAGCCGAGGCGGGATGGCCGGTCGGAGTGCACGCGATCGGCGACGCGGCGAACAAGGCCGCCCTCGACGCGTTCGAGCGCTCACGGGAGGCGTGGCAACCGCGGGGCCTGCGCCAGCGGATCGAGCACGCGCAGTGCCTCGCCCCGGAGGACGTCGCACGCTTTGCGGAGCTCGGCATAGCCGCCTCCATCCAGTTCTCGCACGCTCCCTCCGACGAGGAGCTCGCGAAGCGCTACTGGGCCGACCGCCTCGACCGCGCATATTCGTTCCGCTCGCTTCTCGACTCCGGCGCTCTCCTCGCGAACGGCTCCGACGCGCCCGTCGAGGAACTCGAGCCGTGGGCGGGCGTCGTCGCCGCGGTTCTCGACCACTGGCGCGAGGATCAGAGGCTCACGCTCGAGCAGGCGCTCCACGCGATCTGCGTCGCGCCCGCGTGGCTCTCGCACGACGAGCGCGTGCGCGGCACGCTCGTCCCGGGACGTTACGCCGACCTCGTCGTGCTCGACCGCGATCCGTTCGCCTGCGAGCCGGACGAGTTGCGCGAGGTGCAGGTCGTGGCGACGATGCTCGGAGGCCGCTGGACGCACAACCCACCGCCCTGGGACTGAGCGGACGTCAGCTCGCCTCCTCCGCGACGATCTCGTTCACACACTCGTACGCTCGCAGTCGCCAGTGCTCCGGGTCAGCGCTCGGACGCAAGTCCGCCTCGAGCACCGCGAAGACCGGGTTGACCCACCGGTATGCCGGATTGGCCGACGCCAGGGTGAGCGCCGCCAGGGCCCCCCGATGCTCGTACTCGAAGGGATCCGTGACCCCCTGGTTGTAACCGCCGAAGGAGAAGAGGATCTCCGCCGAATCTTCCGTCCTGATCACGCCGTCGAAGGCCGGTAACCACGTGCCGTCCGCCCGCCGGCGAGGGTGGTTCGTCCAGCGAAGGTCGCCGGTGATCCGCTGCCCGGACACTGCACCGTCACCCTCTACGTAGGCCAGCCAATCGCCGTCCTCGCCATAGGTCGGGAAGCCGACCTCGGTCGTCTCGTCGAAACGCAACTCACCTTCGAAGAGTGGAATCAGCTTCATCGCTCGCTCCTTGTGTCGCCGGGATTGCTCAGACCATGCCGGGTCCGAGAAGATCGGGCTGCGGGGTCCAACGAGGGAGGGACGATGGAGGCTGCATCCGTAGGCGGCGGACGCTTTGAGCATCTACGCGAGCACTCGATCGGGCTGCCGCAGGTCTTGTTCCAGTCGATCACCCACATGGCTCCCGCGGCCGCCGTGGCGTACTCGATCTTCATCTCGGTGCCGCAGGCGCAGCAGGCGCTGCCGCTCTCGGTCGGCCTCGCACTGATCGCGTGCATCTGCGCCGCGACCGCGATCGGGCAGCTCGCGAAGCTGTTCCCGTCCGCGGGCGGCATGTACACGTACGCCGGCAAGACCCTCGGCCCATGGGCCGGCTTCCTCGTCGCCTGGCTCTTCATCCTCTTCCAGCCACTGGTGGCGCCGTTCCTCTACCTCGAGTTCGGCTGGGCGATGAGCGACGTCTTCTCGAACTCGATTGGCTGGCACTACAGCGGCCAGTGGTGGGTCTGGGTGGTGCTCATGACGGTGGTCGTCTTCCTGCTCACGTACCGCGACATCCGCCTCTCCACCACCGCCGGCGTGATCCTCGGCGCCTTCGAGATCGCGATCTTCGCGGCCCTCGCGCTGTGGATGATGTTCTCGAACGCTGGCGATCTGAACTTGCAGCCGTTCAACCCGCACCACGCAGTCGGCGACTGGAGCGGCGTCTTCAAGGGGATGGTCTTCGCGATCCTCGCGTTCATCGGCTTCGAGGCGTCTGCGCCGCTGGGCGAAGAGGCGCGCAACCCGCGTCGCACCGTGCCGCGCGCAGTCGTCGGCTCGGCGATCGCGATCGGGCTCTTCTACGTCCTCTGCTCGTACGCGTGGGTCTTCGGAGCCGGCTTCGACAACTTCGTCAACCAGGCGACAACGAACCCGGACCCGTGGCGCAGTCTCGGGAAGGCGTTCTGGGCGGGCGGCTGGGTGCTCGTCTTCCTAGCGATCTGCAACTCGATCGCGGCGAACTCGAACGCCGCCGTGAACGCTGCGACACGGGTCTTCTACTCGCTCGCACGTAACGGCCTCGCGCCCCGACCCCTCGGACGCGTGCACGAACGCTTCAGGACGCCGAACGTCGCGATCATCTTGATGTCGGCGTTCGCACTCGTGGTCGCGCTCCTCTTCGGTTGGAAATGGGGCACGCTGGACGGGTTCTTCACCATCGCGACGCTCGCGGTGCCGCCGGTCATCCTCGTCTACATGCTCGTCAGCGCGGGGTGCATGTACTGGTACGGGTTCAAGTCGCGAGGACAGTTCAACCCGCTGCTCCACCTCGTGCTTCCCGTCGCCGGGATCGTGCTCTTCTTCTTCCCGCTCTACTACCAGTTCGTGAAGTACCCGCCCGTGTACCCGGAGAAGTACGGCAACTGGGTCGATGTCGCGTGGGTCATCCTCGGCCTTGCCGTGACGGCGTTCGTCGTTCTCGTGCGGCCTGACAAGCTCGCGGACGTCGATCGCGTCTACGTAGAGGACGAAACCGTGGAGGATCGTGTCGCAACATCGCCTGTCGCGTGACCACGTGATCTGGTCGTTCGGGCCCGACCTCCAGCCCGTGCTGGAGGTCGAGCCCGGCGACGTCGTCACCTTCGAGACGAATGACTGCTTCACGGGCCAGATCCGGAGCGAGGACGACCTCGTGACCGAGATCGACCTCTCGCGGATCAACGGAGCGACCGGGCCGGTCGCGGTCAAGGGGGCCGAACCGGGCGACTCGCTGGTGGTGGAGATCCTCGACGTGCGCCCCATCGAATGGGGCGTGGCCACGCTCATCCCCGGCTTCGGCCAGCTCATCGAGCACGTGCAGTCACCGCTCACACGGCTCTTCGAGGTGCGCGACGGGATGGTGAAGATGAACGACCGCGTCTCGTTTCCGGCCATGCCGATGGTCGGCGTGGTGGGCGTCGCGACGGACGGCGAGGAGCTGTCGAACGGCCTCGCCGGGCGGCACGGCGGCAACCTCGACGACCATTGGCACGGCGCCGGCGCGAAGATCTTTTTCCCCGTCCGCCAGCCGGGCGGCATGTTCGCGGTCGGCGACATGCACGCGGCGATGGGCGACGGGGAGATCTGCTTCACCGGCGTCGAGATCGCGGGAGAAGTGGACGTCCGCTTCGGTGTCCTCAAGGACAAGCAGGCGACGTGGCCGGTGACGGAGCTCGCGGACCGCTGGCTGCCGCACGCAACTGCCGACGAGTACGCGGAAGCACTCCAGCTCGTGTCGGAGGAGGCAGCGCGCCTGCTCGTCGACGAGCACGGCTTCACGATGGAGGACGCATTCATCTTCCTCTCGGTCGCGTGCGACGCCGGAGTGGCGCAGGCTTGCAAGCCCGCGCCCGGAGGGTTCGGCGCGATCGCGCGCTTCTCGATCCCGAAGATCGACGCCTGCCCGGCGCCATTCAACCTCTGACGCGCTCGGCGTACAATCGGAGTGATGGCCGTTCGCACGATGAACCCGGTCCACGTCGCAGGCACCTGCGCGGTCGCCGCGACCGCCGAGATCATCGGCGCGAAGTGGACGGCGCTGCTCGTCCACGATCTCTCCGAAGGGCCGCGGCGGTTCTCCGAGCTCGAGCGCTCGTGCCAGGGCATCAGCCCGCGCACGCTCGCCGAGCGGCTGCGCGCCCTCGAGGCCGACGGGATCCTCGAGCGGCAGAGCTACCCCGAGACGCCGCCCCGGGTCGAGTACTCGCTGACGGCGAAGGGCCAGTCCCTCCTGCCGATCATCGACGCCATGCGCGAGTTCGGCCACGACTGGCTCCCTTGCGGGCGCCAGCATCCGCACGCTCTCTAGCCTTGGCCGAGCGCCCGTTCGTCCCGCCCGGCTTCGTCGTGCCGCTTGCTTTCGACACGGAGCGGTTCAGGCTCGAACCGCTCGGACCGCAGCACAACGATTCCGACTACGAGGCGTGGTCGTCGTCGGTGGAGCACATCCACGGGACGCCGGGCTGGGAGAGGAGCTCCTGGCCCGACGATCGCAACCGGGCGAAGAACCTCGAAGACCTGCAACGGCACGCCGACGACTTCGAGAGCCGGAAGGGCTTCACGTACACCGTGCTCGATCCGGCGACCGCTGATGTGATCGGCTGCATCTACATCTATCCCGACAAGAGCGGAGAGCACGATGCCAAGGTGCTCTCCTGGGTACGGGCCCACCGCTCCGAGCTGGATGCGCCGCTCTGGCGGGCGGTCAGCGAATGGCTCGCGCGCGAGTGGCCGTTCGAGCGCGTGACCTACGCCGCGCGTCGAATACCACCTGACCGCGAAGGGCGAGTCTCTCCTGCCGATCATCG
>DATFHC010000171.1:0-12964 GCA_035248765.1 Gaiellaceae bacterium
CGTGGGCCGACGAGGCGCTCTCGAAGTGGTTCTACCCGCCGAAGCTGCCGGCCAAGGAGCGGCTCGCCTGGTACGCCGAGCACTTCGACACGGTCGAGGTCGACTCGACCTTCTACCGGCTGCCGAGCGAGTCGATGGTGCGGGGCTGGGCCGAGCGAACGCCCGACGGGTTCACGATGCACATCAAGGCGTTCGGCCTCATGACGCGGCATCCGGTCAAGGCGGAGGTCATCCCGGAGGACCTGCGCGGCGAGATGCCCGTCGACGAGCGTGGCCGCGTCGACCGGCCGCCGCGGGAGCTCCGAGGCGAGGTGTTCCGGCGCTTCCTCGAAGCCCTCGAGCCCCTTCGCGCCGCGGGCAAGCTCGGTGGGATCCTGATGCAGCTGCCGCCCTACGTCGTCTTCAAGGATTACTCGCTCGACTATCTCGAGTGGGCGCGCGAGCAGCTTGGCGGGGACGAGATGCTCGTCGAGTTCCGCCACCGCTCGTGGCTCGACGACGAGAACCGCGCGGCGAGCCTCGCGTTCCTCGAACGGATCGGCGCCGGGTACGTCGTCGTCGACGCGCCCCGCTCGGACACCGCGAAGAACCTCGTCCCGACGGTCGTAGCGACAACGTCCCCCACCGCCTACGTCCGCTTCCACGGCCGCAATCTCGGGACCTGGAACAAGCGCGGCGGATCGGCGGCCGAGCGCTTCGACTACCTCTACTCGGACGAGGAGCTCGGCGAGTGGATGGAGCCCCTGCGGGAGCTCGCCGGGCAGACCGAGCAAGCCTACGCGTTCTTCAACAACAACGCCTCGTCGGAGGATCCCGACAACCCTCTGCGGCGCGTGTCCCAGGCGGCGACGAATGCGCGGCAGCTGCGCCGGCTCCTCGACGTGAACCGGATCTCGGCAAGCGGTGGGGCCTGATGCGGATCCTCTCCCTCGTCCACGGCGAGGACGCCGGCGCTGCGTTGTTCGGCCCCCTCGTCGCGGAGGCCGGCCACCAGCTCGACGAATGGAGCTTCGAGTGGGGAACCCCGCCTCCGCAGCCGCTCGCGCGCTACGACGCCGTCTTCGTCTTCGGCGGCGCGATGCATCCCGACCAGGACGACCTGCATCCGTGGCTGCGGGACGAGCAGGACTGGCTACGCGCGCTGCCGGGACGGCAGGTGCCGACGCTCGGAATCTGCCTCGGGTCGGAGCTCCTGGCGAAGGCAGCCGGCGCGTGGGTCGGCCGGCTCGCCGAGCCCGAGGTCGGCTGGAACGAGGTCGCGCTGACGGAAGCGGGCGCGGCGGATCCCGTCCTCTCGGCACTTCCGCCGCGGTTCGAGGCCCTGCAATGGCACCACTACGGACACGAGCTCCCTGACGGGGCGGTCGTGCTCGCAGAGAACGCAGCCTCGCTCCAGGCCTTCCGGCTCGGAGAGATGTGCTGGGGGGTCCAGTTCCACCCCGAGGTCACGGAGCCTCAGCTCGGACGCTGGATCGCCGACGAGACCGACCCGCCAGCCGATCCCGACCGGCTACGGCGCGAAACGCGCGAGCGGATCGGAACGTGGAACGAGCTCGGACGCCGCCTCTGCCGCTCCTTCCTCGCAGCCGCCGAGCAGTTCGCGCCGCGTGCCGGCTGACGCACTCGCGCTGACGCTCGCGGCGGCCGTCCTCCACGCCGGGTGGAACGTGTTCCTGCGCGGCTCGGACGACGTCGAAGCACGCTTTGCCGTCGTCCTCGGTGCCTCGCTCGTTCTCTTCGCGCCGGTCGCCGCTGCGACCTGGTCTATGTCGTGGGCCGTCGCGCCATACGTCGCCGTCTCGGCGGTGTTCGAGGGCCTGTACTTCGGGCTGCTCGTCGCCGCCTACGCTCGGAGAGAGCTGTCCGTCGTCTACCCGGTCGCCCGCGGGTCCGCTCCGCTGCTCGTCCTGGTGGGCACGGCCGTCGTGCTCGGCCGCCACGTCTCCGTGGCGGCGGCGGCAGGAGTCTGCCTCGTCGCCGTCGGTGTCCTCCTCGTGCGCGGGTTCACGCGCGGCGACGAAGGCGTGCTCGTGGCACTCGCCATCGGCTGCGCGATCGCGGGCTACACGCTCGTGGACAAGGAGGGGCTGCATCACGCGGCGGCGCTCCCGTATCTCGAGCTTGTGCTCGCCCCGGTCGGGCTCGTGGCAGTGCCTGTGGTCGCGATGCGGCGCGGAGTTCGCGCGATTCGTGCGGAGCTGACCGCGCCGACTGTGAGCGCCTCGGTGGCGGCGTTCGGCGCGTACGCGCTCGTCCTCGCCGCACTGAGAGTCGCGCCGGCTCCGGAGGTCGCCGCGGTGCGCGAGTCGAGCATCGTCATCGCGGCGCTTCTTGCCGCCGTCTTCCTCCGCGAGCGCGTGAGCCTCAAGCGGCTGTCAGGAGCCGTCGTCGTCGCGGGCGGCGTGGCGCTCATCGCGCTCGGCTGAGTCCTCGCCGTCCAACGGAAAGTTCACGATTGCGCGCGTCGGGGGCTTAGGCGGGGTCCCGTGGAGGTGGAGAGATGCGGTTCGACTGGAAAGAGCTCAGGACCCTGGATCGTGTAGTCGTCGGCGGGGCGGCGGTCGCGTTCATCGCACTCTTCCTGCCCTGGTACGGCGTCAGCGTTGGACCGTTCAGCGCGTCCGTCAGCGGCTGGCCGGCCGGCTTCACGGCCTGGGCCGGCGGCTAGCTGCTCACCTTCGCCGGCGTGCTCCTGGTTCTTCGCCGCTCGGGCGCAACGTTGCCCACATTCCAGATCGGCCCGACGGTGCTCGTCGCCTGCCTCGCCGCGCTCGGCCTGCTGCTCGTGATCATCCGCTGGACGACGTTGCCGCGGTACCACCTTTCCGAGCTCAGCTACGACGCTGGGGCGAGGCATGGGCTCTGCTTCGCGCTCATCGCCGGCATCGCAGAGGTCGCGGCTGCCGTCATGGCGATGCGCGCGTCCGGCGAGAAGATTCCGTGGGCTCCGGTGAACCAGACCACGGCGCCGCCTCCGCCCACCGCGGACGAGTAGGTCAGCGCTCGAGCGGGAGCTCGGCGTGCCGGCTCCACTCGTGCCACGAGCCGGCGTAGTTCCGCGCCGCATAGCCGGCCGAGCGGAGCGCCAGCGTGGCGAGTGCCGAGCGTGAGCCGGAGTGGCAGTAGGCGACGATCTCGGCGCCCTCGGGTAGGCCGACGACCTCACGGATGCGCTCCGAAGAGGCCGGGCGCCCAGGCGCCTCGAACAGCTCGCCGACCTCGAGATTCCGCGCGCCCGGGATGTGCCCCTGGCGCGGATCGCACTGGTTTCCGCGCCGGCCGCTGAACTCGTCCGCAGTCCGGACGTCGAGGATCGTCAGCGAGTCGTCGCCGAGCCGCCACGAGAGCTCCTGCCGCGTCGGCAGCGCGCGCGGATTCGGCTCGAGGTCGGCCTCCCGGACCGGCTCGAGCTCGACCGCTCCCTCCCGAAGCTCACCGTCCCAGCCGGCGATCCCGCCCAGCAGAATCGCGACCTGCGGATGGCCCGCGAGCTCGGCCATCTGAGCCGCAGGCATCGCCCCCACCCCGTCTCCACGGTCGGCCAGCACGAGTCGCTCGCGGCCGGTGATCCCGTGCCGCCGCAAACGCAACGCGATCTCCTGCGCGAGCGCACGCGCAGACTCCTCATCCGCCGCCGGTGGCGGGGAGCCGAGCACGAGCGGTCGCGAGCCCGGGATGTGGCCGCGCATGTGCGCGTTCGGCCCACGAACGTCCCCGACCACCAGATCCTCCTCGCCGAGATGCTCGGCAAGCCACCCGGAATCGACGACGGCCCTCACAGCGCGGCGACGATACCGGCTTCGACTGCGATCGCGGGCCGCTCCTCCAGCCGCGCGAGCCAGGCGGTGAGCGACGGAAAGCCGTCGAGGTCCACGCCGAGCATGTCGCGGGCTCGCAGAAGCCACGGGACGTACGCGATGTCGGCGAGCCCGTACTCGGCACCGCCGAGGAACGGCCGCTCGCCGAGCACGATGTCGAGCGCGCGGAGCATCGCATCGAGCTCCTCGCGCGCGCCTTCCTCGCCACGGCGAAAGGCGTAGTAGGGATCGGTCAGCTCGTGGTCGCGAAAGATGAGCAGCCGGACAAACGCGCGATCGGCGGGATCCTGCGGCAACAGCGGCGGCTCGGGATAGCGCTCCTCCAGGAACTCCATGATCACCGCCGACTCCGGCAGTGGCCTCCCCTCCTCCTCGACCACCGGGACGCGCCCGCTCGCGTTCTTCTCGTACAGCCAGGCGGGACGATCGGAGAGGTCGATCTCGACCACGTCGAGCTCGACGCCCTTCTCGGCGAGGACGATCCGGACACGAGCGCAGTAGGGGCAGCGCGCGGCGTCGTAGAGCGTGATCACGGCTGGAGCCCCATCACCGCTGCGATCTGCTCGTACAGCTCCTGCGCGGGTGGCAGGTCGCCGGGAGACGCCGCGGTTCGCGCCACCTCGCGCACGCGCTTCGGATCGGCGCCCGTCAGCCGAGCAACCACCGTCGCGTTCGCACCCAGCGCGTAGGCGTCCCCGGGCGGCAGGGCGCCGTAGTACTCCGGGACCGAGAGGTACTCGTCGACGTCCGAGCCGCGGTCGAAGAGGTCGTAGCGGACGACCGCGCCGCGCTCTACGCCGAGCGAGAGGACGACCCCTCCGCTCGTGTAGGAGAGCTCCTTGGCAAGCGACTTCAGCCGCGAGGGATCGGCGTCGGTCATGTCCGAGCGCACCCGCACCCACCCGCCCTCGACGTCGACGTCCGGTTCGGAGCGCAGCACCTTGACGGCGTCCCGCTTGACCTTTTCGACATCGTCGGTCTGCACGTGAATGAAGCCGAACGTCGGCCCGTCCGCCGGGGCGAGCCGTTGCTCGAGCTGTGCGAGCGGCGCGCCGAGCGTCAGCTCGACCGGCTTGAAGCCCCAGTGCTCGTAGATCGCACGCGCTTCGGCGTTGGACGCGAGGACCTCGAGCTCGAGCATCTCGGCGCCCGCATCCTGCAGGCGAACGGCAACTTCGCGAACCAGCTCGGCGGCGAGGCCGCCACGTCGCGCCTCGGGCCGCACGTACACGACTTCGAGGAAGCCCATGCGCGCCCCCTTCCGGCGTGCGACCGCGAGCCCACTCTCGTCCGCGAGCAGGACGATCTCCTCCTGGACGGCCTGCTCGAGCCACTCCAGATCCTCGGCGAGGTCATCCTCGCGCCACGGCTCATCGGGAATCTCCGTGTTGAAGGCTTGCCAGAGCTGACGGACGAGCGGGAGGTCGTCGGGAGTCGCGGCTCTGATCACGGATTCAGATACTGGGCGAGGAGATAGTGCGCAGTCAGGTTCTGGAAGGGCTCGAACCGCGCGCCCGTCGCGCGGACATCGACGTCACCATAGAGCGCGCGTACTGCCTTGCGCAGCGCGAGGTCGCCGGCCGGCCAGGCATTCGGGCGGCCGAGGTAGCGGGCGAGGAACCAGTCGGCGGTCCATTCGCCGAGGCCGCGCACGGAGGTCAAGCGCTCCTTCACCTCGTCGTCGGGAAGAACCGCAAGCGCGGCGAGGTCGAGATCGGAACGCGCGAGCCCGATCACGTACTCGGCCTTCCGTCGCGAGAAGCCCAGGGAGAAGAGCTCCTCTTCGGATGCGACTGCAAGGCTCGCCCGTGTCGGGAACTCCCAGACCCTGCCGACCTGCCTGCCGAAGCGCTCGACGAGCCGGTTGCGGATCGCAACGGCCGCGAAGAGCGACACCTGCTGGGCGGTGATGGCGCCCACGAGCATCTCGAACGGATCCGGGGCGAGCGTCGGCCGGTGGCCGGCGAAGCGGACGACGAGCGGAGCGAGCTCCTCCTCGCCCGCGGCCCACGTGGAGAAGGCGACCAGGTCGAAGTCGAAGCCGAGCAGCCTGCGGACGACCCGCTCCGTCTCCGCGTCGAGCGGTTCGACCTCGACGGCGCCGCCCCCGCCTTCCGCCGCCGCAATCCGTACCTCCCGCCCGCCAACGGCGCGATAGAGCGCTCCGTCCTCCCACACCGTCGCCCGGTCGAGCCCGAACGCGCGAAAGCGAGCCGTGGTCAGCTCGAGCGAGAACGGCTGCGGGACCGGCAGGCTGGCTATAGGTGAGAGGTGAGGCCGGCGCCCGACGCGTCGGAGTCCTCGGCCGCCCCGTCGCCGTCCTGGGCGTTCGCGTACCAGGAGCGCCAGTACGTCCCGTCGTCGAGGTCGCGCGCGACCGTCGTCAGCCGCAGCGGATGGAACGTGTCACACATCACGGCGAGCTCGTGCGTCTCGTGCAGGCCGATCGCCTTCTCGGCAAGCCCCGGCTGCGGCCCGTGCGGCAGCCCGGACGGGTGGAGCGTGATCGAGCCGACCTCGACGCCCTTCCGCGAGCCGAAGTTGCCGGAGACGTAATAGATCATCTCCTCCGACTGCAGGTTCGAGTGGTGGTACGGGATCGGCACCGCGAGCGGATCGAAGTCGAGCTTGCGCGGGCAGAACGAGCAGATCACGAAGTTCTGGCCGGCGAAAGTCTGGTGCGACGGCGGCGGCTGGTGGATGCGCCCCGTGATCGGCTCGAAGTCGTAGATCGAGAACGTCCACGGGTAGAGGTAGCCGTCCCAGCCGACGACGTCGAACGGGTGGTAGTCGACCACGTACGTCTGGTAGCCGCCGCGGACGCGAACCTTGACCGGGTACTCCCCGGTCTCCCGCACGGTCCTCAGCTCGGTCGGCGGATGGATGTCGCGGTGGTAGTACGGCGCGCCCTCGATCAGCTGCCCGTACTGGTTCCGGTAGCGGCGCGGAATCTCGATCAGGCCGGGCGTCTCGAACACGAGGTAGCGCTGCTCGCCTTCCGGGCGGAAGCGGTAGGTCGTGCCGCGCGGAACGACGACGTAGTCGCCCTCTTTGTACGGCAGGTCGCCGAAGATCGTCTCGAGCGTCCCCGATCCCTCGTGGACGAAGATCACCTCGTCGCCCTCGCCGTTCCGGAAGAAGTACTCCATCGAGCCGGACGGCCGGCAGAGGGAGATCTCGACGTCGTTGTTCCACATCAGCACGCGCCTGCCCGTGATCTCGTCTCCTTCGGGTGCGGTGTCGAACGTCTTGAAGTGCAGGTGCGTGTGCTGCTCGGGCACCCACTCCTCGCGCTCGGTCGGCTCGAAGCCCCCGAGCTCCATCACGCGGCACGGCGACTGGAGGTGATAGAGGATCGACTCGTTTCCGGTGAAGCCCTCGAGGCCCATGACCTCTTCGGTGAGGAGCGTCCCGTTGTCCCGGAACTGGACGTGGCGCTTGCGCGGGACGTCTCCGAGGCGCTGGTAGAAGGGCATGCCGAAAGCGTAACGCGCTCAGCTCAGGGCGAGGTCCGCGAGCCTGCGACCAATCGCGGGCGCGAACTTGAAGCCGTGTCCCGAGCAGGCCGAGCCAACCACGACGCGGCCGCGCCGTTCGAGAACGAAGTTCTGGTCGGCCGTCGTCGTGTACATGCATGTCTGGGCCTCGACGGGGGTGGGGTCGATGTCCGGGAAGCGCTCACGAACCCACGACGAGATGCGTTCGACGACGGTGGAATCGGGCGTGCCCTCGCTGTCGGGGTCGGCGTCCGAGCCTGAGTGGTGCGCGCCGGCCTTGAGCCCGTAGACCGGATCGTGGAGCGAGTACATCGCGTGCGTTCTGGTCTCGGCGCTCAGGTCGACGATGCACGGACGCGGCGGGCCCTCGTAGCGGAAATAGGCGAGCGTCTCGCGCGTGACCGTCACCGGCAGGTCCGGAACGAGGTCGCGCACCCAGGGACCGGCAGTGACGACGACCACGTCGGCCTCGAGCTCCTCGGTCGACTCGATGCGCCGGTTCGTCTGGACCTCCACGCCGGCCGCCTCGAGGAACGCATGACGTGCCCGGTCCGCGAACACCACGCCCGCATCTGCGAGGTGCAGCGCCGTCCAGCCGTGAGGGAGAGTCGCGCCGAGCGCGCGCACCTCGTCCTCGTCGAGCATCCGGTACGGCACGCCGCTCTCGTCGAGTGCCCGCGCCGAGATCAGCGAGGGATCGGGAGCGAGCTCGACGAGCCCGTACAGGCCGAGGAGATCAGAATCGAGCTCCCGCCAGCCTGCGTACGCCTCCTGCGCGAAGCGGATCCAGTCCGCGTCCGGATATGCGATGCGAAAGATGCGCGTGCGCCCGTGGCTCGACCCTCGGTCGTGATCGAGCGCGAACTGCTCGTGCACGGTCACCTCGGCGCCGCGCTCGCGCAGTGCCCAAGCGGTCGCGCAACCCATCACGCCGGCCCCCACGACCGCGACCTTCATCGAACGATCAGGTCTCCCGAAAAGAGCGTCGTGTTCTCGGCCGCATGCGCGACGAGGCGATCCCAGTCGACGCCGGGCGGCACGCCTTCGTCGGGCGTCGTAACGAACGGCCCAAGTGTGAGCGCGAAGTCGCGCTGCTTCTCACCCCGCAGTTGCGGTGCAACCCACTCGACGAGCGGGGTGAAACCACCGATCGCACCTTCGGCGCCGATGATCGCGGCGACGCGCTCGACCCCTTCGGCTCCAGGCACACCTGGATCCTCGCCGGCCGGCTTGATCGCCGCCGGATTGGCGAAGGCGAAGTCGCCGGCGTCGTCAAAGATCCGGATCGAAGGCGGATGAAGAACCGGGGCGCGGAAGACGACGTCGGACAGCGGGAACTCGGCGTGCTCACGCGCCTGCCCTCCCCCGGTGAAGAAGGATTGAAGCGTCTGCGCGGCGAGCTGGACCACCTTGTCGCCGTCGATGCGTCCCGGCCAACCGCGCTCTAAGAACGGCTCTTTCGGACTGAACATGCACAGCTTCATCGAGGCTCTGTGTGGACGACGACGTCGGCGATCTCCGGCCGCTCGCGGCGGATGAGCTCCTCGATCCGGCTCGCGTCCGCGTGCGCGGCGGCGAGCGTGTCGGAGCCGAGCCGCAACGTGAGATAGGCGACGAGGCCTTCGTCGGTGTCGACAAAGCGGAGCTCCGCCGGCTCGACGCCGAGCTCGGCCAGGACGATCCGGCGCACCGTCGCCGCGTCGCCGGAGACCTCGGTGCCCGCCGCCTCCTCGCCGAGCGGCTCGAGGTGCGTCTGCACAGCAGAAACCTCGGGGACGGCACGCTCGATCGCCCGCTCCACCTGCTCGGCGATCGCGTGCGCCTCCTCGAGCGGGAGGTCGCCCGGCAGCTTGAGGTGGAGCGAGAGCTCGGTCCCGCTGTCTACCGAGACCACCGAGACGTTGTGCACTTCGCGCACTCGCGGGACGTCGAGCGCCGCGGCATGGGCCCGCTCGCGCACGTCGGCGTCGGCGGCTCCGCTCGGCTCGACGTGGACGACGACGTCGGCCTCCGGCAGCGCCGACTGCACGGCCCGCTCGACCGCGTCCGCCGCAGCGTGGCCCTGGCCGACTGCCGCGCCGTAGTCGACGCCGATGACGACGTCGGCGAACACGCGCCCCGCAGCCTGGCGCATGCGTAGACGCCGCAGCTGCACGGGCGGCTGCACGTCGACGATCGCGCGGCGCGCGGCCTCCTCGGCATCTGCCGGCGCACGATCCATCAGGACGTCGACGTTCCGCCGCATGAGCCGCGCTGCGGCGAAGAGGACGAGCACGGCGACGAAAAGCGCTGCGAGCGCATCCGCTCGCGGATGGCCGGCGCGTACGAACAGCAGTCCGACCAGCACGGCCACCGAGCCGCCGAGGTCGCTGCCGAAGTGGAGCGCGTTCGATGCGAGCGCCGGGCTCGAGTACGCGCGCGCGGCACGCCACGACGCCGTCGTCCGAGCGAGATCGATGGCGATCACCACTCCGACGACGACGAGCGCGTACCACGTGGCGTGCACCGACGCGCCGCCGTTGCCGAGCCGCGCGATCGCGCGCCAGACGATGACGGCGCTGGCGAGGACGAGGATGGCTCCTTCCGCGAGGGCGGCGAGATGCTCGGCCTTGCCGTGGCCGTACTGATGCCCGGGATCGGCGGGCCGCACGGCGACACCGACGGCGAAGAAGGTCAGTCCGGCCGCGATGAGATCGGTTCCGGAGTGTGCCGCCTCCGAGATGAGTCCGAGGCTGTGCGTCGCGAGGCCGGTGCCGAGCTTGAGCCCGATGAGCGCGAGCGCGGCGAAGACCGACCAGAGCGCGGCTTTCCGCTGGGCCTCCACGCGGCGAAGCCTACGGCCCCCGGGCGCTAGCGCCCGGGGTCTGTCGGCCGGGCGTCGCCGGCTCGGCCGGCGACGTTTCCAGCCTCAGACCCCGATGGGCTCGGGCGGCCAGATGAGCGCGTCCTGCCGGAACGCGCAGTGGCAGCGCGGTACCCCGCCGAGCGGGAACGGAGCGATCGAGGCGAGCTCGATCTCGGCCTCCGCCGGGCTGAGCAGCCAGCGGTCGTGGTGCATCTCGGCGGCCTCGTCTCCGGCGAAGAGGCGGTAGCGCTCGGTCAAGAACCACTCGAGGGAGCCGTCCTCGGCGTGGAACGCCTCTCCCGTCGGCCGGTAGCGCGCCGAGAAGACACGGCCCGCCTCACCGACCCGGACGCACTCGACGTCCTGCCACTCCCCCACCGGGTCGAGCGTCATCCTCGCGTGGAACGCCGGCACGCGGTAGATGCGACGCACGCCGAGCGCGGCGAGCCGGCTCGATGCGTCGATGCTGAAGAACCAGACGCCCGGCAGCCCGTCGGGGCCGCGCACGTAGGTGCGGATGTTGAGCTGGAGGAACGACGAGATCCCCGGCACAGGCAGCGCGCCGCGAGCCCGCAGCGCGCGAACGCGGAAGAAGACGAACGAGAGCCAGGCGCTACCGTCGTGCTCCTCGATCTCGAGCTCGTCCGGCACGTGCGCTCGAACCTCCTCGAGCGGCACGGCCCAGTGCGCCCAGAAGATGTGCTCCCACGTCTGTCCGAGCGTCCAGCGGCTGTCGGGCAGGGGGAAAGGCCGGTGACCGACGCTGCGCAGCGAGCGGGCCTGCCGGCTCGCCGCCCTCGCGTCGTCGAACATGCTCGTTTAGGGCCTCCTACAGGTTGCCGCGCAACGCCTGCTCGCGCTCGATCGCCTCGAACAGCGCCTTGAAGTTGCCCTCGCCGAACGTCGTCGCACCATGGCGCTCGATCACCTCGAAGAAGACCGTCGGCCGGTCCTGCGCGGTCTTCGTGAAGATCTGCAGGAGGTAGCCGTCCTCGTCGCGGTCGACGAGGATCTTGTGCTCCTGCAGGATCGGCCACTCCTCGGCGATCTCCCCGACGCGGCCCGGCGCCTCGTCGTAGTAGGAGTCGGGGGTGTCCAGGAACTTGAAGCCGCGCTCCTTCATCGCCTCGACCGTGCCGACGATGTCCGTCGACGCGAGCGCGATGTGCTGCGCTCCTGCGCCGCCGTAGAACTCGACGTACTCCTCGATCTGGCTCTTGCGCTTCCCCTCGGCCGGCTCGTTGATCGGGAACTTGACCTTCCCGGAGCCGTCCGACATGACCTTCGACATGAGCGCCGAGTACTCGGTCTGAATCTGGTCGTCGCCGAAATGGAGGATGTTCGTCATCCCGAAGACGCGCTCGTAGAACTCGACCCAGTGGTTCATCCGGCCGAGCTCGACGTTGCCGACGATGTGGTCGATGTTCAGGAGGCCGACGCCCTGCCCGGTGTGACCGTTCTCCGACACGGAGACGTAGCCGGGCAGGAACGGGCCGCTGTAGTCGGCGCGGTTGACGAAGGTGTGGATCGTGTCGCCGTAGGTGGAGATCGCCGCCCGCTCGACGGTCCCGAACTCGTCCTCGTCGGTGCGTGGCTCCATGACGCCGCGTGCGCCGCGCGAGACCGCCTGGCGGTACGCCTCGGTCGCGTCGGGCACGGTGAGGGCGATGTCGCGGACGCCGTCGCCGTGCTTCGCGTGGTGCTTCGTGATCTCGTGCTCCTCGCGGAGTGCGCTCGTGACGACGAAGCGCACGTCTCCCTGCTCGAGGACGTAGGAAGCTCGGTCGCGAACTCCCGTCTCCGGACCCGCATACGCGGTGCGGGTGAAGCCCATGGCGTGCTCGTAGAAGTACGCGGACTGCTTTGCGTTGCCGACCCAGAGCTCGACGTGATCCCAGCCGCTGAGCGGCATGAAGTCTTCGGCCATGGGCCGATTATGCCGGGCCCTCGACCTCGGCCGCGGGCACTCGAGGACGCCGGCGCACTCGCTCGAATGCGATCCCGGCGAAGATGAGCACGCCGCCCGCGATCTCGAGCCCGTGGATCGACTCGGAGAGGATCAGCAACGCGAAGAACACCGCGAAGAACGGCTGCATGTTGTTGAAGATCGCCGCGCGGGCCGCCCCCACCCGGTCGACTGAGGTGAACCAGAGGATGTTCGTCAGGAAGAGCGGCCCGATGACGGCGTAGGCGAACCCGAGCCACACCGTCCCCGAGAAAGCGAAGTCCTGGTGGTGGACCTGCGGAATGCTGACGAGAGCGAGCGGCGCCCAGCCCAGGGCGAGCACGAGCGCGCTGATGCGGAACGGCGAGTAGCGGCGCATGAGCGGTGCGATCGCGATGGTGTAGCCGGCCCAGGTGATCGCGAGCGCGATCGCCAGCAGGTCTCCCTTCCAGCCCGAGACGAGCCCGCCCCCGGCTCCGGCCGCGATCAGAGCGACGCCCGCGAACGTCAGCCCGGCGCCGATCCAGAACGACCTCTGCAGCCGTGCGTGCTGGAAGACGATCGCGAAGAGCCCGATGAACATCGGGCACGACGCGAAGAGGAGCGAAACCGTCGACGCCTTGGCGAACTCGAGGCTGTAGACGAAGCAGAGCTGGTTCACGAAGATCGCGGCCGCCGCGATGCCGACGTACTTCCAGTCGGCGCGCGCGATCCGGAACGAGCCCTCGCGCCACAAGGTGTAGAGCCAGAAGAGGGCGATCGCGGCGAAGTAGCGGATGGTTGCGTACGCGAGCGGCAGCCAGCCGTGCTCGAACACGTACTTCGTGACGGTGATGTTGAGCGCCCAGAGCAGGACGGC
>DATFHC010000172.1:0-15531 GCA_035248765.1 Gaiellaceae bacterium
GAGGGCTGGAAGCGTCGGCGGCAGAGCCGCCGACGCCCGGCCCGGAAACCGCCGACGCCTCCGGCGTCGGCCGGGGCTGCTGCTGCTCGTCCTCGACCTGCTCGTCCTGCTGCTCGACCTGCTCCTCGGTCACGAGGTGGGCGCCTCCTCGTCGACGACCTCGTACTCGCCCTCCTCGACGACCTCGTCGTCGGGAGTCGTCGCACCGTTGCCGCTGCTCGACGCAGACGCCTGCGCCTGCGCGGTCGCCTGGGCGTAGACCGCCTCGGCGAGCTTGTGCGAGGCCTCCTGCAGCGCCTCCATCTTGGAGCGGATCTCGCCGAGATCGTCACCCTCGAGCGCCTGCCGCAGCTCCATGACCCGGCCCTCGATCGTCGAGGCGTCGGATTCGTCGAGCTTGTCGCGGTGCTCCTTGAGCGAGCGCTCCGTCTGGTACGCGAGCGTCTCGGCGAGGTTCTTCGTGTCCGCGGCCTCGCGCAGCCGGTGCGCCTCGTCGGCGTGCGACTCCGCGTTGCGGATCATCTCCTGCACCTCGTCCTCCGAGAGCCCGGAACCGCCCTGGATCTGGATCTGCTGGACGTTTCCGGTTCCCATGTCCTTCGCGGACACGTTGATGATCCCGTTCGCATCGATATCGAAGGTGACCTCGATCTGCGGCATGCCGCGCGGCGCCGGCGGGATCCCGACCAGCTGGAACTTGCCCAGCGTCTTGTTGTACGTCGCCATCTCCGACTCGCCCTGGAGGACGTGCACCTCGACCGAGGGCTGGTTGTCCTCGGCGGTCGTGAAGACCTCTGACTTCTTGGTCGGGATGGTCGTATTGCGCTCGATGAGCTTCGTCATCACACCGCCCTTCGTCTCGATCCCGAGCGAGAGCGGAGTGACGTCGAGCAGGAGGATGTCCTTGACCTCTCCCTTGAGCACACCGGCCTGGAGCGCAGCGCCGACCGCGACGACCTCGTCGGGGTTGACGCCCTTGTGCGGCTCCTTGCCGATCAGCGCCTTGACCTTCTCCTGCACCGCCGGCATGCGGGTCATGCCGCCGACGAGGACGACGTGGTCGATCTTCGAAGAATCGAGACCGGCGTCGGTGAGCGCCTGCTTCGTCGGGCCGACCGTGCGCTCGAGCAGGTCGGCGGTGATCTCCTCGAGCTTCGCGCGCGTGAGCTGCAGGTCGAGGTGCTTCGGGCCCTCCGGCGTTGCCGTGATGAACGGGAGGTTGATCTGCGTCGTCATCGTGGACGACAGCTCGATCTTCGCCTTCTCCGCCGCTTCGTAGAGGCGCTGCAGCGCCATCCGGTCGGCCGCGAGGTCGATGCCCTGATCCTTCTTGAACTCGGCGACCATCCAGTCGACGACCGCCTTGTCGAAGTTGTCGCCGCCGAGGTGGTTGTCACCTGCGGTCGACTTGACCTCGAACACGCCCTCGCCGAGCTCGAGCACCGACACGTCGAACGTGCCGCCGCCGAGGTCGAAGACGAGGATCGTCTGGTCCGAGCCCTCCTTGTCGAGTCCGTACGCGAGTGCGGCCGCGGTCGGCTCGTTGATGATGCGGAGCACGTTGAGGCCGGCGATCTTGCCGGCGTCCTTCGTCGCCTCGCGCTGCGCGTTGTTGAAGTACGCGGGGACGGTGATGACCGCGTCAGTCACGGTTTCGCCGAGATACGACTCGGCATCCTGCTTGAGCTTCTGGAGGATCATCGCGCTGATCTCCGGCGGGGCGTACTCCTTGCCTTCCGCCTTCACGCGCACGTCGCCGTTCGAGCCCTGGACGACCTCGTACGGGACGATCGTCATCTCCTCCGTGACCTCGTCGAACTTGCGCCCCATGAAGCGCTTGATCGAGAAGATGGTGTTGGTCGGGTTGGTGACCTGTTGCCGCCGGGCCGGAGCGCCGACGAGCCGCTGACCGTCCTTCGTGAACGCGACGACGGAGGGCGTCGTGCGGCCTCCCTCGGCGTTCGGGATGACGGCCGGCTCGCCGCCCTCGAGCACGGCCATGCACGAGTTCGTCGTCCCCAGGTCGATGCCGATGGTCTTCGCCATGCTGTCTTCTGCCTCCTCTGATGAGAAAATCTAAGCCTGTTTATAGCAGATATCTCGTGCGCTCGTGCGCGATAATCGAAGGATGGACGCGGACGTGGCCAAGGAGCTCGAGGCGACGGTCGCGGCCAGGCGCGAACTGGGCAGCGAGCACGACGATGAGCTAATCGCGGGCTTCTTGCAACGGATCGAGCACAAGCTCGACGAACGTGGCCGGGCCACTCCCGCTCCCCGCCACCCCGCGCTCGATCTGCGGCTCGCGCTCGGGTCGATGGCACTCGGCATCGGAGTCACTGCCGTGGCGAACTCGGACGCTCACGGAGTGGGAGGCGTGATCATCTCGATCATCGCCTGGATCGCGATCGCGCTGATCAACGTCGCCTACACGCGCCGGCGCTAGCGGAAGGCGCCGATGAGCGCGCCGCCCGCGACGATCAGCGACGCACCGAAGACGAGCCTCTTCCCCACCAGCTCCGAGCTGCGGAGGAAGACCACCGAGAGCGCGACCCCGACCAGCGACTCGATCGCAACGAGCGGCGCCACCACCGTGACGCGACCGCGGTAGTACGCCTCGAAGAGCGCGACGTACGAAGAGCCGAAGAGAAGGCCGGCCGGCACGAAGGGGAGCCAGCGGCGGGACACGCGCCGGCGCGCCCAGATCACGGCCACGAGCATCCCTCCGCAGAGCGCCGCCGCCCCCGCGACCGCCGGCGGGACCGCCGTCCCACCCGCCGCAAGGTGGCGCACGAGGTTGTCCCGAACTGCAAACAACGCCGCGCCGGCGAACGCGTAGAGGAGACCGAGGCGGTTGAGATGGGCCGGGCGGTCGCGCTCGCGCGCAAGCTCCACTCCCCCGGCGACCACGAGCACAGCGCCCACGAGGAGGGGCGCCCGCGCCGGCTCGCCGAGAAAGATGAGCGCGATCGTCACCGAGACAAGTGGCGCCGCGCCGAAGACCATCGAGATCCGGGACGCACCCGACTCGCGGATCCCGACCGTGACGAAGATCTGCGCCAACCCCGGCGAGAGCAGCCCTGCGAGAACGAACGGCCACGCCGCACCCGGATGTATCCCGCGCGAGGGCGCCTCGGCCGCGACGGCGACCGCCGTCACGGCGAGGCCGACCGAAAGCGTGGCGATCGTTCCGAGCGCGACGTCGGGATCCCGCTGGAGGCCCATGCGCAGCGCGACACTCATCGCTCCGAACAGCAGCGCCGAAAGCAGCGCGAGCCCGACGGCGGCTATGCGGCCTCCAGCGCGTGCTCCGGCGTCGGCCTGCCGCGGGCGAAGAGCGGCACGAACACGTGCGCGAGCGGCCCGATCGCGAGCGCGTAGAGCACCGTGCCCACGCCTACCGTGCCGCCGAGCAGCCAACCCGAGGCGAGCACGATGACCTCGATCCCGGTACGGACGACGCGAATCGAATGACCCCGTGCAGCGAGGCCCGTCATCAGCCCGTCACGAGGGCCCGGCCCGAGGCCCGCGCCGATGTACGCGCCCGTCGCGACGCCGTTCAGGAACACGCCGCAGACAAGGCACGCAATGCGTGCCGCCATCGCATGTGGCGCGTGGACGTGCCCGAGCACGACGTCCATCGTCAGACCGACGAGGAGGACGTTGCTCAGCGTTCCGATCCCCGGCCGCTGCCGGAGCGGGATCCAGAGCAGCAGCACGGCGACGCCGACGAGGATCGCCCACGTTCCGATCGCGAGGCCGATCGTCTTGGAAAGCCCCTGGTGGAAGACGTCCCATGGATCGAGTCCGAGACCGGCGAGCACGAGCAGCGACGAGCTGACTCCGTAGAGGAGCAGCCCTCCGTAGAGCTGGGCGAGACGCAACCGCATTCCCCGAACGTACACTCGCGCGATGCCTCCGGAGACGACGCTCGCCGCCCAGCTCGCGGAGGAAGCGGCCGAGCGCTTCCTCCGCTACGTCCGCATCGACACGCAGTCCGACGAGGACTCGGAGACGTATCCGAGCACGGAGAAGCAGCTCGACCTGCTGCGGCTGCTACGGGACGAGCTCGAGGAAGCCGCACTCGCCGACGCAGCCATCGACGAGCACGGGTACGTCACGGCGACGCTGCCGGGGACGGTCGAGAAGGAGATCCCCACGATCGCCCTGTTCGCGCACGTCGACACGGCGCGCGAGGTGACCGGTGCCAATGTCTCCCCACAGCGCGTCCGGTACCAGGGTGGCGAGATCCCGCTCGGCACCTCGGGTCAGTCGATCCGGCCGGAACAATCGTCGGAGCTCAAGAACCACGTGGGGCACGAGCTGATCACGACCGACGGCACGACGCTGCTCGGGGCGGACGACAAGGCAGGCGTCGCGGAAATCATGGCTGCGGTCGCGTATCTCGCTGCCCACCCCGAGATCCCGCACGGAACGGTCAAGATCGCCTTCAACCCCGACGAGGAGGTCGGCCGCGGCGTCGTCCATTTCCCGGTCGAGACCTTCGGCGCTGCAGCGGCCTACACGGTCGACGGCTCCACGGCAGGCGAGTTGCAGTCGGAGACCTTCTCCGGCGCGCAGGTGCGCATGCGCATTCACGGCCGCTCGATCCATCCGGGCTGGGCGAACGGCGAGCTTGTAAACGCGATCAAGGTCGCCAACGAGATTCTCTCCCGGCTGCCGCAGGACAGGCTCTCACCCGAGACGAGCGAAGGTCGCGAGGGATACGTCCACCCTGTGCTCGTCGAGGGCGACTCGTCCGCGCTCGAGCTGCGCTTCATCGCCCGCGACTTCGAGAACGACCGCCTTGCCGAGCACGTCGCCTTCCTACGCGGCCTTGCGGAAGAGGTCGCTGCTGCCGAACCGCGCTGCTCGATCGAGGTCGAGGACCGGATTCAGTACCTCAACACGAGAGATGGGCTCGAGCGGTATCCGGAGATCGTCGCGAACCTCGAGGAGGCGATTCGCCGCGTCGGCCTCGAGCCGAGGCAGACGGCGATCCGCGGTGGGACCGACGGCTCGGCGCTGACCGAGATGGGCCTGCCCACGGCGAATGTCTTCACGGGCGGCCACGACGCGCACAGCGAGCGCGAGTGGATCTGCATCGAGGACATGGGCCTGGCCGCCGCGACGCTCGTCGAGTTGGCGAAGGTCTGGGCCGAGAGCTAAGAGCTCGGCTGAGCTACTGCTCGACCGCGTTGCGAATAAGCCTCGATCGCCCACTCGATCCCGAAGAACACGACCGCGGCGTAGATCCAGCCCGCAAGTACGTCGACGACGTAGTGCTCGCCCGAGTAGACGAGCGCGAAGGTCATCGCCAGTGGGTAGAGCCAAAGCAGGTGGCGCCATCGGCTCCGGGTCCGTGTGACAAGAAAGAGTGCGATGAGGAACGTGAATGCCGCGTGGAGCGACGGCATTGAAGCGACCGGGTTGGCGTACCCCGTGCCCGTCTCCCAGAGCCTCGCGCCGCTGATTACGGGAATGTGCGAGCCGATCGGCCCGATCAGGCGCTCTATGGAACCGACGATGTAGCCCTGCTGCGACGCCAGCCACGGTGGATCGGCCGGATAGAGGAAGAACGTGAGGCAGCCGACGAAGGACAGCGCCAGGACGTTCGAAGCGAAGCGCCAGAACAGTCGCCGCGACCGCCACCACAGCACGACCAGCACCGCGGTCGTCCCGAAGAAGTAACTGATGTAGACGACCCAGGTCAGGTAGTCGTACCAGCGGACGCTCGCGCTGCCGTGCCAAAGGTGCTGCTGCAGCCAGAGGGACGGCACGACACCGCCGCCGAACAGTTCGTCGAGCCGGATCTGCGGCGCGTACTGGACACCGATCACTGCGCCGTCCGCGTAGCCGCGAACGAGGTCGTACAGCCAAAGCGCCAGCAAGAACGGCGCCCAGTCGACGAAGATCCCGACCACGACACGTCGCAGCCGCGCGACGCTCGCCACTGAAACCGCGAGGAATCCCACCAGGACGATCGGCACCAGCAGGTCTCGCGCGATCGGAACCCCGCCGTAATGGATGAGGAGCTTGACGACAGCTGCGGCGTACGCCGCAAGAGCGAGCACAACGGCGGCCCGCCTCGAGGCGACGAGCCTCAGTCGGCCAGAACGAGCCTTACCAATCGTCTCCCCTTTGGAAATGTCCGCGCCAAGCGTATAGTCGCTCTTCGATTCATCCCAACTGGAGGGGGCTGGTCATGCGGAGAAAGGCACTTGCCTCGCTGGGTCTGATCGCGTTGCTTGCGGCAGGGCTCGCGGCTGCAGGCGTGATCCCGGGTCTCGCCGGGACGATCGGGACGACTACGCAGTCATCGGGGTTTACGACGGGAGGCCCGAGAAACGACTTCGTCTATGAAGGGCAGACGGTCGGGCACGCGACGTACGGCCAGCCATGGACGACGGCGCCTACATCTCAGAGCGGCTGGGTGCAGACACCCCTCGACCAGAACTGTGATGCCGGAACGCTCGCACTTGGCGGCAAGCTGGCGGTGACCGGAAAGACGGCGACCTTTACACCGCCGTCAGGTGACGCCATCGTCGGGGCCCTCTGGAAGTCCGGTCAAAGTGCGACTGTTACGCAGGCTACGTGGGCCGGAGACGGCTCATCGGCGACCGTCACGCTGAGCAAGACCTGGGGCGCGGCGCGGATCTTCTACTGCACGCCCGCACCGACCAGCTCCAATCCGGGCACCGTCCCCACCGACTCGGGGACCGTTCCCCCCACCAGCACGGGATAGAGACCCCGGAGACTCTGAAGAACATGAAAGGCCGGCGCTCGCCGGCCTTTCATGTTGCGGAGGTGTTGCCTCCCTGTTCCAGGGCTACGCTGTTCCCATGGAGCCGCTCCTCGACCGGCTCGGGCGCCCGCTCGAGACCCTGCGAATCTCGATCACCGACCGGTGCAACTTCCGCTGCGTCTACTGCATGCCGAAGGAGGTCTTCGGTCGTGACTACGCGTTCCTCGAGCGCCGCGAGCTTCTCACGCTCGAGGAGCTGGCCCGCGTCGTCGGCATCTTCGCCGGTCTCGGTGTGCGCACGGTGCGCATCACCGGCGGCGAGCCACTCGTGCGCCGCAACGTCGAGCACCTCGTCGAGCTGCTCTCAGGGATCGAAACCCGTGACGGCGATCGGCTCGAGCTTGCGCTGACGACCAACGGCTCGCTCCTCCCCCAGAAGGCGGAGGCTCTCGCCGCAGCCGGTCTGAACCGCGTCACCGTCAGTCTCGACTCACTCGATGACGAGGCCTTCCGCGCGATGAACGATGTCGACTTCCCGGTGCAGCGCGTGCTCGAGGGGATCGACGCGGCGTCGGCGGCGGGGCTCCCCGTAAAGATCAACGCAGTCGTCAAGCGAGGCGCGAACGACGGCGACGTTCTCGCGCTCGCCGAGCACTTCCGCGGCAGCGGCCACGTGCTCCGCTTCATCGAGTACATGGATGTCGGCTCGAGCAACGGTTGGCGGCTCGAAGACGTTGTCAGCGCCGACGAGATCGTGAGCCGCCTCTCGGAGCGCTGGCAGCTCGAACCGGCCGATCTCGAGCGCCCTGACTCGACCGCGCGCCGCTGGCGCTACGCCGACGGCGCCGGCGAGATCGGCGTCGTCGCCTCGGTCACGCAACCGTTCTGCGGCGGCTGCTCCCGCGCGCGTCTCTCGGCCGAAGGACGGCTGTACACGTGCCTCTTCGCGGCCCGCGGGCACGACCTTCGCGCGCCGCTGCGCCTCGGCGCCTCCGACGACGAACTCGTCGAGCAGCTCCGCGCGATCTGGACCCGTCGCACCGACCGCTATTCCGAGCTGCGAACCGCGGAAACGGCTTCGCTGCCGAAGGTCGAGATGTCCTACATCGGCGGCTAGTCATCCTCTAGTAGCCCTCCTGTAACCCCAAGGATTAAAGTTGCGCCATGGAGCGAGTCGCGGCTCTGGGACGTCGTGTGCTGCCGCGCGGTTGGCGGCATTTCGGGATCCAACTCGTCATCTGGTTCGGGTTCTACTTCTCGTACCTCGGAGTCCGGCACCTCACGTACGCGACCCCAGGCAAGGCCCTAGGGAACGGATTGCGCGTGATCTCGCTCGAGCAACGCCTGACGCACCACCTCTTCGAGCTCACTGTGGAGCGTATTGCGGACTCCTCCTCGCTGCTGATCACCGCCGCGGCCTGGACGTACTGGAACTCGGAGTTCACCGTGATCGGCCTGGCGCTGCTCTGGGTCTATCTCCGCCGGCACGAAGGCTTCACCCGTTTCCGCAACACGATCCTGCTCGCGAACCTCATTGGGCTCATCGGGTTCGCTCTGATGCCGACCGCACCGCCCTGGATGTTCCCACACATGGGATTCGTGGACGGCGTCAACCACTCGAGTGCGCTTCTGAAGACGCTAGGCAATCCGTACGCAGCGATGCCGAGCCTGCATGCGGCGGACGCGCTCATCGTCGGCTGGTTCCTCGTGTCGACGTCGAGGACGGTCTGGGCGAAGACGCTGTGGGCGCTCTGGCCTCTCTGGGTCTGGTTCTGCGTCGTCGCGACGGCGAACCACTACCTCCTCGACGTGGTCGCCGGGATCGGTGTCGCGGTCGCGGCGCTGCTCACCACGGCGTGGTCACCGCGGCTCTTCGCGCGTGCCCGCGGGCTTGGCCCCGCTATCGCAAACCTGCTATAGTTCGACATAGCAGGAATGCTATGTTGGAGATGAACGCGACCCCCAGGCTCAGCCGTGTCAAGCAGGGTTACACGACCGGAGCACGTTCATTCGCAGCGCGCTCGGTCACGAGCCTCGCCCGCACCGGCATCACGCCGAACGTCCTTACGGCGACCGGCGTCTCGCTGTGCCTGGCGGCAGCGGTCCTCGTTCCGTTCGAGGATCACGGAAAGCTCCTCTTCTACTGGCTGGCCGCCGGCACTTTCGTCGTCGGCTCGCTGCTCGACATCCTCGACGGCGCCCTCGCCCGCGTAGGCGGCAAGACCACCCCGTTCGGGGCTTTCATCGATTCCACGACGGACCGCGTCGGCGAGGGCGCGATGCTCGCCGCGATTGCGCTCGTCTTCTCTCGTCACGGGCAGGACTGGGCGGTAGTCGTCGCGATTGCGGCGGTCGTCGGCTCGTTCCTCGTCTCGTATACGCGCGCCCGCGCAGAGGCACTTGGCCTGCGTGGCGACGTCGGCCTGGGCTCGCGCGCGGAACGCGTCGTGCTCATTACCGCAGGTCTGATCTTCGCGCCGTGGGGCGGCCTTCCCTGGGCGATCGTCGTGTTGGCGGCGACTGCCTGGCTCACCGTCGTCCAGCGCATCCTGCACGTCCGCAAGCAACTTTCTGGAGGATCCAGTGGCAGCAACGAACGGTAGGGCACGGCTCGACGACGGCAAGGTCCGCGTCGCGATCGTCGGCGTCGGGAACTGCGCGAACTCGCTGCTCCAGGGCGTCGAGTACTACAAGGAGGCTCCGGACGACCAGTTCGTGCCGGGCCTCATGCACGTCAACCTCGGCGGCTACCACGTCCGCGACGTGGAGTTCACCGCCGCGTTCGACGTCGTCAAGGGAAAGGTCGGCGAGGACCTCGCCGACGCTATCTGGGCGCATCCGAACGACACGATCAAGTTCGCCGACGTACCGCAGACCGGGGTCAAGGTCTCGCGCGGCATGACGCACGATGGTCTCGGCAAGTACCTCTCCCAGGTCGTCGAGAAGGCACACGGCAAGACGGACGATGTGGTCGGGATCCTCAAGGAGACGAAGACCGACGTAGTCGTCAACTACCTCCCGGTGGGCTCCGAGGCGGCGACGAAGTGGTACGCCGAGCAGATCCTCGAGGCCGGCTGCGCGATGGTGAACTGCATGCCGGTCTTCATCGCGCGCGAGGACTACTGGGGCAAGCGGTTCGAGGAGAAGGGCCTGCCGATCATCGGCGACGACATCAAGTCGCAGGTCGGCGCCACCATCACGCACCGCGTGCTCACCTCGCTCTTCCGCGAGCGCGGTGTCCACCTCGACAAGACGATGCAGCTCAACGTGGGTGGCAACTCCGACTTCCTCAACATGCTCGAGAGGGAGCGACTCGAGTCGAAGAAGATCTCGAAGACGAACGCGGTCACGTCGATGCTCGACTACGACCTCGGCGCAGGGAACGTCCACGTCGGGCCGTCCGACTACGTGCCGTGGCTGACCGACCGCAAGTGGGCCTACATCCGGATGGAGGGCTCGTCGTTCGGCGACGTGCCGCTCAACGTCGAGCTCAAGCTCGAGGTTTGGGACTCTCCCAACTCGGCGGGAATCGTCATCGACGCCGTCCGGCTCTCGAAGCTCGCTCTGAACAACGGCGTCTCGGGCGCGCTCATCGGGCCGAGCTCTTACCTCATGAAGTCGCCGCCGAAACAGATCGTCGACGACGAGGCGTACGAGCTGACCGAGGAGTTCATCCGCGAGAACGCACGCGTCGCAGCGAAGCACGAGGCCCCGGTCACCGCGGAGTGACGCTCGACCTCCGCTCCGCGCGCTCGCTCGCTCCGAGTGAGCGCGCGGAGCTGTTCAACGCTGCGTACGAGGGCTATCTCGTCCCCTTCCACATCGACGAGAGCACGGCCGCGGCGATGACCCTGGCGTTCGACCTCGATGTGGATGCCTCGCGCATCGCCTTTCGAGAGGGAACGGCAGTCGGACTCGGAAATCTCGGCGTGCGCGGCGTGGACGCGTGGATCGGCGGCTTGGGAGTGGTGGTTGAGGCGCGTCGCTCGGGTGTCGGCGAGCAGCTCATGTGCGCGCTGCACGAGCAGGCGCGTGAGCGCGGCATCCGCCGCGTCTGGCTCGAGGTCATTGTCGAAAACGGCGGGGCGTTCGCGCTCTACGAGAAGCTCGGCTACCGGACTGTCCGCGACGTCGAGGTCTGGTCGCTGCCGGCCACGAAGGACGTCGGTTCGGATGCGCGAGAAGCGTCCTCCGACGAAGCACACGAGAGGATCCGCGAGCTTCGATCCAGCCGCGAGCCCTGGCAGCGCGCCGACCAGACGGTCGAGAATTACGGCGACGCCCGTGGGCTCGTGACCGACGACGGGGCGGCGCTCTACCGGCGGCCCGGTGAGAACGTCCAGCTCCTCCAGATCGCCGGCCGAGCGGAACCGTTGCTTCGGATGCTGAGCACACTCGGCGCCGTCAGCATCCTCAACCTGCCGGAAGACGACTCAGCCGCCCCGGCGTTCCGCTTGCTCGGCGGCTCGGTCCGTGTTCGCCAGCACGAGATGCTGCTCGAGCTCTGAGGAGCACTAGACTCGATCAGCGTGCGGATCGCGCTCGTCACGCCGTTCGCCTGGTCGCAGCCGCACGACGTCAACGAGCACGTGGACGGCCTTGCGCGCGAGCTGCGGCGCCGCGGACACGGAGTCACAATCCTGGCTCCCTCGAACCGCGCCCGCGACCTCGCGGCGGGCCGGCGCGCGCTGCTCGGGGCCATCGACGACCAGGAGCTGATCGCCCTCGGGCCGGCCGTGCCGATCTCGCGCCGCAGCCGGATGGGCGTTCCGGTCGGAGTCCGCGCAAGCCTCTCGCTGGCTCTCGCTCGCGGCCGGTTCGACGTCGTGCACGGATTCGAGCCAGGCCTGCCCAGCCTCTCCTACCTGGCGCTCCGGGATTCGGCGGCGCTCACGGCCGCGACGTTCTTCTCGCCAGAACGTCTCGGTTATCCGCCGGGGCGCGCGCAACGTGAGCGGCTACTCGCCCGTGTGGACGCGCTTCTCGCGACAAACGAGGCGGTCGCCGAAGCCGCCGGGGTCCGTTTTCCCGGCCGCTACGAGCTCGTGCCACACGGGATCGATCCCGAGCTGTTCGCGCCCACAACGAAGAAGAAGGCTGTCGTGCTCGAGTGGCGGCAGACGGAGCGGCCGCTCCTGCGAGCGCTCGTGCGCGAGCTCGCGCAGCAGCCCGGCTGGGAGCTCGTGCTGTTGCGGATCCGAACGCCCGCCTCCCGACCCGCGGTCTCCCCGCGGCTCCGAGGACGGATGCGGGTCCGCACCGCCCGCACCGGCGCCGCCCGCGCGGAGCTGCTCCGTTCCGCCGAGATTTTCGTCCCTGCCGTCGACGGGTTACCGCGCCTGATCGCCGAGGCCGAGACTGCAGGCGCTGCGATCGCCGCTCCGCCGGGCCGCGACATGCAGCCCGAGCTCGCCGCCGCAGAAACCGCGCGGATGATCGAGGACGAAGGCTTCCGGTCCCGAAGGGAGGCCGAAGGTCTCGCGGCGGCTCAGTCGCAAACGGTCGAAGCCCTCGCCGACCATGTCGAAGAGGTGTACGAACGCCTCGCGTCGCGTCGTCGCGGTCCTGCCTCCCGCACACCCCTCGAGGAGCGCGACTGGGTGATCGCCGACCTCCACTTGCACACAGGCTGGTCGCACGACTGCTCGATCGGCGTCGACGAGCTGCTCGACCATGCCGAGGAGCAGGGTCTCGGCGCGATCGCGGTCACCGACCACAACGTCTTCGGCGGAGCTCTCGAGGCAGTGGAGCGCGCTCGGGGCCGCCGGCTCGTCGTGATTCCGGGCGAGGAGGTGAAGACGGCCGACCAGGGAGAGGTGATCGGACTCTTCCTACGGGAGGAGATCCCGCGAGGCATGTCGTTCGGCGAGACCATTGCCGCCATCCGCGCTCAGGGCGGGCTCGTCTATCTCCCCCACCCGTTCGACCGCTTGCACGCGATCCCCGAGCCCGCGACGCTGCACCGGCACCTGCCGGAAATCGACGTCCTCGAGGTGTACAACGCCCGGCTCCTCTTCGAGGCGTACAACGAGGAAGCCCTCCGCTTCGCCCGCAAGTACAACCTCACGCCGGGCGCCGGATCGGACGCCCACGTGCTGGCCGGCATCGGCACGGGCGCCGTCCGGATGCGCCGCTTCAGCGGCCCTGAGGAGTTCCTCGTCTCCCTCCACGACGCCGAGGTTCTCCGTCGGCCGAAGTCGCTCGTCTACCTGCAGGGCCTCAAATGGGTGGCCCAGGCCAAGGAACGAGTGCGCTAGCTAACAACGGGCGGGAAGCGGAGCGCGAACGACCATCTCCGGCCCCTCGAAGCGCAGCTCAAACTGGCCAAGCACGCGGCTGAGGAGGGCAAGCGCCGCGAGGTTCTCGCTCCGGACGAATGCCGTGACCTCGACGATGCCGGCGACGCACGCGTCCATGACGAGCTCCTGCGTCAACGCCGAGCCGATGCCGCGCCCGTGATAGGCGTCGGCAACCTCGAACGCGATCTCGGCGGTCTCGCCCGAGCGGACGAGCCGCGCGATCGCATGCCCACTTGACGAGTGAGCGCGGGGTGATCTTCCCGCAGCGGGACCAAGGAACGGGTGCGCGGATCCCGAACCTTTCCCCGGGGCACTCTGTGACCGTGGCGAACGACGAGATTTACGAGAAATACCTGCAAAAGGCGATCACCGAGAGCAATGCTCTCGGGGACGAGCTTGCGCAGGCGGCGGGCGGGGCGCGGGTTCCCGTCCTCGGCTCGGGCCACCCGCTCGCGGACGTCTTCCTCCTCAAGTACGCGCCGCAGGCATCGGAGCTGCAGGAAGGCGTCGCCTTCTACGGTCGCTCCGGCAATGCACTGCTCAAGTCCCTGCAGCGGCTGCATGTCGACCCAATGGCGATCTACGGCACGAACTGCCTCAAGTTCGCGGGCAGCGACGAGGAGGAGTCGCGGCCATACCTCCTGCGCGAGCTGCACATCGTGCAGCCGAAGCTCGTGGTCGCGATGGGCTCCTTAGCGCTCGACTTTCTCAACGCGGCGCGCTTCCCGCTCTCGCGCGAGTTGAAGCCGACCGAGGGCGAACTCCAGGAGTACACGCCGACCATCCAGGGCCTCGTCACGCCCGACATCGACGAGTCGCTCGACGAGCAGCCGGCGAAGACGGCGTTCTGGAACGCCTTCAAGGTGCTCGGCGAGTGGTGGAGCGAGACGCCTCCTTACTGAGCCGCGCCGGCGCGTTCGTCGTCCTCGCCGCCGCGGTCGTGACATGGGATGCGGTCGCGCCGCACGTCGACGAGCTCTCGCTCTGGCCGACCGTGGCGATCATCGCCGCGGGCGTGATGCCCGCGACGCTGGGGCTGATCCTCCTGGCGCTACCCCTCTGGTCACAGCGCTGGCTCATCGTCGCCGGTGCTGCGTTCGGGATCGCCGCCGTCGTGAGCTGGGAGCTGAACTCGCACCTCGTTTCGAACTTCGCGAAGCTCGGCGCGTACACCTGTGCGGGCTGGGCGTTCCTCTGGCTCTTTGAGGCGCTCAGCTGGGTCATCATCGTCGCTGCGATCATCCCCTTCGTCGACGCGGTCTCGGTGGCTGCCGGGCCGACGAAGGCCATCGTCAACCATCACTTCGAGGTCTACTCAGCCGTCGCGGTCGCTTTCCTCGCACCGGGCGGCCTGGCCGCAGACCTCGGGCCGCCGGACATCCTGTTCTTCGCCCTCTTCCTCGCTTCGACCATGCGATGGAAGCTTCGACCACTGTGGACGTGGCTCGCCATGACCGGGATGTACTCGCTCACCCTCGTGATCGCCAACCTCGCCGACGTCAACGGCCTGCCCGCGTTGCCGTTCCTCTCCTTCGGCTTCCTCCTCACGAACGCGGACTTGCTCTGGCGGCGTTTCAGGCGGGCGCGCTGACTCCCTCGAGGAGCGCGACGCATTCCACGTGCGGTGTGTGCGGGAACATGTCCACCGGCGTCACACGCCGTAGCTCGTAGCCGTAGTCGTCGCGTAGAGCCTTGACGTCGCCCGCGAGCGTCGTCGGGTTGCACGAGACATAGACGAGTCGTGGCGCGCCGATGCGCCCGAGCCGTCGCAGCGCCTTGCCCGCCAGCCCCGCGCGCGGCGGATCGACCACGACGACTTCCGGCGGGCCCGAGCGCTCGAGCAGCTCCTCGACGACCTCGCCGACGTTCCCCGCGAAGAAGGCGGCGTTCGTGATCCCGTTGAGCTCGGCGTTCTCGAGCGCGCAGGCGACCGACTCCTCCGAGACCTCGATCCCCCAGACCGTCAAGGCGTCCCGGGCGAGCGAGAGCCCGATCGTGCCGATCCCGCAGTAGAGATCCCACACCGTCTCGGTGCCGCTCAGCTGGGCCGCGTCGCGCGCGAGCGCATACAGCCGCTCGGCCATCGCCGTGTTCGTCTGGAGAAAGGTGTTCGGCCGCAGGCGGAAGCGCAGCCCGCAGAGCTGCTCCTCGATCCACTCTTCTCCCCAGAGCAGCCGCGTCGGCAGGTTCGTCACCTCGGCCGGCGTGTCGTTGATCGACCAGTGGATCGAGCGCACCTGCGGAAAGCGGCGTAGGACGTCGACGAGATAGCCGGTCTCGAACCGCTCGCCCGGTGCGGTCACGAGCTGGACCAGCGCCTGTCCCGTGTTTCGTCCCTGCCGGACGACGAGGTGGCGCAGGTAACCGCTGCCGTCGGCCTGCGAATACGGCTCGAGCCCTTCCTCGCGCGCCCAGCCACGGACAGCGTCGCGGACGGCGTTGCCGAGATCGTTGGTCAGCCAGCAGCGCTCGATCTGAAGCACCTCGTCC
>DATFHC010000173.1:0-14045 GCA_035248765.1 Gaiellaceae bacterium
CGGCTCCGCATCGTCGTCACGCTCCGGGCCGACTTCTACGACCGCCCGTTGCTCTACAGCGGCTTCGCCGAGCTGCTCCGCGACTACGTCGAGGCGCTCGTCCCGCTGAAGCCGGAGGAGTTCGAGCGCGCGATCGCCGAGCCGGCCGAAGGCGTCGGTGCGAGATTCGAGCCCGGCCTGCTCTCGGAGCTCGTGGCGGACGTGGGCAGCGAGCCCGGTGCGCTGCCGCTGCTTCAGTACGCATTGACCGAGCTCTATGAGCGTCGCGAGGGAAGCACGCTCACGGCCGACGCCTATCGCGCGATCGGCGGCATCTCGGGTGCTCTCGCAGGGCGGGCCGAGGAGATCTACGGTGGCCTCGGCGAGCCGGCACAGGAGGCGGCGCGTCAGCTGTTCCTCCGGCTCGTCACGCTCGGCGAGGGAGCCGAGGACACCCGGCGGCGCGTCGAGCGAACGGAGCTCGCGTCGATGGAGGTCGACCAAGACGCGCTCGAGGAAGCGATCCAGGAGTTCGGCGCCTGGCGCTTGCTGTCGTTCGATCGCGACCCGCGCAGCGGGACACCGACGATCGAGGTGGCCCACGAGGCCCTCATGCGCGAATGGGGCCGCTTCCGCCGCTGGATCGACAGCGGTCGCGAGCAGGTTCGGCTGCACAGGCGCCTCGCCACCGCGGCTCGGGAGTGGGAGGGCGCCGAGCGTGAGCAGAGCTACCTGCTCCGTGGCAGCAACCTCGCGCAGTTCGAGCTGCTCGCGGGCGAGTCGACGATCGCGCTGACCGAGCTCGAGCGGGAGTTCGTCGAGGCGAGCACCGCCGCGAACGAGCTCGAGCTTGCGCGGCAGCGGAGGCAGAACCGGAGGCTGAGGACGCTGCTCGCGGGAGCGGTCGGCTTGCTCGTCTTAGCCGTCGTCGCGGGAGCGATCGCGCTCGCGTCGCGCTCGCACGCGCAGCACGAGGCGAAGGTCGCGCTCGGCCGCCAGCTCGGAGCCGAGGCTGTGTCGGAGCCGCGCATCGACATCGCAATGCTGCTGGCCCGCGAATCGCTGAACCTCGACCGCTCGCCGCAGACCGAGGGAACGCTGCTCGCGACGCTGCTGCGCACACCGGCAGTCACAGGCACCTTCACAGTGCCGATCAAGGATCGGCCTCAGGACGTGGAGGTTGCCCCGGATGGAAAGACGATCGCCTCGGTGATGAACAACAACGTCATGCGCATCTACTCGGTACGCACGCACCGGCAGACGGAAGAGTTTCCCGCCGCGAACTTCTCGTACGCATACGTCCCGACGTCGGGCGACCTCGTCATCGGATCGGCGGCGACGGGGAATTCGGCGTTGCTCGTTGATCCGCGGCACGGCGAGAAGGCGCTACGGACGTTCTCGTTCAGCAGACTCTGGCAGCAGCACCCCACTATCGACGGGCCGCCCCTCGTCACACCGGACGGTCGTTATCTCCTCTTCCCCTGGGCGCTCCTTACTCCGGACGGGGGACTCGGTCCGCTCTACGTCGAGCGATGGCGGCTCGATCGCGGCGGGAAATCGCAGCTCGTCCGGCTCAACGGCAAAGGCTTGATCGCCGCAGCCGTGCTTCCGGGAGACCGGCTGATCGTCGCCACAAATGGGCAGATCGTGACCTGGGACGCGAAGACGAGGAAGAAGGGCCGCACCGTGTCCGGGCCGGAGTTCGCACCCGATGCGTTGCCCGCCGGCACGCTCAGTCCGGACGGCCGCACGCTCGCCTACGGCCTCGTGGACGGGTCGGTCCACTTCTTCGACATCGCCCACGACAAGGCCATCACCGCCGTCGGCACGCATTCCGCACCGGTCCAGCGGATCGCCTTCTCTCCCGACTCCAAGCTCGCGGTCAGCACGGGCGACGACGGACTTGCAATCGTCTGGAATCCGGGCTCAGGCCAGCCGATCGAGCGGCTCACCGGTCACACCGGGCGTGTCCTGAGCGCGAGCTTCTCCCCTGACGGCAAGACTCTCTACACGGCGGGTCTCGACGGCACGATTCTCGCGTACGACGTAGGCAGCAGCCGGCGTTTCGGCAGCCCGTTCTCGCTCGGACAGCGTGGGACGCCGGGCGGGCAGTTCCAGGCCCTGCCCCAGACTCCGTTGCTCGCAGTTTCGCCGAACACCGGGCTCTTCGCGGCCAGCGCTGTGAGCACCGGCACGGCACAGTCGAGCGTTCAGCTCTATCGAGCCTCGCCGCTCCATCCGGCCGGCACGATCGCCTTGCCGAAGAGCCGGTCGGCAAGCGCCGGCGCCTGGGCGGGAAGTCGCTTCCTGCTCGGCGCCGACCGGGGACTTATGCAGTTCTGGAACGTTGCGGGCTCCTCGCCGCGACCGGGACCCGTCCTGCACGGGCTCTCACGCAACGGCCAGGTGCTGGCGATCTCGGTGGCTGCGGGCGGTCGGGTGATCGCTGCAGTCGACGGACGGCTCGTACCGCAGCAGAACGCACCGCCGCTCGAGGAAGGCGAGCTCGCGATCTGGCGCGACGGCCGGCTGGTGGGCGGTCGGACGCTGAAGCTCGACAACACGTTCGACGTGGTCGCGCTTTCGCCGAACGGAGCGACCGTGGCCACAGCGGTCGGAACTCACGGGGATCCGCACGTTCTGCTCGTGGACTCGCAGACCGGGCGGCTCGAACGGACGATCACGGTGCCGGATGCGAGCGGTAGCGTGACCGCGCTCGCATTCGCTCCGGACGGCACGCTGGCGAGCGGTTCATGGAGCGGCATCGTGGACATCTGGAACCCGAGTACCGGCCGACGCCTCGGGCATCGTCTCCTCGCTGCACCATCCCCGGTTGCATCGATCGCGTTTTCACCGGACGGCACGTTCTTCGCCACCTCCGGCGGGTCGAGCGGCGGCGCACGGATCTGGAACACGGCGACGCTGCAACAACTCGGAGCAGACTTCCCGGGCGGCGACGGTCAATGGGGAAGCGTCGCGTACACGGCTGACGGCCGCTATCTGCTCGCCGTCTACAGCGACGGCACGGCGTACCGCTGGCCGGTATCGGTCCGTGCGCTGGAGGGACACGCGTGCGCCGTCGCCGGCCGCAACTTCACCCACGAGGAGTGGCAGCGCTTCGTCGGGAGCCGAAGCTACTCCCGCGTCTGTTCTTAGACCTCGACCCGGGCCGAAGCCCCGTCGAGCGCGGCGAGCGCCTCTCGCACCGGCACGAAGCGGCCGACGAAGATCGGCGTGTCCCGCTCGGTATAGGCGGACGCCTCGCTGTCGCGGAGGCGCAGCATGAGGTGCATGAAGTCCGCGGGCTCCTCGCACTCGAACGCCGTCATGAACTCCTGGTCGTCGATCCCGAAGGAGTACGTCGTGTGGTTCTTGATCCCCGGGAACTCCTCGCGGCCGATGCGGATGTGCTCGTCCATCGCCCGCTGCCGGTCGGCCTCGGGGAGCGCGTACCACGGGCGCACCTTCACGAACGGGTAGACGACGAGGTACGGGAGCCCATGCGGCGTGATCTTCCGCGCCTTGCGCGCGCTCGTGTACTGAGACGCCTTCGTCGTCGCGAGGTACGAGTACGGCGTCCCGACCCAGCCGGCGAGCGCCGTTCCGCTCAGCGCGGCTCCGAGCTCCTCGAGGTCGTTGTAACGCTCCGTGATCTTCCAGAGGAAGAAGTCGCTGTCGGGCCGCACGCCGGCCGTCGAGTAGGCGCGCAGATGGTCGAACCGCTCGGCGAAGGAGTCCACCACCTCCGCGAACTCGTCCTTCTGCGCCTGCCGCTGGTCGACCGGCAGGCGCCGCCACGCCGGATCCAGGCGGTAGAAGGTGTACGCGACGTACTGGCCTTCCATCGGCAGGATGGTAGCCATGTCCCCTCGGGTCGAGACCCAGCTCAAATCGCTGCCTGCGAAGCCGGGGGTCTACCTGTTCCGCGACGCCGACGGCGAGGTGCTCTACGTCGGCAAGGCGAAGACGCTTCGCTCGCGTGTCCGCTCCTACTTCCAGAAGACGACCGACGGGCGCGCGCAGATCCGCAGCCTGCCGGGACGGGTCGCCGACGTCGAGGTGATCGTGACCGGGAGCGAGGTCGAGGCGCTCCACCTCGAACAGAACCTCGTCAAGCGGCACCGGCCGCCGTTCAACGTTCGGCTGCGCGACGACAAGTCGTTCCCGTACATCGCGGTGACGGTCGAGGACGAATATCCGCGGGTCATGTTCACGCGCGAGCGGCACCGGCCGGGCGTCTGGTACTTCGGTCCGTACGCGAACGCGAAGAAGGTGCGCGAGACGCTCGACGTCCTCAACCGCGTCTTCCGCTACCGGCCGTGCGAGGGGCCGAAACCGGGCCGGCACAGCGGGATCCCGTGCCTCGACTACCACATCGACCGCTGCCTGGCGCCGTGCGTCGGCTACGTCTCCGTGGACGACTACCGCGCCATCGTCGACGGCGTGATCGAGTTCCTCTCCGGAGACGTCAAGCCGATCCAGCGCGAGCTCGAGCGGCGGATGCAGGAGGCCGCGGCGGAGGAGCGCTTCGAGGACGCGGCGCGCTATCGCAACCGGCTCTTCTCCGTCCAGCACCTCGTCGAGCGGCAGGCGGTGGAGCGACAGTCGGTCGGCACCGTGGACGTGATCGGGTTCGCTGCCGAAGGCGACCGCGCCGTCGTCCAGATCTTCCCGCTGCGGGGCGGCAAGATGGTCGACCGGCACTCGTTCCATCTCGAGAACGTCGGCGGGCAGGACGTCACGACGATCCTCGAGTCGTTCGGCCTCGAGTACTACGGGAGCGCGCCGAGCGTGCCGCCCCAGATCGTCGTCCCGAACGACGCCGGCGATCTCTCGGCGCTTGCCGAGCTCCTGTCGGAGCGGCGTGGCGCGCGCGTCGAGATCCGGGTCGCCGAGCGTGGCGAGAAGCGCCGCCTACAGCGGCTCGCCGACGAGAACGCGCTCCACGTGCTCACGAGCGACCTCGCGCAGGGCGAGCAGCGCCGGTTGCGCCGCGTCGAAGCGCTCGAGCAGCTGCGCGAGACGCTCAACCTCGAGGCGCTCCCGCTGCGCATCGAGTGTTTCGACATCTCGACGGCGATGGGCCAGGACAACGTCGGCTCGATGGTCGTCTTCCAGGACGGGCTGCCGAAGAAGGCGCACTACCGCAAGTTCGCGATCCGTGGCCAGGAGGGGATGGACGACTTCGCCGCGATGGGGGAGATGGTCTCGCGGCGGTTCGCGCGGTTGGCGGCGGGCCCGGCGGCAGAAGAGTACGACGAGTCCTTCGCGGCGACGCCGAACCTCGTCGTCGTCGACGGCGGCAAGGGCCAGCTCGCCGCTGCGATCGCAGCGATGCAGGCGTTCGACCTGCCGCGTGTGGCGGTGATCGCGCTCGCGAAACGGGAGGAGGAGGTCTTCGTGCCGGGGCGCGCACGGCCGGTCGTGTTGTCACGCCACGACCCGGGGCTGCAGCTCCTGCAGCGGATCCGGGACGAAGCGCACCGCTTCGCCGTCGGCTTCCACCGGCAGCGGCGCGAGACACGCGGTTTCACGTCACTCTTCGACGAGCTCGAGGGAGTCGGCCCTGCGCGGCGGCGGGCGCTCCTCAACCACTTCGGGTCGGTGGAGGCGATGCTCGCGGCGACGCCCGAGGAGCTCGAGGGCGTTCCCGGCGTGCCGGCCAAGGTCGCGCGCAGCGTCTACGCGCAGCTGCACAAAGCCGGGCGTGGCTGAGGCGGGCCCGAGGGCCGCGCTGCGGCTCATCGGGCACCGGAACTTCGGCCCCTACTTCGTCGGCAACGCAGCCTCCGCGAGCGGGACGTGGTTCCAGAACCTCGCCGCGTCCCTCTACGTGTTCGAGCGGACGCACTCGCCGTTCCTGCTCGGCGTGCTGCAGTTCGCGAACTTCGTGCCGGTGCTGCTGCTCGCGCCGTGGGGCGGCAGCGCCGCCGACCGCTTCGACCGCAAGCGGCTGCTGCTTGCGACGCAGCTCGCCTCGACGGTGCTGAGCGGAGTGCTTGCGGCCCTGACGTGGGCGGGGTTCGCATCCGTGCCGCTCGTGATCGGCTGCGCCGTCGGTCTCGGGATCAGCAGCGCGTTCAGCGCACCCGCGAGCCAGGCTCTGATCGGCGACCTTGTCCCGCGCAGCGAGCTGCAGTCGGCGGTCGCTCTCAACTCGATGACATTCAACCTCGCGCGGGCGGTCGGGCCGACGCTGGCCGGCGTCTCGGTCGACCAACTCGGCTTCGCGCCCTCCTTCGCGATCAACGCCGCGTCATACGTCCTGCTCGTCCTGGGCCTGGCGATTGTGGAGCCGCGTGCACGCGAGCTCGCGGGGCGAGGAGCCGCACGTCTGCGCGAGAGCCTCCGACTCGTCCGTGAGCAGCCTCGCCTCCTCGCGTTCCTGCTGATCGTGACGGCGGTCGGCTTCGGCTCCGACCCGGTCAACACCGAGGCGCCCGCCTTCGCCAGCACGTTCGCGCTGCACCCGCCTCGCCTCTGGACCGGGATCATCGTGGGGGCCTTCGGCGCCGGGGCGGTGACTGCGGCGTTCCTCGTCGCGGGCCGCGTGGCCGGCTCGCGACGGCGGATGACGGTCACGCTCACCCTTCTCGCCGTCGGCATCGCCGGCTTCGCGCTCTCGCCCGCAATCTGGCTCGGGCTGGGGTTCCTTGCCGTCGGCGGCTTCGGCTACCTGGCCTCGAACACGGCCGCGACCAGCCGGCTCCAGCTGGACGTGGCCGAGCATCACCGCGGACGGATCATGGCGCTCTGGAGCGTCGCCTTCCTCGGCCTCCGGCCGGTGGCGAGCCTCGTCGACGGGGCGCTGGCCGACGCTTTCGGGGTACGCGCGGCGGGGGTGGTGCTCGCGCTGCCTGCGCTCGCCTGCGCTGCCGCGATCCTGCTGCTCAAGCGGCAGGTGCCGTAGCGTTCTCCCGGTGCCACGAGACGGCGCCGCCCGACCGCTAGGCAGGACGGAGTTGCGTCCAGGTCAGCCGGTGCTTGACCGGTAGCCGGTACGACTCGAGCAGCAAGGGCCGGACGCGGTCGAGGAGCGTCGTTCGCTCCTCATCCGGAAGCGCCGCGAGCGAGCTCGTGGTCGAGTACATCGCGAGCAGGGTCGCGGCGTCGACCGCGAGCTCCTCGACGAACTCCTCCTCGCGAAGAGGCTCGAACGGGGAGTCCTCGAACCTTCCTTCCCACGGCGTCGGCCGCTGGGCCGCGAAGCGCTCGAAGGGCTCGCGGAGGATCCCGACGGCTTCGTCGGGGAGTGGCGGCTCCGTCTCCCACCAGTGCGTCCAGATGATCGCGAGGCCGCCGCCGGGGACGAGCACCCGCTCGATCTCCGCGAGCGCCGGCCCCTTGTCGAACCAGTGGAACGCCTCGCCGACGAAGACGCAGTCCACACTCGCATCCGCGAGCGGGATCGCCTCGGCGGCCCCCGCGAGGACGGTGCCGACGTCGATGCGGGCGCGCATCCCCTCGTCGGGCTCGACCGCGACGACCGTCGTGAAGCGGCGTGTGAGCTCCCGGGTCAACCGCCCGGTGCCTGCGCCGAGGTCGAGCACCCGCGCCTCCGGGGCGAGGCCGAGGGCATCCTGCGCGCGGTCGAGCACGGGAGCGAAGTACAGCGGCCGGACGCGATCGTACGTCTCGGCGACGTTGCCGAAGGCCAGGCGGAGGGGCCGCGCTCCGTTCAGCGTCCGGCGTCGGCGTCCGGCCCGAGGAACGGGTACCGGTAGTCGTGCGGCGGCACGAAGGTCTCCTTGATCGTGCGCGGGCTGACCCAGCGGATCAGGTTCCACATCGAGCCGGCCTTGTCGTTCGTGCCGGAGGCGCGGGCGCCGCCGAACGGCTGCTGGCCGACGACGGCTCCGGTCGGCTTGTCGTTGACGTAGAAGTTGCCGGCGGCGTAGCGGAGCCGGTCCTGCGTCTTCTCGATCGCGCTGAGGTCGCGCGCGAAGACGGCGCCGGTGAGGCCGTAGGTCGTGCCGCGGTCGATGAGGTCGAGCGTGTCGTCGTAGCGCGAGTCGTCGTAGACGAACGCGGTGACCACGGGACCGAACAACTCCTCCTTCATGGTGCGGAAGTCGGGGTCGGAGGTCTCGATCACCGTTGGCTGGACGAACCAGCCGTCGCTGTCGTCGTAGCCACCGCCGGCGATCACCTGCGCGGTGCCGTTCGATGCCTTTGCCTCCTCGATCGCCGCTTTCTGCGTCGCGAACGAGCTCGCGTCGATGACGGCGCCGACGAAGTTGGAGAAGTCGGAGACGTCACCCATCTTCATCTCGCCGATCTCGTCCACAACCTGCTCCCGGACCTGCGGCCAGAGGCTCGCGGGCGCGAAGACCCGGGAGGCGGCCGAGCACTTCTGGCCCTGGTACTCGAAGGAGCCGCGGAGGATCGCGGTCGCGACTGCCTCGGCGTCGGCGGTCGGGTGGGCGACGATGAAGTCCTTGCCGCCGGTCTCGCCGACGATCCTCGGGTAGTTGCGATAGCGGGCGATGTTCTCGCCGACCGTGTGCCACATCCCCTGGAAAACGGGGGTCGAGCCGGTGAAGTGGATGCCCGCGAGGTGCTCGCTGGCGAGCGCGGGGTCGCCGACGGCCGCACCCGAGCCGTAGACGAGGTTGATCACGCCCGGCGGGAGGCCGGCCTCCTCCCAGAGCTGCATCAGGAAGTGCGCGCTCAGCGCGGCGGTCGACGCGGGCTTCCAGACGACCGTGTTCCCCATCAGCGCTGCCGAGGTGGGGAGGTTGCCGGCGATCGCCGTGAAGTTGAACGGCGTGACCGCGAAGACGAAGCCTTCGAGCGGCCGGTACTCGAGCCGGTTCCAGACCCCGGGCGAGGAGATGGGCTGCTCCTCGTAGATGCGCGTCATGTACTGGACGTTGAAGCGCCAGAAGTCGATCAGCTCGCAGGCGGAGTCGATCTCGGCCTGGTGCGCTGTCTTCGACTGGCCGAGCATCGTCGCCGCGTTGAGCGTCTGGCGCCACGGGCCGGCGAGGAGCTCGGCTGCGCGGAGGATGACGGCGGCGCGTTCTTCCCACGGCGTGCGCGACCAGTCCTCCCAGGCATTGGCCGCCGCAGCGATCGCGCGGTCGACCTCGGCTGCGCCGCCCTTGTGGACGTCCGCGAGCACGTGGTTGCGCTTGTGGGGCATGACTGCTTCGAAGGTGTCGCCGGTCTGGACTTCCTCGCCGCCGATCACGAGCGGGATCTCGAGCCGCTGGCCGGAGAGCTCGTCGAGCCGTCGGCGGAGCGCGGCGCGCTCGGGGCTGCCGGGCTCGTAGCCGAGCACCGGTTCGTTGTAGGGCTCGGGGACGCGGAAGATGCCGTGGCTGCTCATGGCCCGATTCTAGGATTCAGTGTCGTGCCGGTGACGCAGGTTGCGTACGAGGTCGAGGGCTGGGGCGTGGGGGAGCTCGTGGTGGCGGACGAGCGCGTCCTGTGGCACGAGCTGCCGTGGCCGCGTGCCGACCCTCCGAAGCTTCCATCCCAAACCCCCTCCCACCCGGGGCCAGGGCCGGTCGTATCACGGAAGCCGTCGCACGAATCAAGCGACTTCGTGGCGGAAGTGGTCGAGCTGCTGCAGGCGTACTTCGCGGGGGAACAGGCGCCGATCGAGGCGGTCCCGGTCGACCTCGAGTACGAGACCCCGTTCCTTGCGCGCTGCGCCGACGCCCTGCGGAAGATCCCGCGCGGGGAGGTCGTCACGTACGGCGAGCTTGCGGAGCTCGCGGGGGCACCTGGGGCCGCCCGCGCCGCAGGCAGCTTCTGTGCGCGGAGTCACCTCTCCATCTTCGTCCCCTGCCACCGCGTCGTCGGCGCCGACGGCCTTGGCTCCTACGGCTCGTACGGCCTCGACTACAAGCGGCGCCTCCTGGCGCTCGAAGGCTACGCCCATGCTCTCTGACGACCTGCGGGAGGAGCTCGCCGCGATCGCACCCGCGAACGAGTGCGACCGGCTCGCGGAGCTCTCCGGCCTCTTCCACGTCGCAGGCCGCGCGCACCTTAGAGGCCGCGGCAGCGTCGACGTCCACCTGGACGTCTCGAGCTCGACGGTCGCGCGACGCGCGTTCGCCCTGCTGCGAGCGCTCGAGGTCACCTCCGAGATCCGCACCTATCCCCGCCGCGCGTTCGACAAGGCAACGCGCTACCAGCTCCACGTCGAGGGCTCGGAGGAGGCATACGCGACGCTGAACCGGGCCGGCGTTCTCGACGGCGCCCACCGGCCGCTCGGCCGCCCGCCGCAGCGGGTCGTCGCACGCCGCTGCTGCGCGGCCGCCTACCTCCGCGGCGCGCTCCTCGGCTCCGGCACCCTCAGCGGGCCGAGGGGCTCGCATCTCGAGATCCGCACAGCGGAGGCCGAGGGGGCGCATTTCCTGGCCACCCTCGCAGCGCGCCTCGGCGCCGAGCTGCACGTGCAGGAGCGCGCCTCGCATGCGACCGCCTACGCGAAGGGTACGGAAGCGATCGCAGACGTGCTCGTAGCCGTCGGCGCCGTCGACCTCGTGCTCGGGCTCGAGGAGCAAGCGGTGCTCGCGGCAACGCGGGCCGACGCGAACCGGCTTGCGAATGCCGACCACGCGAACCTCGTCCGCACCGGCCGCGCAGCGCACGCTCAGCTCGAGGCGCTCGGCCGCCTCGACGTCGACGCGCTGCCCGACGACCTCCGCGAGATCGCGCTCCTGCGCCTACGTCATCCGACGGCGTCGACGGCGGAGCTCGCCCGCCGCTGCAAGCCCGGGCTCTCGAAGGCGAGCGTCTACCGGAGACTGCGTCGTTTGCAGGAGCTTTCCCGGAGCTGAAAGAGGGTCGTTATCCGTTGCAAGTCTTCTGGCGCGGCAACAACCCAGGAGTCATACTCGCCAAGGCGGGTCCTGCTCGTCCGGCGGTGGATTCAGACCCCGTCCGCCGTCAGGTCTCGAGCGGGTGAGGGACCGGGAGGGTCGTCCTCGGAGCTTCCCGGTCCGCCCGCCTTCGACGGCAAAGGCCGCGGCGAGACTGCGGAAAAGTGCGGATTCCTCCCGCAGCCACGCGGTTAGACTCGAATCAGGAAACCGACGACGAGAGAAGGTTCAGTGATGGCGAAGATCAGGGTCGGGATCAACGGCTTCGGTCGCATCGGTCGCAACTTCACGCGCGCGCAGCTGCAGCGCGGGGGTGACTTCGAGATCGTGGCCGCCAACGACCTCGGCGACGCAAAAACGATGGCTCACCTCCTCAAGCACGACTCGGTGCTGGGGCAGCTCGACGTTCCGGTCGAGCTCGGCGACGGTTCAATCACGGTCGGCGGGCACGCAATCAAGCTGCTCTCGGAGAAGGATCCGGCTGACCTGGCGTGGGGTGAGCTCGGTGTCGACGTCGTCGTCGAGTCGACGGGCTTCTTCACCGATCGCGAAGGCGCCGAGAAGCACCTCCAGGCCGGCGCGAGGAAGGTCGTCATCTCCGCTCCCGCGACCGACCCCGATCTCACGGTCGTCCTCGGCGTCAACGACCGCGAGTACGACCCCGAACAGCATCACATCGTCTCGAACGCCTCCTGCACGACGAACTGCGTCGCGCCGGTCGCGAAGGTCTTGCACGAGGCCTACGGCATCGAGCGCGGATTCATGACCACGATCCACGCCTACACGCAGGACCAGATGCTGCAGGACGGCCCGCACAAGGATCTCCGTCGCGCCCGCGCCGCAGCGCTCAATCTCGTTCCGACCTCGACCGGGGCGGCTCGCGCGATCGGTGTCGTCATGCCGGATCTGAAGGGCAAGGTCGACGGGATGTCGATGCGCGCCCCGGTGCCGACGGGCTCGATCGTCGACCTCGCTGTCGTCGTCGGGAACGAGCCGACGGCCGAGGAGGTCAACGAGCTCTTCCGGTCGCAGGCCGACACCGGCAACCTCGAGGGGATCCTCCGCTACACCGACGAGCCGATCGTCTCGACCGACATCGTCCACTCCTCGTATTCGTCCATTTTCGACAGTGGGCTGACGATGGCGAACGGGAACCTCGTCAAGGTCTTCTCGTGGTACGACAACGAGTGGGGCTACAGCTGCCGGCTCGTCGACCTCGTCGCCAGGATCGGCCAGACGCTGCCGGCCGCCGTCACCGCGTAGTGCGGCTGCCGCGCTCCGTCTGCGACGCCGACGTCGCGGGGAAGACGGTGCTCGTCCGCGCCGATCTCAACGTGCCGCTGGACGACGGCCACGTCGCAGACGACACCCGCATTCGCGCCTCGCTCCCGACCCTCCAGCTGCTGCTCGACCGCGGCGCCGCCGAGTTGCGCGTCTGCTCGCACCTCGGCCGGCCGAAGACGGAGGAGGATCGCGCGACGTACTCGATGGAGCCGGTGGCGACGCGGCTGCGCGAGCTCCTGCCCGACGAGCGCATCCGCGTCCTGGAGAACACACGCTTCGACGCGGGGGAGACGGAGAACGCCGAACGCTTCGCTCGCAAGCTCGCCGAGCGCTGTGACCTCTACGTCGACGACGCCTTCGGCTCGGCGCATCGCGCGCACGCGTCGACCGAGGCGGTGGCGCATCTGCTCCCTGCGTACGCCGGATTGCTCCTCCTCGCCGAGCTCGAGCACCTCGGGCGGTTGCTCGGCGATGTCGAGCGGCCGTTCGTGCTCATCTCGGGCGGGGCCAAGGTCGAGGACAAGCTCGGCGTCCTCTGCAACCTCGGCGGACGGGCCGACACAGTGCTGATCGGCGGCAAGATGGCCGAGGAGCTGCGCGACGAGAATCCGCTCGACTTCGAGGTCGAGCTGCCGGTGGACGTCGTCGGCGCGGCCGAGTTCGAGGCGGACGCCGAGTCGCGGGTCTGCCCCTACGACGCGCTCCCGGACGGCTGGCTCGGCCTGGACATCGGGCCCGAGACGCGCGCGCGTTTCGCCGAGGCCCTTGCCCAAGCGCAGACGATCTTCTGGAACGGCCCGATGGGCGTGTTCGAGTGGCCGCGCTTCGCCGAGGGGACGAAGGCGGTCGCCGAGGCCGTGGCCGCGAACGACGCGGCCTTCTCGGTCGTCGGAGGGGCCGACTCGGTGCGTGCGCTCAACGAGCTCGGACTCGCCGATCGCGTCTCCTGGGTTTCGACCGGCGGCGGCGCGAGCCTCGAGCTGCTCGAGGGCAAGGAACTGCCCGGCGTCGCAGCTATCCCGAGCAGCTAGAGCGATCCCGGGGCGTTGGATCGAGGTAGACGTCACTCACGTCCGGCACGGCTCGCCGCAGCTCGGCCTCGACCTCTTCCGCCATCTGCTCGATGCGGTGGCCACCAACCCCGTCGGCGAGATCGATGCGGGCGGCGACAAGAAGCGATCTAGGGCCGAGGTACATCGTGCGGAGGTCGACGAGTCGCTCCACCTCGGCGCGGGCTTCGACGGTCTCGCGGATTGCGGTCCGGTCACGCTCGCGCGCGGCCTCTCCGATCAGCAGACCCTTGACGTCACGTCCGAGCGCGATCGCGACCGCGACAAGAAGCAAGCCGATCACGATGGCTGCCCCCGCATCCCAACGGTGGCTGCCGGTGAGTTGTTGCAGAAGGATGCCGCCGAACGCGAGCACCAGCCCGGCGAGCGCCGCGGCGTCCTCCGAGAACACGGTCTTCGTCGTCGGCTCCTTGCTCCAACGCACGAACTCCAGTAGCCCCATTCCGGCCTCGCGCGCACCCGCACGCGTCTGGCGGAGCGCACGCACGAACGAGACTCCCTCGGCGATGCCTGCGAGGCCGAGGATCAGATAGCTCACCCAGAAGGAGCCCGACTTCTCATGGCTCTCGAACATGCGCATCACTCCCTCGCCAAGCGAGAAGATCGCGCCTGCGAAGAAGATCATCACGGCAACGAGGAACGTCCAGAAGAAGCGCTCCTTTCCATAGCCGAACGGGTGCTGCTCGTCGGCCTCCCGCTCGCCGAGCCGCAGCGAGACGAGCATGAGTCCCTGATTCGCGGTGTCGGCGATGGAGTGCGCGCCCTCCGCGAGCATCGCGGCCGAGCCGACGGAAACCCCGCCGACCACCTTCGCGACCGCGATCACGGCGTTCGCCGCCAGCGCGATCAGGACGGTGCGCCTCTCGCCTTTCACCCC
>DATFHC010000174.1:0-2218 GCA_035248765.1 Gaiellaceae bacterium
CTCGACCGGTCACGCGTCGAACTTCATCTTCCCGGTCGACCATTCGAAGGAGATGACGCAGCTCACGCTCGAGTCGATGCGCCAGTACCGCGAGACCGGGACGCTGCACGAGTGCGGCGGGATCGAGGTCGCGCGCACCGAAGAGCGGATGGAGGAGCTGCGGCGCCGGATGGCGTCGGCGAAGTCCTGGGGCGTCGAAGGCTGTCGGCTCGTCACGCCGGCCGAGATCAAGGAACTCGTTCCGTTCGTCGACGAGTCGATCCTGATCGGCGGCTTCTACACGCCGTCGGTGGCGGTGGTCGACTCGCTTCGCTTCGGCACGATCATGCGCGAGCAGGCGCAGGCGAAAGGCGCGGAGATCCTCGCCAACACCGAGGTCGAGGGGATCGACGTAGAGGACGGCCGCGTGCGACGCGTGCGCACGACCCGAGGCGAGTTCGACGCCGACATCGTGGTGATCGCCTGCGGCGTGTGGTCGCCGCGAATCGCGCGCATGGCGGGCGCCTCGATCCCGCTCACGCCGGCCGTGCACCAGATGATCGACGTCGGCCCCGTGCCGCGCTTCCTCGATTCGAAGACGGCGGTCGACTATCCGATCGTCCGCGACATGGACACGAACATGTACGAGCGCCAGGACGGGCAGGGCCTCGAGGTCGGCTCGTACGCCCACCGCCCGATCCTCCACGAGCCCGACGAGATCCCGTCGATCGAGGAGTCGGCGCTCACCCCCACCGAGCTGCCCTTCACGCAGGAGGACTTCGAGCTCCAGCTCGAGCACGCGCTCCAGCTCGTCCCCGAGGTGCTCGGCGACGAGTCGGTCGGGATCAAGTACGCGATCAACGGCCTTCTCTCGTTGACGCCGGACGGCCTGCCGCTCCTCGGCGAGACGCCCGAGGTCAAGGGGCTCTGGTCGGCGGCGGCCGTCTGGGTGAAGGAAGGCCCGGGCGTCGGCAAGTCGGTGGCCGAGTGGATGGTGCACGGCGAGCCGGAGATCGACCTCCAGTCCTCCGACATCGCGCGCTTCTATCCGGAACAACGCACGCCGGAGCACGTCAAAGGCCGCGCGGCCGAGGGCTTCAACAAGACGTACGGCATCGTCCACCCGGGCGAGCAGTGGGAGTCGAACCGCGGCGTCCGCGTCTCCCCCTTCTACGAGCGCGAGAAGGAGCTGGGCGCCGTCTTCTTCGAGGCCGCTGCCTGGGAGCGCCCGCACTGGTACGAGTCGAACGCACCGCTCGTGGAGGAGTACGGCGTCCAGCCGCGCGCGCACGAGTGGGACGCGCGGTGGTGGTCGCCAATCATCAACGCCGAGCACCTCGCGATGCGCGAGCGCGCCGCGATGTTCGACCTGACCGCGTTCTGTGTCTTCGACGTCGTCGGCCCGGGCGCGCTCGACTGCGTGCAGACGGTCGCCGCGCGCCAGATGAACGTCCCGGACGGACGTGTCATCTACACGCCGGTGCTCGCGTCGAGTGGCGGCTTCAAGTCCGACCTCACGATCATGAAGATGGCCGACGACCGCTTCCGCGTCGTCACGGGTGGCGCGCACGGGATGGCGGACATGAAGTGGTTCGCCGACCACTGCGGGCCCCAAGCGCACATCGAGGATCACACCTCGGCGCACTGCACCGTTGGCCTCTGGGGCCCGCGGGCGCGGGACATCCTCTCCTCGATCACGAGCGACGACGTCTCGAACGAGGGCTTCCCATTCGCCACGTGGAAGATGGTCGGCATCGGTGGAATGGACGTCCTCGCCTCGCGCATCTCGTACGTCGGCGACCTCGGCTGGGAGCTATACGTGCCATTCGAGCAGGGCGCGAGGCTATGGGACGCGGTTTGGGAAGCGGGACAGCCGCAAGGCGTCGTGCCGGCCGGGATCGGCGTCTACGGCACGACCGGCCGGCTCGAGAAGGCGTATCGCGCGTTCGGCTTCGAACTCGACCAGGACTACGACGTCGTCGAGGCCGACATGGCCTGGTGGAAGGTGAAGGGCGAGCATTTCGTGGGCAAGGAGGCGCACCTCGCCGCGCGCGAGCGCGAGCCGGCTGCCGTGTGCTCCACGCTCACACTGACCGGGAACAAGCGCTTCCCGCTCGGTCGCGAGCCGATCGTGCGCGAGGACGGCTCGCCGCTCGTCGACGCGAAGGGGCGCCGCTCGTACGTGACGAGCGCGGGCGCCGGCCCGTCGCTCGGCACACACATCCTGATGTCGTACCTG
>DATFHC010000175.1:0-9821 GCA_035248765.1 Gaiellaceae bacterium
GTCGCGGTCGTCGGCGCAAGCACCGGCCAGTTCGGCGCGTTGTGGGCGCAGCAGGATCTGAAGCGGATCCTCGGCGTCGCCGGCGCCCGCGTCGTCGGCACCGAGATTCCGGTCTCGCGCGCGCCAGAACGATTCGACAACGAGGGGCGTCTTCTCGACGGAGAAGTCTTCGAACAGCTCCGGCTGCACCTGACCACTCTCGCGTCGGAAGCGGTTGCTGCTCCCGTGCGAGTTGCCGCCTGAGCCACGCGGAGTCTGCCCGAGGACATGCGAAGGGCCGCTTTCGCGGCCCTTCGTCACAGTAACCAGCGCGTAGTGGCAGAGGCGCTTTCCTGCCCGGTCCCGGTAGTTGGACCGAGCGGCGCGAGACGCGGTGTCCCCCACGCTGGCTAGGCGGTTCCCCGTTCAGGTCCCGGGGACGGCACCCCTACCCGCTGGTACCTCCACTGCCCGTACTGTCTGAAATCACTGCCGGACCACCTCCTTTCCGCGGTACACGCACGATAGCCAAAGACGCGGCTACCGCAAGGGCGACCCGTCCTATCCTTCGCCGGGTGCGCACCGAGCTGACGATCGAGATCGCGCGGACGCCGGAGGACGTGTTCACCTACCTCTCCGATGTCTCGAACCTGCCCTCGTGGCAGACCGGGGTGAAGAGCGCGACCGAGCGCGACGGCCGGATCGAGGAGTCGCGGTCGATCTTCGGAAAGGAGCTCCACACGACGCTCGAGGTCGTCGACCAGGAGTCGCCACGGCTGTTCACGCTGCGTGCGCTCGACGGTCCGGTGCCGTTCACCGTCCGGCACGAGCTCGAGCCGACGGACGGCGGGACGCGGCTGACGGTGACTGCGGAGGGCGACGTGCCGGGCTTCGCAGCGGGGCTTCTCGCGCGGGGTGCGGAGAAGCAGTTCCGCAAGGACTTCGAGCGGCTGAAGCGGATCCTCGAGGGCTAGCGAACGGCCCGCCGCTGGGCCTCGACCGCCTCGCGCATCCAACAGCCGGTGATGTGGCCGTTGACGATCCCGCAGGCCTCCATCGACGAGTAGGCCGTCGTCGGACCGACGAAGCGGAAGCCCGCGGCCTTCAGCCGCCGCGACAGCTCCTTGCCGTCGGCGTGATCGCGGTACTCCCACATGAGCTCGTCGAGCGGCGCCCCGCTTTCGCGCAGCGCAAGCGTCGCACGCGCATTCGCGATCGCAGCCTCGATCTTGCCGCGGTGGCGGACGATTCCCGCGTCGCCCAGAAGGCGCTGGACGTCCCGCTCACCGAAGCGGGCGACGCGCTCGGGGTCGAAGCCGTCGAAGGCCCGCCGGAACGCCTCGCGCTTGCGGAGGATCGTGATCCACGCGAGCCCCGACTGGAACCCCTCGAGACAAAGCCGCTCGTAAAGGCCGCGCTCGTCGCGCACGGGCCGACCCCACTCCTCGTCGTGATACGCGATGTAGAGCGGGTCGGTCGTCGGCCAGCAGCGGATCTGCTCGGTCATGACAGGCGTATCGTTGCCGCCTCAACACTCTCGAGACCGCCCTTGCGGCTATGGACACAAGCCATGCCGCGCGAGATCATTGCACGGATGTCGATCGCGCACGATCCCGCGGCTGCTCCAGAGCTGAAGCGCCGCAGCTGGGTATCCGACAATCCTGTCGTCCGGGGAGTGGGCCGTATCCCCTTGCCGCTCGGAGCGAAGCTGCTCGCAGGCTTTGCGTTGGTAGCGCTGCTGCTGGCGCTCGTCGCAGGGCTCGGACTCTTGTCGCTGGGCCAGTCGAACACGCGGGGCAAGCAGCTTCTCAACCTGCAGCAGCTGACGGGGTACGAGCAGCTGCTCCTGACCGATGCCACGGGGCTCGCGGCCAGCGTCGATAACCGAACGTCGTATGGGGGTGCCTCCGGCGTGTTGGGCTACGTCGCCCCGCAACACCCGACCGACGCGTACCGCTTGCTGGACGAGGGCATCAGCACGAGCCTCGCCCGCCTGACGGGTGACTTCGGCTTGAACGGGGTCGGTTACGAGACGCGGACAACGACGCCGCTGCGGAATTACGCCCCGCTCGTCGTGACGAGGGTGGACGGTGTCCTTAACGTATTCCGCTCGCAGTTCAGGCAGGTGAAGCTGCTCGACCGGAAAGGCAAGCGGGTGAGCATCGACTCCCTCGAGCGGCTGCAGGTGCTCGGGTCTGGGCCTGCGCATGAGCTTGCGCCGCTGCGGAACTCGACCAGCGCACGGGCGGCCGCGCTCGTGGCGGGGAACGACAGCTCCTACACCCGCTCCCGCAGCCTCCTGATCGGCATCGGGGCGGGAAGCCTCGCACTTGCACTCCTGCTCGGCCTGCTCCTGTCGTGGTCGGTCGTGGCGCCGCTGCGGCGCACGGAGTCGCGCCTCGACGAGATCGCGGCCGGAGAGTTTGCGGGGCGGCTCGAGGTCGCCAACCGCGACGAGGTCGGCAGGCTTGCGGCCAAGGTGAACCAGATGAGCGACGAACTGCAGCGTGTGCACCATGAGCTCGAGCTCGCGAGTGAGCACAAGTCGCAGTTCCTGACCAACATGTCGCACGAGCTGCGGACTCCGCTCAACGCGATCATCGGCTTCTCCGACGTGCTCCACGAGCAGATGTTCGGCGAGCTCAACGAGCGCCAGCTGGCCTATGTCGAGGATGTGCTCGAAGCGGGCAAGCATCTGCTCTCGCTGATCAACGACGTGCTCGACCTGGCCAAGATCGAAGCCGGCCGGATGGACCTCCAACTCTCCCAGGTCGCAATCCACGACATCCTCAAGAGCGCGCTCTCCTTGCAGAGCGAACGCGCGGGCCGCGGCGGCATCAAGTTGACACTGACGACCGAGCCAGAGGAGATCACGGTCACCGCCGACGAGCGGCGCGTCCGCCAGATCGTCTTCAACCTGCTCTCCAACGCCGTCAAATTCACCCCCGAGCATGGACGTATCGACGTCTCCGGCCGCCTCGAGAATGGTCACGTCGAGGTAGCGGTCGCCGACACGGGCGTCGGGATCCCACCCGACGAGCTCGAGACGATCTTCGAGGAGTTCGAACAAACCAGCGAGGGGAAGCAGATCGAAGGCACCGGCCTAGGGCTCCCTCTCTCCCGCAGGCTCGTCGAGCTACACGGCGGACGCCTCTGGGCCGAAAGCGAGCCCGGTCACGGCAGCACTTTCCGCTTCACACTTCCGGCCCGGCAGGAAGTTGAGATCCGCCTTTGACGGAGGGAGACCGGGCGGTAACCGCGGTCCGGCCCGGAAGGGTCGAGCAGCCCGTCCGCGCTGCGGAGCTCGTCGGCGCGATCTCCCTGGCCACCGACCTCGGCACCGGGCAACCGCTCGAGCACGCGTTGCGAACGGCCGTGCTCGCCGTTCGGCTCGGCGAGCTCGCCGGCGCGTCGCCCACTCAGCTCGCGGACACCTACTACGTCGCGCTCCTCCACGGCTCCGGCTGCACGTCGAACAGCCATGAGGCGACGCAGCTGTTCGGCGAGGACATCATGCACCGCGCTGCGTTCTTCCTGATCGACCCGGCCGACCCCGAGCAGGTGCTCGCGTTCTACCGCACTCACGTGGGGCCGGGGCGGCCGACGGAGGTACGCGAGCGGATGATCGAGGCAGCGCTCTCGAGTCCGGACAGAGCACGTGCGTCGTTCGCCGCGATGTGCGAGGTCGCGCAGCGATTCGCGCGCTGGCTCGAGCTCGGCCCAGGAGTGGAGGCGGCACTCGAGTACGTCTTCGCGCGCTGGGACGGCAAGGGCCCGACCGGAGGTGTCGGCGGTGAGGCGCTTCCGTTACCTGCGCGTCTCCTCCACGTCGCGCGGGACTACTCGCTCTTTCTCTCGGCTGCCGGCGCCGACGACGCACGCACCGTCCTCGAGCGCCGTGCCGGAGCGGCGTACGATCCACGCCTGGCCGAGCTCGGCGCACGGCACTTCGACGGTGTGTACGCCGGGCTGGACGAGGCGCGGATGTGGGAGCACGCGCTCGAGAGCGAGCCGTTTCCCCAGGTCAAGCTCTCCGGAGAGGGGATCGATGTAGGCTTCTCCGCCTTCGCAGCGCTCACCGGGCTCAAGTCGCCCTGGCTCCGTGAGCACTCGACCGGGGTCGCCGACCTCGCCGAGGCGGCCGCCTGGCGCCTGGGCCTGCCGGCGGAGACCGTCGCGTTCCTGCGGCGCGCCGCGCTCGCAGCCGATCTCGGCCGCGTCGGCGTCTCGAACGCGATCTGGGAGAAGGAAGGGCCGCTCGGCTTCGGCGAGTGGGAGCGTGTGCGGCTGCATCCTCACTTCACCGAGCGCGCCTTCGCCCAGTCGACCGCCCTCGCCCCGATCGGCTTCCTCGCCGGCTCCCACCACGAGCGGCTCGACGGCTCCGGCTATCACCGTGGCCTGCGCGGATCCGCGCTCGACCAAACAGGTCGCATCCTCGCGGCCGCGGACTGCTACGTGGCGATGCGGTGCGCGAGGCCGTACCGGCCGGCGCTCGAGCCGGCGGCAGCCGAGAGCGAGCTGAGACGAGAGGTCGAGGAGGGACGGCTCGACGCCGAAGCGGTCGACGCCGTGCTCGCCGCCGCGGGCCACAGCGTTCCGAACCGGCCACGCGAGCTTCCAGCCGGCCTGACGCGGCGCGAGCTCGAGGTGTTGCTCGCGCTCGTGCTCGGACATTCGAACCAGGCGATCGCCGACGATCTGGGCATCTCCGCCAAGACCGTCGACCACCACGTCCAGCACGTCTACCGGAAGGCGGGGGTCCGCAGCCGCGCTGCCGCCACGGTCTGGGCCTTCGAGAACGACCTCGTGCACAGCTCGTAGTGCTATAGGGCGTTCGCCCGATGCGGGCCGGGGCCCGCCGAACACAGACTCGTCCTCGAATCGCGTCCGATGACGCGCAACTCGAAAGGAGGACGAGATGATCCTGGCAACGACGACGGTGGAGGATCTCGACCGGTGGGTGGAGATCTACTCGACGACGAGCGCCGAGAAGCGCAAGCTGCACGGCTCGAAGGGCTCGACCGTGTTCCGTGACCCCAACGAGGAGGACCGGATCTGGGTCCTCTTCGACTGGGACCTGGACGGCTGGAAGAACTTCGCCTCGGATCCCGAGGTGCCGCCGATCCTGCAGAAGGCCGGGCACAAGAGCAGGCCGCAGGTCACCGAGCTCGTCGGCCGCTTCGAGGCCTAATGCGATGCCGGGGAACGCTGCGATCGTCCGCCGCGGCTACGAGGCGTTCAACGCCGGAGACCTGGCGAAGCTCGTCGAGCTCTTCGGCGCCAACGTCTCGTGGCACACCCCCGGCAGAAGCCCCCTCGCCGGCGACGTCGTCGGCCGGGAGGCGGTCTTCGCCCGCCTCGGCCGCTGCCTCGCCGAGACGGGCGGCACGTTCAAGGCCGATCTGAAGCGCGTGCTCACCGACGAGGTCGGCCGTGTGATCGGCATCCATCACAGCGTCGCAGAGCGCGACGGAAAGCATCTCGACGTCTACTGCTGCATCGTCTTCGAGTTCGAGAACGGCCGGATCGTGGACGGCCGCGAGCACTTCTACGACCTCCAAGCCTGGGACGAGTTCTGGTCGTAGCCCCCTAACTTCGATTCGAGGAGGACACCATGACCCCCATCAAGGTGGGACAGATCGCAGACCTGACCGGCCCGCTCTCGTTCGTCGGCGCCGCCAACGCCAACGTGGCCAGGATGGTCATCGACGACATCAACGCCGGCGGCGGCCTGCTCGGCCGCCGCGTCGAGCTCTGCCTCGAGGACGGCGCAACCGAGGACAGCCTCGCGGCCGCGGCGGCCAGGAAGCTGGTGGAGCAGGACGAAGTCGATGTCGTCGTCGGCGGCATCTACAGCTCCACCCGGCAGGCCATCAAGGGCCCCGCCGTGGTCGAGGGCGAGAAGCTCTACATCTACCCCGAGCAGTACGAGGGCCAGGAGTCCGACCCGCTCATCTTCTGCACCGGCCCGGTGCCGGCACAGCAGATCGACCCATTCATCCCCTGGCTGATGCGCGAGACCGGGGCGAAGAGCTTCTACCTGCCGTCAGCCGACTACATCTGGCCGCACGTCCTGAACGCCCGCATGGGGGAGGTCGTCACGGCCAACGGCGGAACGATCGCCGGCGAGGAGTACTACCCCCTCGATCACACCGACTACCGCGAGACGGTCGCGAGGATCATGGCGAGCGGCGCCGACGCGGTGTTCAACACGATCGTCCCGCCCGGAGTCACGCCGTTCTTCGAGCAGCTGTACGAGGCGGGATTCACAAGCCGCGGCGGACAGCTCATCTGCACCTACTTCGACGAGAACTTCCTGAACATGGTCCCGGCAGCCCACATCGAAGGGCTGTACGGCTGTCTCGACTACTACCAGGGCGTCGACGATCCATTCAGCCGGAAGCTCCTCACCCGGTACGACGAGCTCTATCCCGGCGAGGCGAAGTTCACCGGCGGCAGCGCCTGCTCGGGCCTCTATCGCGGGTTGCGGCTCTGGGCCGCCGCCGTGACGGCGGCCGGCTCGCTCGTGCAGGAAGACGTGATCGCGGCGCTCGACCGGGCCGAGATCGCCGAAGGGCCCGGCGGCCCGGCCGCGATGGCTCCCGGCCAGCACCACTGCCGCCTGAACATGTACATCGCGCAGTCCCGAAACGGCCGGTTCGAGGTCGTCGAGCACCTCGGGGCGATCGACCCACAGGAGCGCACTGTCGACGCACCCGTCCTCTCCTGAGCTCGCTTACGCGGCGGCGACCGAGTAGAGGCGCCACTCGCCCGGAACGCCTTTCAACTCGGCGCCGCCGCGGTCCTCGAACTCGATCCCTGAACCTGCCACGAGGTCCTTCACCGTCTGGGAGACAAGCACCTCGCCGGGGCCAGCATGCGCGGCGACACGAGCTCCGATCGAGACGGCAAGCCCCGCGACCTTTCCGTCGAGGACCTCGCACTCGCCGGTGTGGAGCCCTGCGCGGAGGTCGAGGCCAAGGTCGGTGACGGCGTCGCGAACGGCGCAGGCGCAGCGGATCGCCCGGGCCGGCCCGTCGAAGCGGGCGAAGAAGCCGTCGCCCGCCGTGTCGAGCTCGACGCCGCGGAAGCGCGAAAGCTCTGCGCGGGTGCGCGCGTGGTGCTGCTCGAGCAGGTCGCGCCAGCCGCGGTCGCCGAGCTCCACGGCCTTCGCCGTCGACCCGACGAGGTCGGTGAAGAGGACGGTCGCAAGCACGCTGTCGTACGGACGGGCGGACTCGAGGCAGATCGGCTCGACGAACTCCCGGATCGCGCCGACGACCGCCTCCCAATCGCCGAGGTACGGCATGTGGGGACCACCCGGCAGCTCGACGAAGCGGGCACCGGGAATCTGCTCGGCCATCCAGCGTGCGCCCTCGATCTCGATCGGGTCCTCGCGGCGATGCAGGACGAGCGTCGGTACCCGGATCGTCGGAAGCACCGGGCGCACGTCGATCTCGGCGTTCATGCGCCCGAGCTGCACGAGCGCTCCGGGACTGATTACCAGCCGGTCTCTGCGCGCCCGCTCTCGCACCGCCTCGGGCGAGGCATCCATCTCCTGAAACTCCAGCCACTCGCGCGCCCTCTCCTCAGACCCCCACACCTCGGCGTCCGCCTCGTACTCGGCCAGGTACTCGTGCTTCGGCTCTCCCCAGGGGAAGTTCGGCCCGCGGACGAAACGCGGCAGCGAGCCGTAATTGACGAGCGCCCGCACGCGCTCGGGGTAGGTGGCGGCGAAGAGGAGCGCCATCGGGCCGCCTTCCGAGACCCCGCATACGGCCGCCGATTCGCTGCTTGCCGCGTCCATCACGGCGCGGATGTCGTCCATACGCGTCTCGAGGTCGGCAACGCCCGCCACCCGGTCCGACAGGCCGGTACCGCGCTTGTCGAACAGAATCAACCGCGAAAAGGTGGCGAGCGCACCGAAGAACCGCGCCCTGACCTCGTCCTCCCACACGAAATCCAGGTGCGAGAGGGCACCCGGCGTCCAGACAAGGTCGAACGGCCCGTCGCCGAGCACCGCATACGCGATCGAGACATCGCCGGAGCGGGCATAGCGGACGTCCTGAACCACGGGTGCAGTGTCGAGCCTGGGCCGGTGCTCCGCAAGGCCGCCGCGCTTGCCGAACGAATCCTCCGGAAAGAGCGGATCCGAGTGACGGATTCCGGTTGATCTGCGAACGGGTTTCTTGTATCTCTGCGCCAAGGCCGGGATGGGCCCTTCCGGAAGGGGAGTAGAAGGCAGTGGCGGTAAACGAGCCCCGCAAGGGGTGCGCTTTCTTGGCTATCGCTCGCGCTGCGGCGGTGCCAGTCATCGCGCTCCTCGTAGCGGGGGTGGCACTGCCACGGATACTCGATTCAGGCACCGGTCACCTCCCTTCGTTCGGGCTCGGTTCAGGTCCGGGCTCGCGTTCCGCTTCCGGCCCGGGGCCGGTGGAGAAGGTCGTCGTACCGCGTCTTCCGACAAGTAAGAGTCCACATCACCGGTCGCAGCCGCAGGCGCACTCGACTCCGGCTACCCCCACAACCGCGACCGGGAGCAGCGGCTCGCGGCAGGCGATCGGAGGCGCGGCTGCCACGAGCCCGGTCAGCCGCCCCGTGCACCACGCTTCGGCCGGAGGAAAACGGCCCACGCCCACGCCAACGCCAACGCCGACCCCAACGCCGACTCCGCCCCCGCCACCGACTCCGACTCCGAGCGGGGGAGGTGGCACTGGGCCCGTGGTCACGCCGCCGGCAACCCAGACGACGCCCGCTGCAGCGGAACAGAACGCTGAAGGAAACCAGTCGTCGAACGGCCGGGCGGTAGGGCATCAGAAGCATCGGAACCACGCCCCGCCGGGCCAGCTCCGCAAGGCGGAGAATCCGCCCCCGCACGGACTGGCGCTGGGGCACCGGAAGCACTACCCGCCTGGGCAGGCCCGAAAGGCCGAGCGCTCGCACGACGGCAAAAGCGAGAACGACGACGACCAGGGCGAGGACTCCAAGGGCAACAGCGGCCAGGGCGACGACTCCGAGGGCAACAACGGCCATGAGCACTCGGGGCACGGCCGGGGCAACGGCGGCTGAACCGGGTGCCGCGTCTCGCATCGCCGCTCGAGCTCGGCCTCCGCCTCCGGTTGATGCTCACCCTGGCGGCGGTCGCGATCTTCCCCGTCGCCTTCGTCTCCTACGTGATCGTGCGGGACGAAGTGCGCAACGTCACCCGCTCGATCGACTTCGAGGTGCACGACGCTGCGCTGTCGGCACAGGCGCGGTTTGCCCGGCTCCTCGACCGGCGCGAGCTGCACGCTCTCGCGCTGGCTTCCTCCCCCCGCCTTCAGACGGCGATCGGCAACCACGACGCGAAGAGCCTCGAGCGGTTCGCCCGGCAGAACGATTTGCTGCTCGAGATCGGCGACCGGAGCTACGGACAGCGCCTCGAGCCCGCCGTCACCGGTCGGGTGCAGCTTCTGAGCGCGGGGAAGCCGATCGGGTCGATCGTCGCGCAGTTACCCGCCGATGCGGCCACGCTCCGAAGCGTTTCGGCGTCGGCCGCGCGGGATGTCCGGCTCACGTTCGTCAAACCCGGCACCCGGCTGGCGCAGGGCGGGCGCGGCGTGACGCTGCCGGTCGCGGCGCAGATCGGGATCCGCGCGTACGTCCCAAGCGGGATCGAGTCGCACCGGAAGAACGCCGCCTACAAGCGCGTCGCCCTCGCCGGGCTGCTGGCCCTGGCTGCGCTGATGCTCCTCACACTCGTCCTCGCCCGGCCGCTGCTGCGCGCGTTCCGCTGGACGGAAGAGCAGGCGAGCGAGGCACGCGTCGACTCCTTGACCGGGCTTGCGAACCGGCGTGCG
>DATFHC010000176.1:0-68855 GCA_035248765.1 Gaiellaceae bacterium
GCGGGAGCGGCTCTCGTTCCTCGACGAGGCAACGGCCCTGCTCACGTCATCGCTCGACCTCGAGCAGACACTCGAGCGACTTGCGGCCCTGGCGGTCCACGAGCTCGCGGACTGGTGCGCGATCGACATCCTCGTCGAGGAGACGGGCGCGATCGAGGGTCTCGTCGTCGCCCACCCGGACCCGGAGCGGCGGCGGTGGGCCGAGGAAGTGCGGACGAGGACTCGGCCCACGCGGATCGACGACGAGTTCGACCTCACCGCACGGGTCATGCGGACGGGGGAGCCGGAATTCCTCCGCGAGGTTCCGCAGGAGCTGATCGAGGAGGCGGCGAGGCGAGACCCGGAAGCGGCCGCGGCGCTCGAGCACATCTCCGTCCGCAGTGCGATCACCCTGCCCCTGCGGTCGGGAGGCCGGACGTTCGGCGCGCTCACGCTCATCGCCGAGGAGCGGGAGTTCGACAACGCCGACTTCGCGCTCGGCCAGCAGCTGAGCGCGCGCGCAGCGATTGCGATCGAGAACGCGAAGCTCTACCGGGAATCCGAGCAGCGGGCGGAGGCTGCGCTCGCGCTCGCGTACGTCGGGGACGGCGTCGTGCTGCTCGACGACGAGGGGCGGGTGCGTTTCTGGAACGCCGCCGTCGCGGCGATCACCGGCGTCCGCGAGCAAGACGCTCTCGGCCGGTCGCCCGTCGAGGTGTTGCCGTCGTGGGAGGAGCTCACCAGGCTGGCGGAGCTCGCCGACGCGGACGCTCCGCAGCGCGCGCGCTCGGTGACGGTGCCGATCGAGACCGCGTCGGGTGACCACTGGATCGCGGTCACGGGTGTCGCGTTCGACGAGGGCGTCGTCTACGCGCTGCGGGACGTCACCGACGAGCAGGAGTTCGAGCGCGCGCGAAGCGATTTCGTCGCGACCGCCTCGCACGAGCTCCGCACGCCGCTCGCGGCGGTGTACGGCGCGGCACGAACCCTGCGCCGAACCGACATCGAGCTTCCGGCCGAGCAACAGGAAGCGTTCCTCGAGATCATCGTGAGCGAGACCGAGCGGCTGACGGCGATCGTCTCCCAGATCCTCCTCGCCGGCCAGCTCGAGGGCGGCCGTGTCGACGTCGCCACTACTGCGACCGAGCTGGTGCCGCTCGTCGAGAGCGTGCTCGTCTCGACGCGCGTGCGCGCACCCGAGGACATCGAGCTGCGACTGGAGCAGAACGGCGAGCGCACGGTCGCGCTCGCGGACGAGGACAAGCTCCGCCAGGTGCTCGTCAACCTGCTCGACAACGCGATCAAGTACTCGCCGGACGGCGGGGAGGTGACGGTCGAGCTTGCGGGAGGCGCCGGCCGGGTTCGCCTGACCGTGCGCGACCAGGGCCTCGGCATCCCGGCGGGCGAGCAGGAGCGGGTCTTCGAGAAGTTCTACCGCCTCGATCCGGCACTCACGCGTGGGGTCGGCGGCAGCGGGCTCGGGCTCTTCATCTCGCGCGAGCTCGTCACGCGGATGGGCGGCTCGCTCACGGTCCGCTCCCAGCCCGGCGCGGGCGCCGCTTTCGTCGTGGATTTGCCCGCGGCTTAGCGGTCTCTCACTTCCGGCGGCAAACTTAGAGACGAAATGCTCGTGCTCGTGGCAGACGACGACCGGGCGGTGCGCGAGGCGCTCGAGCGCGCGCTGCAGCTGCACGGCTACGAGGTCGCCCTCGCGTCAGACGGAGACACGGCTCTCTCCGCCGTCGACATGCGCACGCCGGACGCGCTCGTCCTCGACGTAATGATGCCGGGGCTCGACGGCCTCGACGTAACGCGGCGCCTGCGGCGGCAAGGGAACCGCGTCCCGATCTTGCTGCTCACCGCCCGCGACGCGGTCGGCGACCGGGTCGAAGGTCTCGACGCAGGCGCCGACGACTACCTGCCGAAGCCGTACGACCTGGAGGAGCTGCTCGCTCGCCTCCGAGCTCTGCTGCGGCGCTCGAAGCCGGAGGAGCCGGGTGCGCTGCTCCGCTTCGCCGACCTGACGCTGGATCTCGGCTCGATGGATGCGCGGCGCGGCGGCCGCCGCTTCGAGCTGACCACGACGGAGGCCCACCTGCTCGAGCTGTTCATGCGCAACCCGCGCCAGGTGCTGCCACGCTCCCTCATCTACGAGCGGGTCTGGGGCTACGACTTCAGCCACTCCTCCAACGCGCTCGACGTCTACGTCGGCTATCTGCGGCGGAAGACCGAGGCGGAGGACGAGGAGCGGCTGATCCACACCGTCCGTGGCACGGGCTACGTGCTGCGCGAGCCGTGACACTTCGCGCCCGCCTGACGCTCGTGGCGGCCGGTGTCGTCGCCGTCGTGGTGGCGCTCGCTTCCACGGCGACCTACTTCCTCATGCGACACCAGCTCTACTCGCAGGTGGATTCCCAGCTCACGGAGCACGCGAAGAACCCGGATGCGCAGATCAACGGCTTCAACCCGTATCAGCAGGACTACGTGGCGAAGATCTTCCCGAACGGCGTGGCCACGGCCGACAGCGCGAATCTCACGATCGACTCGAAGATCAAGGAGGTCGCCGTGGGGAAGCGTCGGCGCTTCTACCGCGACATCACCGTGACGGGCCACAACTTCGTCACGGGGCGGGCCCTGACTCTGCGGATGCGTGAGGCTGTCCTGCCCGTCTCGGGCGGGGGAGCAGTCGTCGTCGCACGCGACATCAGCTTCATTGAGCGCGATCTCGATCGGTTGCGGCTCGTCCTGATCCTCGTCTCCTTCGGTGGGATTGCGGTTGCTGCGGCGATTGCCGCACTCGTCGCAGGGACCACGTTGGCTCCTGTGCGCCGGCTGACTGCGGCCGCCGAGCGGATCGCAGAGACCGGAGAGCCGAGCGAGCGCGTCCCGGAGGGAGGGAGGGATGAGCTCGCGCGCCTCGGAGCCTCCTTCAACACGATGCTCGCCTCGCTCGAGGAGTCCCTCGAGACGCAGCGACGGTTCGTGGCGGACGCCTCCCACGAACTGCGCACGCCGCTGACCAGCCTCCAGACCAACATCGACGTCCTGCGCGGAGACATCAAGCTCGACCCGGAGCAGCGCCGGAGGCTGCTCGACGACCTGCACCGCGAGTCGCAGGAGATGCGCGCGCTGATCGCCGGCCTCCTCGAACTGGCGCGTGGTGGCGCCCAGGTTGCAAAGGAGGAGTTCCAGCTCGACGAGCTCGTCGAGGCTGGCGTCGAACGCGCCCGCACCCGATTCCCCGCGGTCCAGTGGGAGACCAACGGGCTCGAGCCGACGATCGTCGACGGCTATCGCGATCGCATGGAGCGCGCCGTCTGGAACCTGCTCGAGAACGCGGGCAAGTGGACCGGCGAAGGCGGCTCTGTCGAGGTCTCGCTCGCCGGAGGTGAGCTGCGCGTGCGCGATCACGGGCCCGGATTCGCCGACGAGGACCGGCCGCTCGTGTTCGATCGCTTCTACCGCTCGGCCGCGGCCCGGGCGATGCCCGGCGCAGGGCTCGGACTGGCCATCGTCCGCGAGGTGGCGGAGGCGCACGGCGGGACGGTCGAGGCCAAGAATGCGGACGGAGGCGGCGCGATCGTACTGCTCAGCCTCAACGGAGCCGCTCGCTCGGCGGTCTCTTAGCTTTTTTTCATCCTGGAGTGGTTCGATTGGCGATGCATCGAACCCCTCCCGGTCCGGCCGCTTCGGTCGGCCGTGGCCAGCTCGGTCCGGCGTCTTCCCGGATCCCCTGCGGTGAAGGCGCCGGACTGTGCGGGTTCGATTCGCAGTGAGGCAGCTCAGCCGACGACGCTCAGCACCTGGTCGTACTCCGGGAGCAGATCGCGTTCGAGGCCGGCGTCCGCACGATCGCCCGCCCGGAGCGGTACGACGACGCGAACCGCCCCGCCGCGCACGAATCCGATGCGGTCGGGCCCGAGGTCGAGCGGCTCGTAGTTGCCGGCGAACGCCTCGGGCCGTTCCGCGCGGAGACGCAGGACGCGCCGGATGAGGTGGGCCTTCATTGTCCGCCGGGTGGGCGTCCGCTCCCGCAGCACGGAAATGTGCGCGGGCCAGTCGACGGGACGGCGGTTGTCCGGGTCGACGAGGTTGAGCGACAGGAGCGCGTCGCCCTGGTAGAGGTCGGGCACTCCCGGGCTCGTCAGTCGAAGGAGTAGCGCCCCGAGCGACGCATGCTCTCCGGCTCTGGCCACGAGCGCCGCGAACGGCTCGAACTCGTCGAGGAACTCGTGATTCGAATAGAGGTTCCGCACGAACTGCTGCACACGGAGCTCGTGCGCCTCGTCCGGGTCGAGCCAGCTCGTCGTGCGCTTTCCCTCGCGCAGCGCCTTCTGGAGATAGAGCTCGAGGCGTGAGGGGACGATCGGCCACGCGCCGACCAGCGTCTGCCAGACGAGGTACTCCTCGTTCGGATCGTCCATCCCGCCTGTGATGGCGCGCCAGCGGCGAACCTGCTCGGCCCATTCGTCGTGTAGGCCTGAGAGCGCGCCGATGCGCGCGCGCACGTCGCCGGCACGTTTCGTGTCGTGCGTCTGGGAGGCGAGCAGCGTGTGCGGGTGGTGCTCGAGCCGCTCGAGTGCGGCACGGTGGAACTCCTCCGGCGAGAGCGAGAAACGGTCGGGATTGCCGCCGACCTCGTTCAGCGCGGTGAGGCGGAACCAGCGGTAGAACGCCGTGTCCTCGACGCCCTTTGCCATCACGGCGCCGGTGGTCTGCTGCCAGCGTGTGACGAACTCCGGTTCCTCGAAGCCGAGGATCACACGGCGCAGATCCTCGGGCAGTACCGCGCACGCGTTGCGGTCCTCGTCGCCGACCCGGTCGCGCTCGACGTACGTCCGGTAGACGCGCAATGCGGCCGCAGCCTGCTCGAGCTTGTCGTGCGGATGAAGGGCGCGGAGCCGCTCGAACTCCTGCGCAAAGGTCGTCTCCGCCACCTCGAGCTTCGCCTCGTATGCGACCTCCGCGAAGCTTCGCCCCTCGCCCGTCAGCTCCGCGTAGAGCTCGGTCATCGGCTCTTCTCCCGCGGGATCGACGAAGAGCGCGGTCACGTCGTTCGCGAACTCGTATCCCGTCGTCCCCTCGATCGGCCAGTCGGGGCGCAGCCGCTCGCCCGGCTCGAGGATCTTCTCCACCCAGATGCGCTCGGCCCCTCGCTCGCGCAGGCGATCGAGGTACTCGCGCGGATTCGCGAGCCCGTCGGGATGGTCGATGCGTAGCCCGTCGACGAGTCCGTCGCGCACGAGCTCGAGGGTCTTCGCGTGTGTCTCGCCGAAGATCTCGGGGTCCTCGACTCGCACGCCGGCGAGCTCGCCGATGTCGAAGAAGCGGCGGTACCAGCCGGTCTCGCGGTCCCAGTCGAAGAATCTCACGCGCAGCTCCGGATCGCGCCAGAAGCGGTTCTCGTCCTCCGAGGTCGCCATGTGGTTTGGAACGACGTCGAGGATCGTGCCGAGACCGGCTGCGTGGGCCGCCTCGCAGAGGGCGCGCAGCTCCTCCTCGCCGCCGAGCTCGGCAGAGACCCGCGTCGGATCGACGACGTCGTAGCCGTGCGTCGAGTCGCGCCGCGCCTGCAGAACGGGAGAGAGATAGAGGTGGGAGACCCCCAGCTCGGCGGCGTACGGGACCACGACCTCACGGGCCCGGCGAAAGCCGAGCTCGTGCGTGAGCTGGAGGCGGTACGTGCAGCGGAAATCGGCCACGGATGCCGTGCTTACCCGCCCAGCGCGTTCAGACTCGCCGCAGCAGCAACAACGAGTGCTCCTGCACGGCGACGAGCGCCCGCGCGCCGAGGGGGCCGTACGGCGCCTCGCCCGTGGCGAGCTCGACGTCCCAGCGTGCGCCGAAGCGCCGCGCCGGGAGCGTGAAGACGACCGGCTCCGAATGGACGTTGAACACGAGCAGGAACGATTCCCCGAAGATCGCCTCCCCGTGTGGGGTCCGCTCGCGGATCTCCCGGCCGTTGAGGAACACGCCGAGTGTCCGCGTCTCCGGGTTCGTCCAGTCGCGCTGCGTCATGCGCCGCCCGTCGGGGCGGAACCACCACGCATCCGGCAGCCCACTTTCCCCGGCGTTCCCGGTCAGGAACGACGTTCTCCGGAACACGGGATGCTCGCGGCGCAGTGCGATCAGGCGGCGCACGAACTCGATCAGCTCGCCGTCGGCCGAAGCCCAGTCGAACCAGGAGATCTCGTTGTCCTGGCACCACGCGTTGTTGTTGCCGCCCTGCGTGCGACCGAGCTCGTCGCCGCCGAGCAGCATCGGCACGCCCTGCGAGAGAAGCAGCGTCGTGAGGAAGTTCCGCTGCTGCCGCGCCCGCAGCGCCAGCACCGCAGGGTCGTCGGTCGGGCCCTCGGCGCCCAGGTTCCACGAGCGGTTGTCGTCTGTCCCGTCGCGGTTGTCCTCGAGGTTCGCCTCGTTGTGCTTGTCGTTGTACGAGACGAGGTCGTTCAGCGTGAAGCCGTCGTGCGCGGTGACGAAGTTGATCGACGCGAATGGGTCGCGGCCGTTCTCGTCGTACAGATCCGCGGACCCGGTGAAGCGCTGCGCGAACTCGCCCACGCCGCCCTGCCCGCGCCAAAAGTCGCGCACGGAGTCGCGGTACTTCCCGTTCCACTCGGCCCAGAGGACGGGGAAGTTGCCGACCTGGTAGCCGCCCGGCCCGACGTCCCAGGGCTCGGCGATCAGCTTCACCTGCGACAGCACCGGGTCCTGGTGGATCGTGTCGAAGAACGCCGAGAGCCGGTCGACGTCGTAGAACTCGCGCGCGAGCGCCGACGCGAGGTCGAAGCGGAAGCCGTCGACGCGGCACTCGAGCACCCAGTAGCGGAGCGAGTCCATGATCAGCCGCAGCACCGACGGGTGGATGGGGTTGAGCGAGTTGCCCGTCCCCGTGAAGTCCATGTAGAAGCGCAGGTCGTCGGGCATCAGGCGGTAGTAGCTCCGGTTGTCGAGCCCGCGGAAGGAGAGCATCGGCCCGAGGTGGTTCCCCTCGGCCGTGTGGTTGTAGACGACGTCGAGGATCACCTCGATGCCGGCGCCGTGCAGCGCCTTGACCATCCCCTTGAACTCGCGCACCTGCTCGCCGTCGGAGCCGGTGGCTGAGTAGGACGCGTGCGGCGCGAGATAGCCGATCGAGGAGTAGCCCCAGTAGTTCGTCAGGCCGCGGTCGTGCAGGAAGCCCTCGTCGGCGATGTGGTGGATGGGGAGCAGCTCGACCGCCGTCACGCCGAGCTCGCGGAGGTACGCGAGCGCGGGCTCGGAGGCGAGCGCGGCGTACGTTCCGCGGAGGTCGTCGCGGATCTCCGGATGCCGCTGCGTGAAGCCCTTCGTGTGGACCTCGTAGATGACGGTGTCATTCCAGGCGGTCTGCGGCGGCTCGTCGCCCTCCCAGTCGAACCCCGGATCGACCACGACGCACTTCGGAATCGCTTCAGCATCGTCCTCGTCATCGGGCTCGAGATCGGCGTCCTCGAGCGGCCCGGGGACGTACGGCAGGACGTTCGCTCGCTCCCACTGCACCGGCCCCTCGATCGCCTTCGCGTACGGGTCGATCAGGAGCTTGTTCGGGTTGAAGCGGTGGCCGGCGGCCGGGTCGTACGGGCCGTGCACGCGGTAGCCGTAGCGCTGACCCGGCCCGACGCCCGGGAGGTAGCAGTGCCAGTTGTGGGCCGTGACGTCGCTCAGGTCGAAGCGCGTCTCGCCGTCGCCGTCGAACAGGCAGAGCTCCACGCGCTCGGCGTGCTCGGAGAAGAGCGCGAAGTTCGTTCCCCCGCCGTCCCACGTCGCACCGAGCGGGAACGGCCGTCCCGGCCAGACCTCCATCAGCGGGAGAATTCCACGCGGCGGTTGCGGAAGTCGGCGACGAGCGTCACGTCGCCGCGCCGCAGGCGCAGGATCTGCGCCTCCTCGTCCACCTCGGTCTCGAGCTCGCGCGGCAGCTCGCGGCGGAGTGCAAGCAGCTCCCGATAGAGCACGTCCGGCTCCCCCGGCTCGACCTTCGAGCGGAGGAAGGTCTCGACCGCCTGCGGATCGGGCAGCTCCTCGCCGGTGAAGGCGGCGAAGTCCGCGAACTCGCGCTTCCGTCCCTCACGGGTCGCCTCCGCGATCTCCGGGTCGATGTGGTCCGTGAAGAACTGGAACGGCGCCGTCTCGAATCGCTCCTCGCCCATGAAGAGGAGCGGCGTGCACGGAGAGAAGAGCGTGACCGCGGCGGCGACGCGGAGCGCGTCCTCCGGCAGGCGGTCTCCGAGCGCCCGGTTGCCGACCTGGTCGTGATTCTGGGCGCAGACCACGCTCCGGCGAGGATCGTGGCCGCGGCCCGCCAGGTCGTCCGCTAGCGAGGCGAGCGACCCGTAGCCGGCGTAGTAGCCGTCGTGCTCGCCCGTGAGGAGGACGTGCAGCTCGTGGTGCGAGCGATCGACCCACTGCGCGTCGTGTCCCCACTCGTCCACGGGCCGCCAGTCGTCGACCGCCATCTCGGAGATCACGAGCGCATCCCCGACTCGCTGCTTCAGCTCGGCGCAGACGTGGAGGGGCGAGTCGTCGAAGATCGCGTGCACCGCGTCCAGGCGCAGCCCGTCGACGTGGAAGTCGCGCACCCACTGCTCGGCGTTCTGGATCGCCCACTCGCGCACGCCGCGCTGCGAGTAGTCGAGCGCGTCGCCCCAGAACGTCTCGTGCCGGTCGGTGAAGTACGGCCCGAACGCGCGGAGTGCCTCGTCGCCCGGGCCGACATGGTTGTAGACGACGTCGAGGATCACCCCGAGCCCTTCCGCGTGTGCCGCGTCGACGAGGCGCGCGAGGCCGGCCGGACCGCCGTACGCGGGATGCGCGGCATAGGTGTAGAGACCGTCGTAGCCCCAGCCGCGGGAACCGGGGAAGGTTGCGAGGGGCATCAGCTCGACCGCCGTGACCCCGAGCTCGCGCAGCCCGCGCAGGCGTGGGCTCACGCCGTCGAAGGTTCCGCCTTCGCTGAACGTGCCGACGTGGAGCTCGTAGAGCACGAGGTCGTCGAGCGCGACCCCGTCCCAGTCGTCGTCGTTCCAGTCGAAGGCGCTCGTGTCGAGGACGCGCGACGGGCCGCCGACGCCCTGCGGCTGCCAGCGCGAGCATGGGTCGGGCCACGCTGTGCCGTCGACGACGACGACGTAGTCGTCGCCCGCAAACCGGCCGACCCAGAACTCGTCTTCCGGCTCCAGCTCGACCTCCTCGTTCGAGCGCACCGCTACCGAGCGAGCACCCGGCGCCCAGACGCACACCTCCACCGTGCCGTCGTCGCACGGCACGGCTCCCAGCCGAAGCACTCCGACTACTCCGGAACCAGCCAGACCGCGCCGAGCGGAGGCAGCGTCAGCGTCGCGGAGAACGGCTGCTCGTGCCACGGCACGGCCTCGGCCTCGACACCGCCGAGGTTCCCGACGCCGCTGCCGCCGTAGAAGTCCGCATCGGTGTTGAGCACCTCCCGCCAGCGGCAGCACTGAGGCATGCCGACGCGGTAGTCGTAGCGCGGAACCGGTGACAGGTTGAGAACGCAGACGAGCGGTGGCGAGTCGCCTTCGCCGAGGCGCGCGAACGCGAGCACGTTGTTCGCCGCGTCATTCGCCTCGAGCCAGCGGAAGCCGGCCGGGTCGAAGTCGAGCTGCCACAGCGCGGGCGTCGCCCGATAGGCCCGGTTGAGGTCGCGGACGAGGGCCTGGATCCCCTCGTGCTCGGCGTACTCGAGCAGGTTCCAGTGGAGCGATCCCTCGGCGTTCCACTCCTCCCACTCCCCGAGCTCACCGCCCATGAAGAGGAGCTTCTTGCCGGGGTGGGCCCACATGTAGGCGTAGAGCCCGCGGAGGTTCGCGAACTTCTGCCACCGGTCGCCGGGCATCTTGTCGAGCAGTGACCGCTTGCCGTGGACAACCTCGTCGTGCGAGAGCGGCAGGACGAAGTTCTCGCTGAACGCATACATGAGCGAAAACGTCAGCGTGTGGTGGTGGAAGCGGCGGTAGACGGGATCCTTCTGGAAGTAGAGAAGCGTGTCGTGCATCCAGCCCATGTTCCATTTGAAGCCGAAGCCGAGCCCGCCGAGGTACGTCGGGCGTGAGACACCGGGCCAGGCGGTCGACTCCTCGGCGGCCGAGATCACGCCCGGCTCGCGCCCGTAGAGAACCTCGTTCATCTCCTTGAGGAAGGAGACCGAGTCGAGGTCCTCGTTGCCGCCGAACATGTTCGGCACCCACTCGCCGGCCTTCCGCGAGTAGTCGAGGTAGAGCATCGAGGCGACGGCGTCGACGCGGATCCCGTCGGCGTGGTGCTCGCGCAGCCAGTAGAGCGCGTTCGCGAGTAGGAAGTTCCGCACCTCGGTGCGCCCGAGGTTGAAGACGAGCGTGCCCCAGTCGGGATGCGAACCGCGGCGCGGGTCGGCATGCTCGTAGAGGTGCGTCCCGTCGAAAGTGGCGAGCGCCCAGTCGTCGCGCGGGAAGTGGGCCGGGACCCAGTCGAGGATCACGCCGATGCCGCGCTGGTGGAGGCGGTCGACGAAGGCGCGGAAGTCGTCGGGAGTGCCGAAGCGGGACGTCGGCGCGTAGTAGCCGGTCACCTGGTAGCCCCAGGAGCCGGAGAAGGGGTGCTCCATCACCGGCAGCAGCTCGACGTGCGTGAAGCCGAGGTCCGAGACGTAGTCCGCGAGCTCGTCGCCGAGCTCTGCGTACGTGAGCGGACGGTTGTCCTCAGCCGGATTGCGCCGCCACGATCCGAGGTGAACCTCGTAGATCGAGACGGGGCTGCGCAGCGGATCAGAGGTCGCGCGGCGCTCGAGCCACTCGTCGTCGCGCCAGACGTGCTTCGCCTCCCAGACGACAGACGCGTTCGCCGGCGGCACCTCGGTGTGGAACGCGACCGGGTCGCTCTTCAGGCGGAGCCGGCCGTTCTGCGTCCTGATCTCGAACTTGTATTTCGTCCCCTCGTCGACGCCGGGAACGAACAGCTCCCAGATCCCGGACGCGCCGAGCGACCGCATGGGGTGGAGGCGCCCGTCCCACGAGTTGAAGTCGCCCACCACCGCGACCGAGTGCGCGTTCGGCGCCCACACTGCGAAGGCGGTGCCCACGACGCCGTCGAGCTCGCGCACGTGCGCGCCGAGCCGCTCGTAGATGTGCTCGTGGCGCCCTTCCATCGCGAGATGGAGGTCGAGCTGGCCGAGGGTAGGGAGGAACGAGTACGGGTCGCGCACGGTGAACGTGTTGCCGTCCGCGTACTCGATCTCGAGCTCGTAGTCGAGCGGCAGGCGCGCCTTCGGCAGCATCGCTTCCCACAGGCCGGCCGGGTGCATGAGCTCGGCCTCGACGCCGGCGGGTTGAACCCGCACCGCCCGCGCTTCCGGCCGCAGCGTGCGGACGACGACGCCGTCCTCCGCTGCGTGCGCGCCGAGGATTCCGTGCGGATTCGGGCCGAGATCGACGGTCATAGCGCTTCCGCAGCCGCATTCATGAGGCGCTCGATACCCGCGACCGGGATTCCAACCCAGTCGGGCCGGTTGTCGAGCTCGTAGCGCAGCTCGTAGACGGCCTTCTCGAGCTCGAACACGGAGAGCAGGCGATCGACCGCGGCGTCGCCGGGCGGCAGCAAGGTCGCGTCGACGGTGTCGAGGTAGCTCTCCAGGAACCGCTCGCGGGCCCGCTCCTCCCAGCTCTCCGGGATCTCGGCGTCGCGCGTCAGCTCGGCCGCCGTCGCCGCGTAGGCGAAGGAGCGGAGCATGCCGGCGACGTCGCGGAGAGGGGAGCGCTTGCGGCGGCGCTCGACGAGCGTCCGCGCGGGCTCGCCCTCGAAGTCGAGGATCACCCAATCGTTGTTGCTTATGAACGTTTGCCCGAGGTGGTAGTCGCCGTGCGTGCGAATCACGCGGCCGGCCGATCCGGCATGGGTGAGCAGGCGCAACTGCTCGCGCACCTCCTCGCCGCGCCCGAGAATCGGCCCCAGACGCTCGTCGTCGTCCGGCAGCGCGAGGAAGACCCGCGCGATCTCCTCGTCCACCGTCGCCGTCAAGAGGCCGAGCGACTCGACGCTCGGCTCCTCCGGCGCGAAGGCCGGATCGCTCGGATCGGCGCCGAGCGCGGTATGCATCTGCGCGGTCACCTCGCCGAGCCGCCCGAGCCGGTCGAGGAACCGCTCCGGCGCATCGGTGATCTCGTCGAGCGCGAGCTCCCAGCCACCGGCCGCACCCGCGACGTACTCCTGCAGCAGACCGAGCGTCGCCGTCAACGGCCCGCCCGAGTACGTGTACCAGCCGCCGAGCGCCGGGATGTTGCGGAAGCCCCGCTCCGTGAGGAAGCGAAGCATCTCGAGCTCCGGGTTGATGCCGGGCTCGAGGTGGCGGAAGACCTTCAGGATCAGCGCCTCGTCGAAGATGATCGAGCTGTTCGACTGCTCCGAGGAGACGAGCTTCGCGGCCCCGAGCTCGCGGCCGAGCGCCGAGAAGTCCTCGGCCGGGCTGAACTCGACGACACCCTCCGAGCCCTGCAGCGTGAGGCCGGTCCGCATCGCGCTGACGATCTCGCGCGCGCTCCCCGCGTCCTCCGCGAGCACGTCGGCCGGGTCAGCCTCGAGGTTGCCGGAGAAGAGGAGCTGGTAGATGTCGTGCGCACCCGTGTCGTAGCGCATCTCGACGAGGGCGAGAGTCAGCTGCGGCTCGGCCTGCCGGATCGTGACCGTGTCGAGCACCTCGGCGTGCGAGACGGTCCGCGACTTCGCCCCGTACCACCGCTGCGCGGTGACGTGCTCGATCAGCGCGTTCTCGTCGACGGTCATTCCTCCTGCTCCCCCTGGCGAAGCTGGAACCAGAAGAACCCGCGCGGCGCGAGCGTCAAGAGGTACGGCAGCTCCCCGATCGGCGGGAAGGCCGTCCGGCCCAGCATCTCCACAGGGACCATACCCGCGTACTCCGAGAGGTCGAGCTGCACGGCCTGGGCCGAGCGCGCGAGGTTGTGGACGCAGAGGACGATGTCGTCCTCCCACGTCCGGATGTGGGAGAAGATCCGCATGTTGTCGCCGGGCAGCGCCTTGTAGGTGCCGAGCCCGAAGACCGGATGCTCCTTGCGGAGCGCGATGAATCGCTGCATCCAGCGCAGGAGCGAGTTCGGTGTGCGGAGCTGCGCCTCGACGTTGATCGCCTGGAAGCCGTAGACGGGATCCATCAACGGCTGGAGGTACAGCTGAGCCCAGTCGGCGCGCGAGAATCCGGCGTTGCGGTCGCCCGACCACTGCATCGGGGTGCGCACGCCGTCCCGGTCGCCGAGGTAGACGTTGTCGCCCATTCCGATCTCGTCCCCGTAATACAGAACCGGTGAACCCGGCAGCGAGAAGAGGATCGCGTGCAGGAGCTCCGCCTCGTCGCGACCCGCGTCGAGGAGCGGCGCGAGGCGCCGTCGGATGCCGAGATTGAGCTTCATCCGCGGGTCTTTCGCGTACTCCGCATACATGTAGTCCCGCTCCTCGTCCGTGACCATCTCGAGCGTCAGCTCGTCGTGGTTGCGGAGGAAGAGGCCCCACTGGCAGTTGTCGGGAATGTGCGGAGTGCGGCCGAGGATCTCGTAGATCGGCGTCGAGTCCTCCCGTCGCAGCGCCATGAACATCCGCGGCATGACCGGGAAGTGGAAGCACATCTGGCACTCGTCGCCGTCGCCGAAGTAGTCGACGACATCCTCCGGCCACTGGTTCGCCTCGGCCAGCAGCAGCCGGTCCGGGTAGCGCGCGTCGACCTCCGCGCGGACGCGCTTCAGGTAAGCGTGCGTCTCGGGGAGGTTCTCGCCGTTCGTCCCCTCCCGCTCGAAGAGGTACGGCACCGCGTCGAGCCGGAAGCCGTCGATGCCGAGGTCGAGCCAGAAGCGCAGCACCTCGAGCATCGCCTCTTGCACCTCCGGGTTGTCGAAGTTGAGATCCGGCTGGTGGTGGAAGAAGCGGTGCCAGTAGTACTCGCCGCGTAGCTGGTCGAGTGTCCAGTTCGACGGCTCGCTGTCGATGAAGATGACCCGGGCCTCGGGATAGCGCTCGTCCGACTCCGACCAGACGTACCAGTCGCTCTTCGGGCCCGCCGGCTCCGTCCGCGACTCCTGGAACCACGGATGGTCGGCCGAGGTGTGGTTCATCACGAGGTCTGCGATCACGCGCATGCCGCGCTGATGCGCCTGCTCGACGAACTCGCGGAAGTCCTCGACCGTCCCGTAGTCGGGGTGGAGCGCGAAGAAGTTCGAGATGTCATAGCCGCCGTCGCGCAGCGGCGACTCGTACATCGGGAGCAGCCACAGGCAGTCGACGCCGAGCCACTCGAGGTAGTCGAGCTTGTCGATCAGCCCGCGAAAGTCACCGGAGCCGTCGTCGTTGCCGTCGAAGAAGCCACGAATGTGGATCTCGTAGAAGACCGCCCGCTTGAACCAGAGCGGATCGCGCTCGAACCATTGCTCGCTCATCAGCCGCCGATCCTTAGCAGGTGGCTCTGGCCGGGGGCGAGCTTGACGTAGTTGCGGCCGATCCGCCACGTCCAGGTCTCGTCCGAGAGGAGGTCGCGCACCGGATACGCCGGCGGGAGCCCAGTCGAGACCGGCACGACGCAGACGCCGACCTGAGTCGCGCGCGGGTCGAGGTTGACGATCGTCACCACGCTCGACTCGCCGCGCCGCTTGAGGAAGGCGAAGAGCTGCTCGTTCTCGGTCTCGAGGATCGTCAGCGGGTCGAGCCACTGGAGCGCCGGGTTCTCGCGGCGCGCCGCGTTCAGCTTGGCGAGCAGCGGCAGGAGCGGTCCGTCGAGGGTCCGCTCCTTCACTTCGTACTTCTCCGAGTCGAGGTACTCCTCGGATCCGGGTCGCACGGGCTTGTTCTCGCAGTTCTCGAAGCCCGAGTAGATGCCGTACGCGGGCGAGAGCGTCGCCGCGAGCACGAGACGCGCCTCGAAGGCCGGTCGGCCCCCGTGCTGGAGGTACTCGTGGAGGATGTCAGGCGTGTTCGCGAAGCAGTTCGGCCGGTAGAAGTCGCGCCATTCGTGGAGCTGGCCTAGGAACTCGAGCAGCTCCCAGCGCGTGTTCTTCCACGTGAAGTACGTGTAGCTCTCCGCGAAGCCGGCCTTGGCGAGCGTGGTCATCGGCGCGGGCCGCGTGAACGCTTCGGAAAAGAAGATCACGTCCGGGTTCTCCTGCCGCACCTCGCGGATCAGCCACTCCCAGAAGGGCACGGGCTTCGTGTGCGGATTGTCGACGCGGAAGACCGTGACGCCGCAGTCGACCCAGTGGCGGACGACATCGAGGAGGGCCTGCCAGAGGCCGCGCCAGTCCTCGCTCCCGAAGTCGACGTTGTAGATGTCCTGGTAGCGCTTCGGCGGGTTCTCGGCGTACTTCAGCGTCCCGTCCGGCCGGCGAAAGAACCACTCGGGGTGTTGCTTCAGCCAGGGGTGGTCGGGTGAGCACTGGATCGCGAAGTCGAGCGCGATCTCGATCCCGAGCTCCTTCGCGTCGCTGACGAGCTTGCGGAATTGCTTCTCGGTTCCCAGCGAAGGCTCGATCGCGTCGTGTCCGCCCTTCTCCGAGCCGATCGCCCACGGGCTGCCGACGTCGCCGGGCTTCGCCGTTTCGGAGTTGTTCCGTCCCTTGCGGTTCGTGTGGCCGATCGGGTGGATCGGCGGCAGGTACAGGACGTCGACGCCGAGCTCGGCGAAGCGCGGCAGCAGGGCGCGGACGCCCTTGAAGCCGCCCCAGGAGCGCGGAAAGAGCTCGTACCACGAACCGAAGCGGGCCAGGACGCGGTCGACGTCGATCTCGTACGTCGCCGACCACGCCTTCTCGGAGCGCTGACCCGCCGGGGCCGCGAGCGCCTCGTCCACGGTCAGCTCGTCGACGCCGAGAAGCACAGCGCCCTCCGACAGCTCGCCGGCGAGGCCGGCCTGGCCTGCCGCGACCTTGCGCCGCAGCTCTTCCTGGAACGACGCGACGCGGTCGACCCACGCCTCGATCCGAAAGCACCAGAGACCCGGCCGGTCGACCTCGAAGAAGCCGCTCCAGAGGTCGTTGCCGAGCGGCTCGAGTGGGGTCTCGGTCCACCCGGTCGACCCCGGGCTCCGATGGCGGATCGCCGCGCCGAGCGTCTCATGTCCGTCGCGGAAGACCCGCGCGGTCACCTCGACGCGCTCGCCGAGGGTGCGCTTGACCGGGTAGCGGCCGCAATCGATCTGAGGCGCGACCTCCTGGATCTGGATCCGGGCGGGAGGGGTCTTCGGCATCGGCACGTGCGAAGTCTCACTGATGAGGCAGGATCAAAACGTGGACCTCGCGCGCTCGGCAGGCATCCTCCTCCACCCGACGTCCTTGCCCTCGGGGAAGCTCGACCGCGAGGCGTACCGGTTCGTCGACTGGCTCGCGGCGGCCGGGCAGTCGTGGTGGCAGGTGCTACCGCTCGGGCCGCCGGACGAGTTCCGCTCCCCGTACAGGTCGCCGTCGGCCTTCGCCGCGTCCCCGCACCTACTCGCCCGGCCCGACGCTCGCGTCACACTCGGCGAGGTCGAGGACTTCGTCGCGCGGCACCCGTACTGGATCGGGAGCTGGGCGTCTTTTGCAAGTGGGGCGGCGATCGCCGATCAGGTGCGCTTCGAACGGGAGTGGGGAGCACTGCGCGCATACGCGGCGTACCGCGGTATCCGGCTGATCGGCGACCTACCGATCTACGTCTCCGACGAGGGGGCGGATCATGCGGGCTGGCCCGAGCTCTTCGCGCGCGGCGAGGTCGCAGGAGCTCCGCCCGACGCGCTCAACGCGATGGGACAGCGGTGGGGGAACCCACTTTACGACTGGCCGGCGCACCGGGCGACCGGCTACCGCTGGTGGCGCGAGCGCTTCCGCCGCACGTTCGAGCTCGTGGACGTCTGCCGCGTGGATCACTTCCGGGGCTTCGTCTCCTACTGGGCGATTCCCGAACGGAACCGCACGGCGAAGAACGGGCGCTGGCGCCCCGGCCCCGGTGCCGAGCTGTTCGACGCGGTCGCGCGGGATCTCGGCCACCTGTCGCTGATCGCAGAGGATCTCGGCCACATCACGCCGCCGGTCTACCGCTTGCGGGACGAGCTCGGCCTGCCGGGGATGATCGTCCTGCTCTGGGCGTTCCGGACCGGGCGACACAACCCGCACGCGCCGGCGAACCACCGCGCCAACTCGGTCGCCTACACGAGCACGCACGACACGGCCACGGCCGTCGGCTGGTTCGAGAGCCTGGGACGTCGGCGGCAGGCCGCCACCGGGCTCGATCCGCTAGAGCCGCACTGGGGCCTGATCGAGCTCGCGTACTCCTCCCGGGCGGGGCTCGCGATCGTCCCCGCGCAGGACGTGCTCGGCCTTGGCAACGAGGCGCGGATGAACCGTCCGGGCGTCACGAACGGCAACTGGACCTGGCAGCTCGAGCGAGGCGCGTTGACGCCGGCGCTGGCCCGGCGGTTGCGGGGCCTCGCCGGACGCAACGGCCGCCTGACCTGACTACTCCGCCGTGCGGCGGCCGAGCGAGCGCAGCAGCGGATCCGTGATCCGCTCGACATACGCGACGACCCACGAGACGAAGCGCGGCAGGAGACGGACGACGACGCCTGCTGCCACGAGTCCGACGACGACTCCTGCGGCTATGTCGCTCGGATAGTGCGCGCCGATGAAGAGGCGGCCTACGCCGATGATTGCGGCGACCACGAGGAAGATCGCTCCCGCGGCGATGTCGAAGGAGAGCACCGCGAACGCAATGGCGAACGACACGGTGGTGTGGTCGCTCGGGAAGGTCGCGTCGGTAGAAGTCGACCAGGGGTGGCTGATGTGGTGCGACTCGTACGGACGGGGCCGGTCGTACGCGTGGTGGATGACGAACGCGACCACGTACGAGAGTGCCGCTGCCGCAAAGCCGCTCCCACACGCGAGCTTCCACTTGCGATCGCCGCCTGGCCGACTCAGGAACCAGAGAACCGCGGTGATGACCACCATCACCGGGATGCTCGCTTTCTCGATGTCGGAGAAGAGCGTTCCCACCCAGTGATGGTGGAGGGAGACGTCGTAGACCGCTTTGTAGAGGCGCCAGTCCAACGTCCGTGAGACCTACCCGACCGGGTGAGAAGCGTCGGTGAACTCTCGGAACTCGGCGGTCAACAGGTACGCAGTTTGCTCGCCGATGTCGACCGCACGGTCGCCGATCCGTTCGATCGTCCGGGCGACGACCACCATTCGCAATCCCCACTCGCGAAACTCGGCCGTCGCCATCACGTCGACGAGACGCTCGACGAAGCGCCTGTTGGCACGGTCGATCAGCTCGTCGAGCTCGACGAGGCTCTCGGCGCCTGAGAGGTCGCGGCGGCTGAAGGAATCGAGCGCCACGCGCAGCATCTCCTCCGCCCGCTCGCCCATCTCGGTCAGGGTCTCGACGAGCGCCGGATCCGGCTCGACGTCGGCGACGAGCTGCGACAGCTTCGCGATCGTCACACAGCCGTCGGCGCTTCGCTCGAGCAAGAGGTTGATGTGGATCATCGCGAGCAAGAGGCGGAGGTCCCGCGCGACCGGGGTTTGCAGCGCCAGCAGCGACTGGATGGATTGCTCGATACCGAGGAAGTGGTTGTCGACCTGGTCGTCGAAGGCGATCACCTCGTCGGCGAGCTCGCGGTCGCGCTCCTCGAGCGCCCGAATCGCCCCGTGTACGGCGCTGAGGACGCGCACCCCCATCTCCTGGAGCTGAGCTTCGATCTGCTCTAGCGCGGCGTCGATCGCCATCACGAGCCAGGGTACTAGTTGGCTCCGCAAGCGGCGCCAGAGCTCTTCACCACGTCGTATCCACGTTGCAACGGCGGCGTATCCCACCCTCCGGAAGAAGCGCCGTAGCGTGCTCCGCGAACCCTTGATGAGGAGGACGAAAGACATGCCGAGAAACGGCAAGCTCGTTCGCATCGCCCTTGCGCTCGCCGCCGTGAGTCTCGTCGCTGCGCTCGCGGTCACGAGCGCCGGAGCCGCCGGCAAGCGGTCGGCCGGAACCCTGAACGGCGCCGGGTCTTCGCTCGTTGCGCCCGCAGTCGCGAAGTGGGGCTCGATGTATTCGGCCGACACGATCAACTACTCGCCGATCGGCTCGGGCGGCGGGATCTCGCAGATTTCCGCGCGCTCGGTGGACTTCGGCGCAAGCGACGCGCCGTTGACGAAGGATCAAGGCACTGGCTGCCACGGCTGCATTCAGATCCCGTGGGCGCTCACCGCGACCATCCCCGTCTACAACATCCCCGGAGTCGGTGACCACCAGCTCAAGCTCACTGGCACCGTGCTGGCGAACATCTATCTCGGCACCATCACGAAGTGGGACGACCCGGCCATCAAGGCGCTGAACAGCGGCCTCAACCTGCCGGACAAGAAGATCGTTCCGGTTCATCGCAGTGACGGCTCGGGAGACACCTACGTCTTCACGAACTACCTCTCGAAGGTCAACAAGTCGTGGAAGAGCAAGGTCGGCTGCGCGACTACCGTCAGCTGGCCGGCAGGCCCGGGCGGGTCGAAGAATCCGGGCGTCGCCGCGCTCGTCAGTTCGACGCCAGGCGCGATCGGCTACGTCTCCGACTTCTACGCGATCCAGAACCACATCGCGAAGGCGCGGATGAAGAACGCCGCCGGCTCCTACGTGCTGCCGAAGATCAGCTCGATCGAGGCCGCGGCGCAGCTGGTGAAGGGGGCGAAGATCCCTGCCAACAACAAGATCTCGCTCACGAACCCGCCCGCGTCGAAGAAGTACAAGAACGCGTGGCCGATCTCGACCTTCACCTACGTGATCGTCCCGACCTCGAGCCCGAAGGCTGCCCAGATCAAGGCGTTCATCAAGTTCGCCCTGAGCTCCAACGCGCAGAAGGCGATTCAGGCCTACGTCTTCGCGCCGATGCCGAGCTCGGTGGTCACGGCAGCGAAGAAGACACTGGCCTCGATTCACTAGAAGGAATCGCCTCGTCTCGTGAGCACCTTCGACGCGACCAGCGAGACCGTTCGCCGCCCCCTCGCGGGGCGGCGGGCGCGGCTTGGCGACGTTCTCCTCCAAGGAGTCGCCGGCGCGGCTGCGGCGGGCGCCGTCGTCCTGCTCGGTCTGATCGCGTACAAGGTCGTCGAGGGCTCGCGGCTCGGCCTCTCGGCCTTCGGGCTCGGCTTCCTTACGCACATCGGCTGGGACCCCGTCCACACCAAGATGGGGGCCGCGGTCTTCCTCTTCGGCGCGGCGGTCACCTCTCTCGGCGCCCTGATACTCGCCACGCCGCTCGCGCTCGGAATCGCGCTCTTCCTCAGTGAGCTGGCGCCGCGCTGGATCCGTGCCCCGGTCACGGCGCTCGTCGAGACGCTCGCCGCGATTCCCAGCGTGGTGATCGGGCTCTGGGGGATCATCGTGCTCGGCCCGGTGCTGCGCGATCACGTCATGCCCGCGCTGCACTCGACGTTCGGCTTCATCCCGCTCTTCGGCACGCCGAGCTCGACCGGAACGGGGATCTTCACCGCGATGGTCGTCCTCACGATCATGATCCTGCCGATCGTCTCGAGCATCTCTCGCGAGCTCTTCCTCGGCGTTCCCACCGAGCTGAAAGAGGCGGCACTCGGGCTCGGAACGACGCGCTGGGAGATGGTACGCGGCGTCATCCTCCCGTATGCGCGCGGCGGGATCGCAGCCGCGATGATCCTCGGTCTCGGGCGCGCAGTCGGCGAGGCGATCGCCGTCGCCCAGGTCATCGGCTCGGTCGACAACCACATCGGCTGGAACCTCTTCAACGGGGGCGACACGCCCGCCGCGAAGATCGCAAACGAGTTCACGAACGCTTCTGGCCTCGAAGTTCCGTCCCTCTTCTATCTCGCGCTGATCCTGCTCGTCTTCTCGCTCGTCGTGAACACGTTCGCCCAGATCATCGTGCGACGCGTCGCGCGGCGTCAGGGACTGGCGGCTCGGTGAGCGCCGTCGATCTCACCACACTGCAGCGTCCCCACGACCGGTTGTTGAGGCGGCGCGCCGTCAACCGCAGCATGGAGCTCCTGGCCTGGCTCGCGGGCGCCATCGCGGTTGCCATCCTCGGCATCGTCGTCTGGTCGGTGGCGAAGCGCGGTGCGGGCGAGCTCAACTGGGATCTGCTCACGAAGACGCCGGTGAGCTTCGCCATCGGAAACGAGCCGCAGGGCCTCGCCAACGCGTTCGTCGGCAGCCTCGTGATCGTCGGGCTCGCGACGTTGATGGCCCTTCCGGCCGGGATCCTGGTGGCGATCTACGTCAACGAGTTCGCTCCGCGGGCGATACGAAACGGTGTCGGTCTCGCACTCGACGTGCTCAACGGAATCCCGGCGATCGTGGTCGGCATCTTCATCTACGGCCTCCTGGTCGTCGGCCGCGGACCGAGCGGATTCGCAGGCTCGTTCGCGCTCGCGGTGCTGATGCTCCCGCTCGTCTCGCGAGCAACCATCGAGGTGCTGGCCCTGGTGCCGGACTCGCTACGCGAGGCTTCGCTCGGACTTGGCATCCCGCGTTGGCGGACGACACTCGGAATCGTCCTGCCGCAGACGATCGGCGGGATCGTGACCGGAACCGTGCTCGCCGTCGCGCGGGTGACCGGTGAGACCGCTCCGCTCCTTCTCTGCTCCTCGATCGTCGGCAACGCGGTCAGCTGGAATCCGCACCACGCGCTCTTCTCGGTGCCGCTGGCCATCTTCGAGCTGTCGGAGTCGCCGAATCCGGCCGACCACGCGCGGGCCTGGGCGGCTGCCCTGGTGCTCCTCATGTTCATCCTCGTGGCCAGCCTGAGCGCACGCTGGCTCGCCACCCGTAGTCGTCGCAAGATCACACGTGCCGGTTGATGAGCGAAACGAGGGGAGATTCAGTGTCCGGGTCGAGTACGATCGAGCACGCCGTGCGCGTCGAGACGAAGCGTCAGCCGCTGCCGCCGCGCGAGCGCCTTCAGCAGGTCTTCGACATCCAGGACCTCACCGCGATCTACGGCTCCAAGCCGGCGCTCAAGGGCGTCTCGATGGAGGTCTACAAGAACCTCGTCACCGCCGTAATCGGCCCGTCGGGTTGCGGAAAGAGCACCTTCATTCGCTGTCTCAACCGGATGAACGACCTCGTCCCGGGCTTCCGCCAGAGGGGAACGATCCGCTACCACGGCCAGGACATCGCCGCCAAGGACGTGGATCCGGTGGCGGTGCGAAGGACGATCGGGATGGTTTTTCAGCGGCCGAACCCGTTCCCGAAGTCGATCTTCGACAACGTCGCCTGGGGCCTGAAGGTGCTCGGGATGAAGGACGCTCTCGACGAGCGGGTGGAGCGCGCGTTGACGCAGGCCGCGCTCTGGGACGAGGTGAAGGACCGCCTCAAGGCCAGTGGACTCTCCCTCTCGGGCGGCCAGCAGCAGCGTCTCTGCATCGCGCGCGCCATCGCGGTCGAGCCGGATGTCGTCCTCATGGACGAGCCAGCCTCGGCGCTTGACCCGATCGCGACGCAGGCGATCGAGCTGCTCCTCAACGAGCTCAAGAGCGAGTACTCCTTCGTGATCGTGACCCACAACATGCAGCAGGCGGCCCGCGTGGCCGACATGACCGCGTTTTTCTCGATCTCACGCGGCGAGGAAGGCCAGCGGTGGGGAGAGCTGGTGGAGTACGACGCGACCGAGAAGATCTTCACAGCGCCGTCCGACAAGCGGACGGAGGACTACGTCACCGGCCGCTTCGGTTAGCCATTCGCGTCGCGATCCGTGACACACGTGCTCTTCGTCTGTGTCGGCAACGCCGGTCGCTCGGTGATGGCGGAGCGGTTGTTTCGCCGGCTTGCCGGCGACCGGCACACGGCCAGGAGCGCGGGAAGCGATCCCGGCAGCACAGTGCACCCGCAGGTTCTCGAAGCGCTTCGCGAGATCGGGATCGACGCAGACGACCACGTCCCTCACAAGCTCGACGCCGAAGACCTCGCCTGGGCCGACATCGCCGTCTCGACCTGCAGCGAGGAGGTCTGCCCGGTCACACCGGGCGTCCGCAGGATCAGCTGGGAGTTCCCAGACCCGAAGATGCTCGCGTTGGAACAGGTGCGCCCGGTCAGAGACGAGATCGAGCGGCACGTCGAAAAGCTCGTTCGAGCTCTCGACCGAGAAGCGGCCGCCTGAGCCAGGAACCGTCCTGCGTCTAGCGCCGGGGGAAGCGGACCGTGATCGCCAGGCCCTGGCCGGGCTCGCTCGTTGCTTCGATCTCGCCTCCCGCGGCTGTGACGACGTGCTTGACGATCGCAAGGCCAAGCCCGGTGCCGCGGCTCGTGCGCGCCTGGTCGCCGCGGTAAAAGCGCTCGAAGAGCCTCGGCAGGTCGCCGGGACGCACGCCCTTGCCGTTGTCGGAGACTGCGAGCACGGGCCCGTTATCCGAGTCGGACACCTCGATCGTGCACGTGGTGCCCGCCCCTGCGTAGCGGATCGCGTTCGCGAGCAGGTTGTCGAGCGCGACCCGCAGCATCCGCGGTCGCAGCGGCAGCTCGACCCGGTCGTCGGCCCGCACAGCGATGGTCACCTGAGCGTTGTCGGCGCGATCTGCGAATCCGGCCACGATCTCCTCCACGATCGGCTGAGCCCGGGTGCGACCGAGCGAGACGACTTCGCGACCGGTCTCGAGCTCGCCCAGAAAGAGCACGTCGTCGATCAGCTCGCGCGCCTGCTCGACCTCATGGCGCGCCTGCTCCATCAGCTCTCCGACGTCCGAGCCGGGCAGAGCCGCGGTCTCGAGCAGCACGAGCAGCCGCGCGAGCGGCGTTCGCAGCTCGTGAGATACGGCGGCCGTGAAGCCGGCGCGTAGCTCCTGGTAGGCCGAGATCTCCGGCGGCGACTCGAGGAAAAGCACGAGGACGCCCGGATGTTCCGCCGCGACCTCCTCGGCCAGGCGACGTCCGGCTTCGAGGTCGCCGATCGCGTCGCGCGCCTTTGCGCTCACTGCAACGACGCGCCGCTCGCTGTCGAGAACGACGAGCGACTCGTCACAGCTCGCAGCGAGCGCTCTGGCCTGCTCCTCGTTCACCACTCCTTCACCCTGCGTCTACCCTTCGCCTACCCGGTCGCGACCGATAATGAGTGAACCATGCCGAAGGTTCTGATCGTCGAGGACGACGAGGTCATCGCTCAGGGAATGGCGCGGCACCTGGGCGCCGCAGGGTTCGATCCGGTGTCGGTCGGCAACGGGGCGCAGGGCTTGGCGCGGCTCCGCTACGAGAATCCGGACGTCTGCGTCCTCGATCTCATGCTTCCGGGGGTCGACGGCTGGAAGCTGATCGAGACCGCGCGCAGCGAGGGCATCGGCACGCCTATCGTCGTCGTCTCCGCGCGCGGCACCGAGCACGACCGCGTGCACGCGCTCGAGATCGGCGCCGACGACTACCTCGTAAAGCCGTTCTCGATGAAGGAGCTCGTGGCGCGCGTGCGCGCGGCGTCGCGGCGGGCGATTCGCCGCGAGGAAACGCCACGCGGTGAGCCGATCGAGATCGAGGAGCTGCGGATCGACCCGCTCGAAGTCCAGGCTTATGTGGACGACCGCAGCGCCGAGCTGACGCCGACCGAATTCCGGCTCCTCTACCAGCTCGCCCTCGACCGTGGCCGCGTCGTCACCCGCGACGAGCTGCTCCAGAAGCTGTGGGGGCGCCGAGAGTCTCATCGCGACCGCACCGTGGACGTGTTCGTCAGACGCCTGCGCGAGAAGGTCGACCGCCCCGCATCCACGCACACGTTCATCCAAACACGCTACGGCGTCGGCTACCGGCTCGAGCCCGTAGCGAAGTAGCCGCTTAGTCCTCGTAGGGCTCGGGCTGCAGGCCCGTCTCGACCTCGCGGCGGCCGTCCATCGTGTAGACGAGGTCGACGGTCTCGTGCTTGCGATACGTGCCTGCGATGCCGAGCCACATCGACGCCCAGCGCCAGAAGCCGAGCCGGCCCTCCTGGGCGATCGGGCGCGGGAAGACGAGCGACCGTCCGTGCACCTCGAAGTCCCGTCCGGGCAGCTGGCGGACGCCGCCCACGTAGACCTCGAAGGCAGGCGGCACGTGCTCAGGCAGTTCGATCCGCGAGCGCTCGGGCACCTTCATAGAATGCCCAGCGGGTGCGTCGCAAGCTGCCGTCCTTCGTGCTTGTCGTGCTGTTCGCGCTTGCGACGGCGGGCGTTGCTGCAGCCGCGAACGGTGGCTTCACCCCGGTCACCCCCGCCTCGCCGAACGCGAATCACATCCAGCACGCCTACTACCTCGTACTCGGCTTCACGTCGGCCATCTTCGTGCTCGTCGAGGGACTGCTCGTCGTCTTCATCTGGAAGTACCGCGGTCGTGGTCGCGCTCGCGCCGTCGAGGGCGCGCAGGTGCACGGCCACACGCGACTCGAACTGATCTGGACGGCCATTCCCGTCCTGATCCTCGCCGTCATCGCCGCCTTCGTCTTCTACGAGCTGCCGAGCATCGACTCGGCCCCTGCCGCCGCAGACCCGATCCACATCACGGTCGAGGGACACCAGTACTACTGGCAGTTCGACTATCCGAACGGCGCGCGCTCGATCGGGACGCTGCACGTCCCGGCAGGTGCTGTCGTCGATCTGAAGGTCGTCTCGCCGGACGTGATCCACAGCTGGTGGATCCCGGCGCTCGGCGGCAAGCTCCAGGCGATCCCGGGCCGGGTCAACCACACGTGGTTCCGCGCGGAGAAATCGGGCACCTACTCGGGCCAGTGCGCGGAGCTCTGCGGCGTCTACCACGCCGCGATGGAGGCGACCGTGCAGGCGGAGTCTCAGCAGGCCTACGCGAGCTACATCTCCACGACTGCCCGCCAGACGCTCGGGCAGCAGGAGTGGGGCGGAGTCTGCGCGACGTGTCACGGCAATCTCGGTCAGGGCGGGTACGGGCCCAACATCAGCGCCAGCACGCTCCTCACCTCGCGGTCGTCGCTCCTCGGGATCCTTCGTCAGGGAATCGACACGACACGTGCCGGCGCGATGCCGCCGGTCGGAATTACGTGGAACAACGCGCAGATCGACGCGATCGTCGCCTACGTGAAGAAGCACATCTACAAGGCCGCGCCGCTGGGAGCGACGAGTGGCGGCTAGGTCCGAAGCCGTCTATCCGGTTGGCTGGAAGAGCGGCCGCGTCGCGAGCTGGCTCGTCACCGTCGACCACAAGCGAATCGGGATCCTGTACATCGCGACGTCGCTCTTCTGGTTCGTCGCGGGCGGCATCCTCGCGCTCCTCATGCGCTCGCAGCTCGCGACGCCGAACGAGCATTTCCTGACGAAGAACTCGTACAACGAGGTGCTCACGATGCACGGGACGACGATGATCTTCCTCGTCATCGTCCCGATTCTCGCCGGGTTCGGGAACTTCCTCGTGCCGCTGATGATCGGAGCACGCGACATGGCGTTCCCGCGCCTCAACGCGCTCTCGTACTGGCTCTTCCTTCTCGGCGGGATCGTGCTCTGGCTGAGCTGGTTCTCGAAGGGCGGCGGGCCGCATGCCGGCTGGTGGTCGTACCCGACGCTGTCGGAGAACTTCCCCTGGGCGAGCCCGGGACACGGCCAGGACTACTGGATCCTCAGCCTCCACATCCTCTCGCTGTCGTCGCTGCTGGGAGCGATCAACTTCATCGTCACGATCCACAACATGCGCGCTCCCGGAATGACGTGGATGCGCATGCCGCTCTTCATCTGGGCGATGGAGACGTACGCGATTCTGCTGCTCCTCGCCCTGCCGGCGCTCTCGGCGGCCGTGACGATGCTTCTGCTCGACCGCACGGTCGGCGCGCACTTCTTCATCCCGCCGCACGGGAGCATCCTGCTCTACCAGCACCTGTTCTGGTTCTTCGGGCACCCCGAGGTCTACATCATGGTGCTGCCGGTCTTCGGGATGATCTCGGAGATCCTGCCGGTCTTCTCGCGCAAGCCGATCTTCGGCTACAAGGCGGTCGCGTTCTCGACGATCGGCATCGCGTTCTTCTCGATGCTCGTGTGGGCGCACCACATGTTCACGACCGGGATGCCGGTGGGGCTCGACTCCTTCTTCATGATCTCGTCGATGGTGATCGCGGTTCCGACCGGAATCAAGATCTTCAACTGGATCGCCACCACCTGGCGCGGCAACCTCATCTTCGACACGCCGATGCTGTTCGGGCTCGGCTTCATCGCGCTCTTCACGATGGGCGGCCTGTCGGGGATCTTCCTCGCGGCGTTCCCGGTGGACTGGCAGGTCAACGACTCGTATTACGTCGTCGCCCATTTCCACTACGTCCTCTTCGGTGGCTCGGCCTTCGGCTTCTTCGGGGGCCTCTACTACTGGTGGCCGAAGATGTTCGGGCGTATGCTCGACGAGCGGCTCGGCAAGGTGCATTTCTGGCTGATGTTCGTCGGCTTCAACCTCACCTTCCTCCCCCAGCACATGCTCGGGCTGCTCGGTATGCCGCGCCGGATCTACACGTACCACCACGGCGGCCTCTGGGAGGCATACAACCTCATGTCGTCGATCGGCTCGGGCGTGATGGCGCTGTCGATCGCCGTCTTCCTCGCGAACGTCTGGATCGCGCACGGGCTGCGGAAAGGCGTTCGCGCGGGAAACGACCCTTGGCTCGCCGACACCCTCGAGTGGTATACGACCTCGCCGCCTCCGGCGCACAACTTCGACACCGTGCCCTACGTGACGAGCGCACGGCCGCTGCGCGACCTGCGGCGGAGGCTCGCGGAGCAGCAGCAATGAGGACCGAGATCGCGCCGGGTCCGTGGCTGCGCCTGTCCGCGCTCGTCGCGGCGGGCGGGACGTTGCTCGCGGTCGTCTCCGGCGCGGAGGGGTTGGGGACGGCGCACCGGCTTCTTGCCGCTCTCGTTGTGCCGCCGCTCGCGGCGCTCGTCGTCTCGGCCTGGTACGCGCACCGCCGGCTCGTGCCGGCTGCGCTCGCCGCCGCGGCGCTGTTTGCCGCAGCGGCGGCGGTGCCGGGACCGCATGCCCACGCGGGCCTCGCCGCGTTCGCGCTCGCCGCGCTCGTCGTCGTCGTCGCGGAGAGCTTCCGCGGAGAGCGGGTGCCGTGGGGCTCGTGGTGCGACTACGTGACGCTCACAAAGCCGCGGATCATGTCGCTCCTGCTCACCACGGGTTTCTGCGGGATGATCGTCGGCGCTCGGGGTTGGCCGGGAACCGGTCTGGCGGTCGCGGCGATGGGCGGGCTCGCGCTTGCCTGCGGCGGTGCTTCAGCCCTGAACCACGTGCTCGACCGCGACATCGATCCGCTGATGGGGGAGCGGACGCGCTCTCGTCCCGTTGCGTCGGGCCGCGTGTCGCCAAGCCGGGCGCTCGAGTTCGGACTCGCGCTCTCGGCGCTGTCGTTCGTCCTGCTCGCGAGCGCGGTCAACGTGCTGGCGGCGGTGCTCGCGCTCGTCGGGAACCTCTTCTACGTCCTCGTCTATACGCGTTGGCTCAAGCGCTCGACGCCGCAGAACATCGTGATCGGCGGCGCCGCCGGTGCCGTCCCGCCGCTCGTGGGGTGGGCGGCCGCGACGGGCCACGTCGGAATCGCGGCGCTGCTCCTCTTCGCGATCGTCTTCGTCTGGACGCCGCCGCACTTCTGGGCGCTGGCGCTGCTGATCAAGGACAACTACGCGAACGCGCGCGTACCCATGCTGCCGGTCGTGCGCGGCGAGCGGGCCACCGCGCGCCAGATCGTCGTCTACTCGCTCGGCCTCGTTGCGGCCACGCTCCTGCCCTGGGCCTGGGGCGGTGCGGGGCCGGTCTATGTCGTCTGCGCTTTGGCGCTTGGAGCCGTCTTCGTGTGGTTCGCCGAGCGGTTGAGGCGCGACACGACGCCGCGGCGGGCGATGCTCCTCTTCCACTACTCGCTCCTCTACCTCGCGCTGCTCTTCGCGGCGCTGGCCGTGGACGCGGTTATCGGCTGATGAATCCCGAACTCGCGCGCCGCAACGTCCGCCTCGGCTTGATGCTGTTCGGCGTTTTCCTCCTCATCTTCGCCGGCTGCTTCGCGATCGCCCTTCTGTACCTCCACTTCGACTAGTGGACGGGATCTGGCTGGCGCGCCCGGTCGAAGCGGGGGCGGGCGAGCCGGTGGCGGTCAAGGACCTGCTCGACACGGCAGGCCTGACGACGACCTACGGCTCGGCGCTCTTCGCGGACCATGTGCCGGTCGTGAGCGCCGACGCGGTGCTGCTGCTCGAGGCGGCGGGCTACTCCGTCGCGGGAAAGACGAACCTCCATGAGTTCGCCTACGGGATCTCGTCCCAGAACCCGCACTACGGGACGGTTCCGAATCCGGCTGCGCCCGGTCGCCTCGCGGGCGGCTCGAGCGGGGGCTCGGCGGCGGCGATTGCGGCCGGCGACGTCGAGCTTGCGCTCGGCACCGACTCCGCCGGGTCGATCCGGATCCCGGCGGCGTGGTGCGGCTGCGTCGGCTTCAAGCCGACCCACGGGCTCGTCTCCGCCGAGGGCTGCTTCCCGCTCGCCCCGAGCTACGACACGGTTGGGCCGATGGCGTCGTCCGTGGAACGTTGCGAGGGGCTGATGCGGACACTCGCTCCAGGGTTCGAGCCGGTCGAGCTCGAGTCGCTGGAGGAGCTCGAAGTCGGGGTTGTCTGGCTCGACGAGGCCGAGCCGCTCGTCCACGAGCGAGTTGCCGAGACCGCGGCTCTCTTCCCGCGCCGGCGCGAGATCCAGCTGCCGCTCGCGCCGCCCAATCGGGAGGACTTCTTGCGCGAGGCGGCGGACGTCCATCGTGCCCTCTTTCCGGGGAACGAGGAGCTGTACGGCGAGAACGTTCGCGGCAAGATCGAGGACTCTCTCCGAGTGACGGACGCTGAGGTCGCGGCCGCCGAGCGCAAGCGAGCCGAGTACCGCGAGCAGATCGCGGATACGGTCGGCGCGCTCGACCTGCTCGTCGCCCCGACCGTGCCGTTCGTCGCGCCGCCCGCGGACGTGGACGAACTCGAGATCCGTGCCGGTGGCATTTCCCTCACATATCCATTCAGCTCGCTGGGCTGGCCGGCGCTCGCGCTCCCATGCGGCTCGGCGGAAGAAGGCCTGCCCGCATCGGTGCAGCTCGCCGCGCCTTCGGGAGCAGACGCGCGAGTCCTGGCCGCGGGCCGCCTCCTCGCGTTCCGACTCGCAGGGCCCGACCGACCCGAACCTCCCTTGTAACAGACTGTTACTTGGGTGGCGCTCGGTCTCGTAGGCGAGCTGGCGCTGGTTCGAAGAGCGGACCGAGGAGCGCTTCAGGCGGCCTGACCCGAAAGGCTACGTCCACGGCAACCGTCGAGACGCGTGCCCCGCGTTGCCGGCGTAGGCGTCGAGCGGTGTGCACGAGCACTCGGACCTGCTCGTAACTCGGCCTGTAGAGCCCCATTCGATCAGCGGCTCTACCGACACAACGGTTCATCTCGGCAATCGGGACCGTTCGCTGCGACTGCCGTTCGATCTCATCGAGCAACCGGCGTGGGATCCTCGGTGCGAAGGAGAGCACCCGGCGAGCATCGCCCGACGACTGTCACGGAAAGGCGCCGTCTCCGCACCAAGAGCGCACGAGGAGAGCAAGTAACAGTCTGTTACAAGGTGATCTCGGCGTTAGTCCCTCGGAGCGGCCGTGGCGAGGACGGCGGCCTCGTAGACCGGGTCCGGAGTGAAGCGCTCGAGCTCGTCCGAGAGGACGTCGCTTGGTGCGGGCGGGTCGCCGGGCGGCAACGGCACCGCTTCGCGGTCGAGCGCCACGCCCTCCAGCTGATCGGCGGGGTCGTGCTCGAGTGCGATGTCGTCCCGACCGAGCCGCGAGCGCAGCCAGCCGCAGAGCAACCACGCTTGCGCAGCCGTCCCATGCACGCGAACAGTCCGGACGTCCGCGATCGTCGGCCAGAGCGTCGCGAGGTGCGAGCGCCACCGCGACGTCCGCGCCCAGGCGATGTCGGAGGCCGCGCAGCGGGGAAAGAGCTCGGCCAGCCGCGTATACGGGCCCGGAACCTCGTCCCACTCGATCGAGTCCACGATCAGCCGGTCCGCGATGCCGACGAGCTGCTCGAGCTCCTGCGATCCCCACGGCGGCTCCCCGCGCCAGCGCAGGAACACCGGCAGGTCGGAAATCAACATGGGCTCGACGATGCTCGCCGGCGCCTCCGCCCGCGAGCCGCGCAGCGTGAGCTCGACCACCTCCGTAACGAGGCCGCGATCCGTGTCCGGCACCTCCCACCGCTCGACCTCCGCACGCACGTCGATCCGGTTGTCGTCGGCGTCACGCTCCGGGAAAAGGAGGATCGTCCGCGACGGGTGCCGTTCGGCCATCCCCTTGAGTGCTGCCCGAGCCTGCTCGGCCCAGCCGGGTGGCACCCATGCGATATGCGTCATCACGGACGTCCGCATGCTCGGCCGGTCGGACGATGCTTCGGTTCGGAGCCGTCCAAGTGCCGCATCCACGTCGGCGACGCAGACGTCCTCGCCGAACCAGCTCAGCTCCTTCAGTGACGTCGCCACGACCTGCCGTCCCGGTGCAGAAGCTCGTCGGCGCTCGGCGGCCCCCAGGTTCCCGACGGATAGTTCGGGAACGCCGGCTTGTCGCGCTGCCAGGCGGCGACGATCGAATCGACGAGCAGCCACTGCTCATTGACCTCGTCCGCCCGCGTGAACAGCGTCTGGTCGCCGAGCATCGTGTCGAGGATGAGGCGCTCGTACGCCTCAGGCATTCCGGTGCGGAAGGTGCCGCCGTAGAGGAAGTCCATGTGGACGGTGCGGATCGTCATCCCCTGGCCCGGCACCTTGGCGCCGATCGCGAGCGAGACGCCCTCGTCCGGTTGCACATTGACGACGAGCACGTTCGGCCGCAGGCCTTCCGCCGCGCTCTCCTCGAATGGCGGGTGAGGAGCCTCCTTGAACTGGATCGCGATCGTCGTCTCGTGCCGCGCCATGCGCTTGCCCATCCGGACGTAGAACGGGGTGTCGGCCCAGCGCCAGTTGTCGACGAAGAGCTTCGCTGCGACATACGTCTCCGTCATCGAGTCGGGCGCGACGCCGGCCTCCTCACGATAGGCGACCACCTCCTCGCCCTCGATGAAGCCGCGTCCGTACTGGCCGCGCACGACCGATCTCGGCGCGGGCGTGTGCAGCGCGCGCAGCACCTTCACCTTTTCGTTGTGCACCGAGTCGGACGTGAAGTCGATCGGCGGCTCCATTGCCGTGAGGGCGAGCAGCTGGAGGAGATGGTTCTGAAAGATGTCGCGGATCGCGCCCGCGTGCTCGTAGTAACCCGCACGCGCCTCGATTCCGATCGATTCGGCCACGGTGATCTGCACGTGGTCAACGAACTGGCGGTTCCAGATCGGCTCGAAGATCCCGTTCGCGAAGCGGAGCGCGAGCATGTTCTGGACGGTCTCCTTGCCGAGGTAGTGGTCGATCCGGAAGATCTCTTCTTCTTTGAAGTACTCGAGCAGGATCGCCGTGAGCTCCTTCGCCGACGGCAAGTCGTGGCCGAACGGCTTTTCGACGACGAGCCGTGTCCAGCCGCGCTCGTCGCGGCGCTTGCCGAGCGCCTCGACGATGGTCGGGAACGCGGGAGGAGGTACCGCGAGATAGAAGACCCGGTTACCGCCAAGCTCGTGCTCCTCGTCGAGCTTCCCGAGCAGATCGTGAACCTTGTCCTCTCCGCCCGAATCGGCAAAGTCGGTCGCGACGTAGTGGATCTGCGCTGCGAGCTCGTCCCAGACGTCCTGCCGGAACGGATCGCGCGCGTGCTGCTTCACCGCGCCTACCATGTCCTCCGCGAACGACTTGTCGTCTCCCTCGGTGCGCGCGACGCCGACGATCGCGAACTGCTGCGGGAGGAGACGGCGGACGGCGAGCGCGTAGAGCGCCGGCATCAGCTTCTTGTGCGTCAGATCGCCCGAGGCACCGAAGATGACAAGCGCGCAAGGGTCGGGCGTCCGGCGCAGTGTGAGGCCCTCGGCGAGCGGATTCTCCTCGTGCTTCGGAGTGGTCGCCGTCACTGCTCCGGGCTCTTCTCGAGGTGGCCGCCGAAGCCCTTGCGCATCGCAGAAAGGACGCGATCGCCCCAGTCGGCCTCGCCGCGCGAGGCGAAGCGGTTGAAGAGAGACGCCGCGAGCACCGGCGTGGGCACGCCTTCTTCGACGGCTGCCTGCACCGTCCACCGGCCCTCGCCGGAATCGCTCACATGCCCGGCGTACTCGTCGAGGCCGGGGGATTCGTGCAGCGCCTCCGCCGTCAGGTCCAGCAGCCACGATGCGATCACCGATCCGCGACGCCAGAGCTCGGTGATCGCCGCGATGTCGAGCTCGTACTTGTAGAGATCCGGATCGCGGAGGGGCGTCGTCTCGGCATCCGTCTCCTGCGCGTGGAGCCCGATGTTCGCGTGCTTGAGAACGTTCAGGCCCTCCGCGTACGCCTGCATCAGGCCGTACTCGATGCCGTTGTGGACCATCTTCACGAAGTGGCCCGCGCCGACCGGGCCGCAGTGCAGCCAGCCCTGCTCCTCGGGTGTCGCGTCGCCCTCGCGGCCGGGAGTTCTCACGGCGGAGCCGACGCCGGGTGCGAGGGCCTCGAATACGGGAGTGAGGCGGCCGACCGCCTCGTCGTCGCCGCCGACCATCATGCAGTAGCCGCGCGTGCGGCCCCAGACGCCGCCGCTCACCCCGACGTCGACGTAGTGGATCCCCTTCTCGGCCAGCTCGCGCCCGCGGCGCAGGTCGTCGACGTAGTACGAGTTCCCGCCGTCGATGATGGTGTCGCCCTTTTCGAGGTGCGGCGCCAGTTCGCGCACAACCGAGTCGACGATTCCGGCCGGCACCATCAGCCAGACCGAGCGCGGCGCCTCGAGCTGATGCGCGAGCTCCTCGAGCGAGGCTGCGGTGCGAGACTCGACGTTCGGGTCGTAGGTCTTGAGGTCGTGGCCGGCCGCGCTCAGGCGCTCGGTCATATTCGCGCCCATGCGGCCGAGCCCGACCATCCCGAGCTGCACTAGAGATCCTCCAGTCTCACGCGTGCGACGCGCCGTCCGCGCTCCTTCAGCGTCTTGAGGTCCCCCGCCGCCTGCGCGCGGATCAGCCGCCGGAAGCCGAACGGCTTGCCCGGGATCGGCAACTCGTCGCCCTGGTCGTCGATCACCTGCAGAAAGAGGCCGGTGTTCGGGCCGCCCTTGTGGAGCTGGCCGGTCGAGTGCATGTAGCGCGGCCCGTAACCGTGCGTGACGACGAGATTGCTCCGTCCGCGCACGTCGGCGATCACGCGGTCGAGCTTCGCCTCGGCGTCGGCTCCCGGCTCGACGAACGCCTGGATGCAGAAGTAGTCGCCTTCCTTGGCCTGCGCGAGCAGCTCTTCGACCGAACCCTCGGGCTCGAGCTCCGGCTCCTCCCCGCTTGCCAGCACTTCGTTCGTCTTGTCCTTGGCCGCCTGCACGTCCGGCTGGTCGAACGGGTTGATCTCGAGGTACGTGCCGGCGACCGCGATCGCGAACTCCCAGCGGAAGAACTCCGCCCCGAGCGCGTAGGGATCGGGGAGCTCGGGCGTGGCACCCTGGCGGTCGGCTCCCTCCGCAGATTCGCCCGGTGCGGGGACGAGCCCCTTCCCGTGCTTGCCGGTCGACTCGGCGATGAGCTGCTCGGCCCAGAGGCCGAAATCGCCAGGCGCCTCGCCGATGCAGATCTTGTCGCGGCCCTCGCGCCAGCCTTCTCCGAACCGGCTGCCCAACTCGTAGCCGGGATTGCCCTCGCCGGAGCGGCAGGCCTCGCGCATCTCCTGCGCCCGCTCGAGGATCCGAGCCGCGTCGGCGCCCATCAGCACCGCCGGCACGATCCCGAACGGCGAGAGCGCCGAGTAGCGGCCACCGATCGACGGCTCGCCGGAGAAGACCGCACGAAAGCCCCGCTCGCGGGCCAGGTGCTCGAGCTCCGACCCGGGATCGGTGATCGCGCAGAACTTCTCGCCGCGCTTCCCGCTCTTTTCCCAGAAGTAGTCGGTGTGCGAGCGCGTCTCGAGCGTCGACCCCGACTTCGAGGACGAGACGAAGAACGTCCGCTCGAGGTCGAGCTCCGCTTCGAGCGCCCGGATCGTGCGGGGATGGGTCGTGTCGAGGACGTGGAACCAGTCGACGCCGAAACTTCGCCGCAGCACCTCCGGCGCGAGCGACGAGCCTCCCATCCCGCAGAGGACGACGTCGTCGACCTCCTCGTGCAGCGACTCCGCGAAGCGGCGGATGTCGTCGAGCTGCTCCTGGATGTGCAGCGGCTCGTCGAGCCAGCCGAGCCACTGCGCCTCGTCGCCGCCGGTCCACGTGGTGGCATCCCGCTCCCAGATGCCCTCGATCAGGCTCTCGCGCGTCACGAAGTCACAAGAGCTCCGCGCTTCGCCTTGACGCCGTCGAGCAGCTCGGCGAAGGAGTCGGAGAACTTCTGCACGCCCTCCTTCTCGAGGGTCAGGACGACGTCGTGGTAGTCGACGCCCACCGCCGGCAGCTGCTCCTCCAGCAGCGCATGTGCGGCCGCGAGGTCGTCGTCGACGGTGTCGCCGCGTACCTCGCCGTGATCCTGGAAGGCCTTGATCGTCTCCTCCGGCATCGTGTTCACCGTGTGCGGGCCGATCAGCTCCTCGACGTAGAGGACGTCGCGGTATTGGGGGTTCTTCGTGGAGGTGGAAGCCCACAAGCAGCGTTGCGGCAGCGCGCCCTTCGCCTCGAGCGCCTCCCAGCGCTCGCCGCTGAACACCTTCTTGTAGTTCTCGTATGCGATGCGCGCGTTCGCGATCGCGAGCTTGCCTCGCAGCGCGAGCGCCTCCTCGGAGCCGATAGCCTCGAGCCGCTTGTCGGTCTCGGTGTCGACGCGCGAGACGAAGAAGCTCGCGACCGAGCGCACCTTCGTCGCGTCTCCGCCGCTCTCGACGACCCGCTCGAGCCCCTTGACGTACGCCTCCATCGCCTCGCTGTGCATCTTGAGCGAGAAGAGAAGCGTGACGTTGATGCTGTGGCCGCCGGCGATGCAGTCCTCGATCGCCTGCAGGCCCGGCTCGGTCCCGGGGATCTTCACGTAGAGGTTCGGCCGGTCGATCCACTCGTGCAGCCGGATCGCCTCGTCATAGGTCGCCTTCGTGTCGTAGGCGAGGTTCGGGTCGACCTCGATCGAGACGTACCCGTCCTGGGCGTTTCGCTCGTGCACCGGTGCGAGCAGGTCGAGGGCCTCCTCGACGTCGCGCACAGCGAGCTGGAGGAAGATCTCCTTCGCGTCGTCGGAGTGCTCGAGCAGCTCCTTCAGCTGCTCGTCGTACGCATTGCCCTGGGAGATCGCCTTCTGAAAGATCGTCGGGTTCGAGGTCACGCCGACAACGGCGTCCTCTTTCATCATCCGCTCGAGCTCGCCCGTCTCGAGCAGGTCGCGCGAGAGATAGTCGATCCAGACCGACTGCCCGCGTGCGCTCAGCTGGTGGAGTCTCGATTCAGCCATTCCGCATCCCTTCTTCCATCCTTCGGATCTTCTCCAGTCTGGCGACGTAACGGTCTCCTCCGTCGAACCGAGCGCCGAGAAACGTGGTCACGAGGTCCGCCGCCAGGCTCGGCCCGATCACCTCCGAGCCGAGGCAGAGGACGTTCATGTCGTCGTGCTCGACGCCCTGATGCGCGGAGTAGACGTCGTGACAGATTGCTGCCCGGATCCCCACGATCTTGCACGCAGCGACTGCGGCCCCGACGCCGGAGCCGCAGACGAGAACCCCGCGCTCCGCCTGTCCGTCCTTGATCGCGGCGCCCAGCTCGGCCGCCTTGTCCGGGTAGTCGATCCGGACTGCGTCGCTGTCGGTTCCGAGGTCGACGATGCGGTGTCCGGCCTCCCGCAACGTTTCGAGGACTGTGTCCCGGAGATGGACGCCGCGATGGTCGAAGGCAACTGCGACGTTCATACAGCGGACCGTACCCTCTCCGGCCCTAGAATCGAGTCATGAACGACGTCGAGCTCTGGCGCGAGCTGGGACAGCAGCTTCGGGTCGACGGGATCCGACCCGCGGCGAAGGCGGGCTCCGGCCATCCCACGTCGGCTATGTCGGCGGCCGACCTGATGGCCGTCCTCATGGCGAAGTACCTGCGCTACGACTTCGACAATCCGCACGACCCGCACAACGACCGGCTCGTCTTCTCGAAGGGCCACGCCTCGACGCTCCTCTACGCGATGTTCCGCGCCGCCGGCGCGATCTCGACGGAAGAGCTGATGACCTACCGGCAGTTCGATTCGATCTTCGAGGGCCACCCGACGCCGCGGATCCCGTGGGTCGACGTCGCGACCGGCTCGCTCGGCCAGGGGCTCCCCTATGCAGTGGGAATGGCGCTCGCCGGCAAGCGGCTCGACCGGCTGCCGTTCCGCGTATGGACGCTCTGCGGCGACAGCGAGATCGCCGAAGGCTCGCAATGGGAGGCGCTCGAGCACGCGGCGTTCTACGAGCTCGACAACCTCGTCGCGATCATCGACGTGAACCGGCTCGGCCAGCGCGGGGAGACGATGCACGGCTGGGATCTCGACTCCTACGCGAACCGTGCGAAGGCGTTCGGCTGCCACACGATCGAGATCGACGGCCACGACGTCGAGGCGATCGACCGCGCCTACGCCGAGGCGATCGACATCTCCGGCCAGCCGGTCGTGATCGTCGCGAAGACGATCAAGGGCAAGGGCGATCCCGAGGTCGAGGACAAGAACGGCTTCCACGGCAAGGCGCTCGACCATTCGGAAGAGGTGATTGCGACGCTCGGCGGCGTTCGCAACCTCAAGATCGACGTGGCCAAGCCGGAGACAGGCGGCGCGAAGCACGAGTTCCCGGGCGGTGCGCTCGAGCTGCCGCAGTACGAGCTCGGCTCGGAGGTCGCGACGCGGAAGGCGTACGGCGATGCGCTCGCGGCGCTCGGCAAGGCGCGCGGCGACGTCGTCGCGCTCGACGGCGAGGTCTCGAACTCGACCTTCGCGGAGGAGTTCCGGGACGCGATCCCCGACCGGTATTTCGAGATGTACATCGCCGAGCAGCAGATGGTCGCGACGGCGGTGGGGATGCAGGTGCTCGGCTGGCGTCCCTTTGCGTCGACCTTCGCTGCGTTCCTTTCGCGCGCCTACGACTTCATTCGCATGTCCGCGATCAGCCGCGCGAGCTACTGCCTGTGCGGCTCACACGCGGGAATCTCGATCGGCGAGGACGGGCCGTCGCAGATGGCTCTCGAGGACATCGCCGCGCTGCGAGCCGTCCACGGCTCGACCGTGCTGCATCCGTGCGACGGGAACCAGACCGCGAAGCTCGTGGCGCTTATGGCCGACCTGAAGGGGATCTCGTACCTGCGGACGCTGCGTCCCGCCACGCCCGTTCTCTACGGACCGGACGAGGACTTCGAGATCGGTGGCTCGCGGACGGTTCGCGAGGGAGACGACGTTGCGATCATCGGGGCGGGGATCACCGTCCACGAAGCGCTCAAGGCGGCCGACGCACTCGCACAGGACGGGATCGAGGCGCGCGTGATCGACCTCTATTCGATCAAGCCGCTCGACGCGGAGACGCTGCGCTCGCTCACGTGTCCCATCGTCACGGTCGAGGACCACTGGCCGGAGGGCGGGCTCGGCGAGGCGGTGCTGACCGCGCTGGCGGACTCCGACGAGCATCGGCCCGTCGTCCAACTGGCCGTGCATGGGATGCCGCACTCGGGCAAGCCGGCCGAGCTGCTCGCGGAGGCCGGCATCGACGCCGACGGGATCGCCGCAGCCGCGCGGAAGCTCGCGCGCGTCAGCGCGTCGTAGCTTCGCGCAGCAGCTCCATCGCATCCGCGAGCCAGCGGCGCGCGCGGACGACGTTCCGTCCGTCGGGCGCCAGGTTCACGGTATCCAGCTGGAGCCCGGTCATCGTGAGGAGCGAGTGATGCGGATCCGTCTCGGCGAGCGCCTCCTCGATCCGTTCCGCGAGCCGCTCCGGCTTGACGGCCAGCGCCGCCGTGTTCGTGGCGAGGCGCTTCGAGGTCGGTTGCCGCTCCCGGTTGAGCGCGAACACGATCGCGAGCACGCGCTGGGCCGACTCGACGAGCCACTCGGCGCGGGCGAGCTCCGTGTCCGGCCGCGCGATGGTGAGGAGGCCGCCGGGCGAGAACCCGCCCCAGCGCTCGGCGGCCTTCTCGATGCGCTCGGCCGCGAGCTCGTCGGGATAGACGGCGAGCCGCTCCTGCCACCGCTCGAGCAGGCCGCACGTCCGGAGCGCGACGCCGTGGAGGAGCGCCTGATCGGAGCCCGGGGCGTCGAAGTGCTCCTCCGCGAACTCGCGCGACCACCAGATCGTCTCCACCGACTGGCCGTCGAGATAGCCGTGCACGCGCCGGGTCGCCGTCGACGGATCGCCCCAGGTGTCCCGATCCTCGAGGCCGGCCTCGCGAGCGAGTTCGAATACCTCGTCGAGGGAGAGCGACCCCTCGGTGACCACGAGCATCTCGATGTCGGAGAGCTCGTCGGCAAGGCCGCGCGAGACGCTGCCGGTCACCACGACCTCGAGGACGTCCGGTGGGAACGAGCCGGCGATCCGCTGCGCGAGCGCCAGCAGCTCCTCGCTCCTGCTCATCCGGAGTAGTCGAAGGTCGCGGCGTAGCCGCAGGTGCCGCTGAGCTCGAAGACGAGCGGCCCGTCGTTCACCCGTAGCTCGTCCGCGACGAGCTCTTCGCCGTCGCGGTCATGACCGGAGATGACGCAGGTCACGGCCTCGGCGCCTGGATACCGGTCGCGGATTCGAACCGTGACGTGGTCGCGAATGCGGAGCCACTGCCGGCGCGTCGCGTGATCGAGCTCGATCGCGACAGGCCGCACCGCCAGTAGTTCGCTCGCCTTCCAGGCCCAGGGAAAGTGCGCCAGCGCCTCGCCGCCGAGGCGTCCGGTGAAGATCGCCTCGAGCGCCTCCAGTTGCTCGGCGCTTCCGCGCTCGTCGAGGTAGAGGACCCAGCTCCACGGAGATCCCGGCTCGTCGTCGTCGTAGCGGATCGCCATGGCGACTGCCAGCCCGCTGAGATCCGTCCCGGCTGCGGACCCGTCTTCGATCAGCCACGAGAGGACGCCGGTGCAGACGCCGTGCGTCGAGCGGCCACCGGCGACGCCGTCGATGCGGCGGCACGGGCAGATCGCGTCGCAGTTGCACGACTCGAAGTAGCTGCCTCGGACCTGCCACGCGGTAGCGACTGCCACGCGGCCGAATCTACAGTGGCTCGGCCATGGCAGTGGTCATCGCTTCCAACCTGCGGAAGGAGCTCGCGGGCACTCTTCTCTTCGACGGCGTCTCGTTCTCCGTCGAGCGGCGCGACCGCGTCGCGCTCTCCGGGCCGAACGGCGCCGGCAAGACGACGCTGCTCCGGATCCTCGCGGGCGAGACCGAGAAGCACGGCGGCGAGCTCGCCTTTGCGAAGGGGACGAGGGTGGCGCTGCACGACCAGCGGCCGCCGCTCGAGCAGGAGCTGACGCTCCGCGAGTACGTGCTCGCCGGTGCGCGCGATCTCGTCGCGCTCGAGGACGAGCTGCGGCGCCTCGAGGAGGCGATGGCGAAGGGCGACCACGCCCAGGTCACGCTGAACCGCTACGCCGAGGCGCAGGCGCGGCTCGAGCACGCCGGCGGCTACGCCTGGCGCGACCGTGCGACTGTCGTCGTACGCGGGCTCGGGTTTGCGGAGGAGGACCTCGACCGTCCGCTCCGCACCTTCTCGGGCGGCGAGCTGACGCGCGCATCCCTCGCGCGCTCGCTCGGCGGCGACCCCGATCTGCTCCTCCTCGACGAGCCGACGAATCATCTCGACGTGGCGAACCTCGAATGGCTCGAGCGCGAGCTCGCCTCGCTCGACGCGGCCGTGATCCTCGTCGCCCACGACCGCTGGTTCCTCGAAGCGGTGACAACCGCGACGCTCGAGCTCGAAGCCGGCCGCGCGACGTTCTTTCCCGGCCCGTGGCACACGTGGCGGCGCGAGAAGGCGGCGCGAGCGCTGCACGCGCAGAAGGAGGTGCAGCGCGTGCAGGCCGACATCGCGCGGCTGGAGCGCTTCGTCGAGCGGTTCCGTTACAAGAAGAACAAGGCGAAGCAGGCACAGGCAAAGCTCACGCACATCGGCCGCCTGGAGCAGCAGCGCGCTGCCGCGGCCGAAGAGGTGGCACTGCTCTCGCGCAAGACGCGCGGGCTCGGCTTCGAGTTCCTCAAGCCTGCGCGCAGCGGACGCACCGTCGTCGAGGCGGACGGGCTCGACGTGTCGGTTCCGGGCGACCGCGTGCTGCTCAGCCAGGCCTCGTTCGCGCTCGAGCGCGGGGAGCACGTCGCCCTCGTCGGCCCGAACGGCTCCGGCAAGACGACACTTCTCGAGCAGCTCGTGCGCGGCGAAGGCATTCGCACGGGCCACGGCGTCCAGGTTGGGTACTTCTCGCAGCAGGAGGTGGAGCTCGACGCGCGGGGGTCGGTTCTCCAGTGCGTGCAGAATATGACCGGCCTCTCGCGGCCCGACGCGCAGTCGCTGCTCGGACGTTTCCTCTTCTCCGGCTGGGACGCGCACGAGAAGCCGGTTTCCGTGCTCTCCGGCGGAGAGCGACGGCGGCTGGCGCTCGCAGTCACCGTCGCCTCCGGCGCGAACTTCCTCGTCCTCGACGAGCCGACCAACCACCTCGACCTCGAAAGCCGCGAGGCGCTCGAGGGGGCGCTCGACGCCTTCCCGGGGACGGTGCTGCTCGTCTCGCACGACCGCGCGCTCCTTGACGCGATTGCCGAGCGGACGCTCGCGATCGAGGACGGCCGGCTGCGTGCCTACGACGGCGGCTGGGCCGAGCTGCTGCGTGCGCGCGAGGAGCGGGAGGCGCGCGCAGCGAAGCCAGAGCCGTCGGTCGAACGCCCGAAGCGGGCGCCGAAGCCGGCGGCGGCTCCGAAGGCGAAGCCGAGGCGCGCGGCGGCGCTCGAACGGCTCGAAGCGGAGATCGCGGCGCGCGAGGCGGAAGTCGCCGAGCTGGAGCGGAAGCTGGCCGAGGACTGGACCGACGTCGACGTCCTCGCCGCGCACAAGCGCAGCCGCGACGCGCTCACGGCGCTCATCGAGCGCTGGGAGCAGCTGTTCGAGCAGGCTCAGGCGTAGTTAACTCCAGGCTGCAGACCCGCGAGCGAGGAGGACAAGGATGGTTGCTTCATCCGAAGAGGCACGCCACGAGCGGCCTTCGCTGAGTTTCCTACAGGGCTTCAAGAACTTCCTGTTGCAGGGCGACGTCGTGGTCGTCGCCATCGGTTTGGTCGTCGCGCTCGCTTTCAGCGGGCTGATCTCTTCGTTCACCACGAACATCATCACGCCGCTCGTGAACTCCATCGGCGGCGGGTCGAACGGGTTGGGCTTCACGGTGAGGGGCCAGCACGTCGACTTCGGCGCTTTCATCTCGGACGTCATCTATTTCGTGATCTTCATGGCGGTCATCTACTTCGTGCTCGTCGTTCCGTATCGCGCAATCTCGGCGCGGCGTGGCGTCACCGTGTTTGGCGAGCCGGCACCGTCGCAGACCTGTCCGGCCTGTCTGTCGGAGGGGCTGCCGATGGGAGCGACGAAGTGCCGCTATTGCGGGAGTGCTCTGACGGGGGCCTAGGCCCAGAACCGCTCGAACGCCGAGTCGAGCGGCACCGCGGTCACTTCCTGCCAGAGACCGTCGGCGATCCGGATCACGAGCGCCTGATCGACGTCGAGGTCGATCCCGTTGCGGCTGCCCGCGGCGCGGTAGATCGCCACGGCCCAGTCGTCGTCCGCGAACACGGTGTGGAGCCGGCTGCGGTAGGTGCCGCCCGTCTCGAGCCCCGTGCGGCGCAGGAAGTCGACGACGTCGCGCCGCCCGCGGTACTCGCCGCTCATCACGGTGTGACCCGGGACGCGCCAAACGATGTCGCGCGCGAAGGCCGCCGAGACCGCCATCGCGTCCTTGCCGAACGCGGCGAAAACCCGCCGCACGAGCGCACCGTTGGGATGTTCCGTGTCGCTCACGCCTCGCCGCCGAGCGTCGTGACCACTGCTTCCGCGATCACCTTGAGCGAGCGGCCCGAGGCCTGGCTCGCCTTACGCAGCCGCGCGAAAGCCTCCTGCTCGTTGAGCTCCTCCTTCTCCATCAGGAGCCCCTTGGCCCGCTCGATCACCTTCCGCGCCGCGAGAGCGTCGGCGAGCGACTCGGCCTCCGCGCGTAACGCCTGCAGCTCGTCGTGCCTCGCGCGTGCGGCGGCGATCGCGGGGAGGAGGTCCTGCTCGCGGAAGGGCTTCACGAGGTAGCCGAAGACACCGGCCTCGACGGCCCGCGAGACGAGCTCGTCCTGGCCGTACGCCGTAAGCATCACGATCGGGATCGGCCGCTCATCGAGGATCCGTCGAGCCGCCTCGATCCCGTCGAGCTTCGGCATCTTCACGTCGAGCACCGCGAGATCCGGCTCCTCGGAGCGCGCGAGCTCGACCGCTTCCTCGCCGTCCTTCGCCTCGGCGCAGATTTCGAAGCCGGCCCGCTCGAGGAGGTCGCGCAGGTCGAGCCGGATGATCGTCTCGTCTTCGGCCACGAGGATCCTCACGGCCGCATCGCGTTTCTGAGCCGGATCCCGCTGAAGTCAAGCGTCGTCTCGATGACCTCGTCCCAGAGCGGATAGAGCGTCGGCGCGATGCGTAGCTCGTTCCCCGCGTCGGCGTGGCGCGCGAGCAGGTCTCCGAGCTCCACGACCCCGAGTGGGACGACGGCCTCGCGCGAGACGAAGAACTTGTCCCACGGCGCGAACTTCTCGGGAGGAAGGCGATACGCGTAGACCTGTGCTCCGCGGAAGCGCGCGAGCCAGGCAGTCTCGATGACGGCGACGCGCCTCGTCCGGTCGCCGTCGAGCCAGCGGACGACGTCCTCGTCCGCTGTCTCGTCGTTCGCCTCGAAGCAGGCGCGCGGGCAGTCGCGCGGGAACCAATAGAGCCACTGGTAGTGGGAGTCCACCGCCCAGACGAGCGCGTCGCCAAGCGCATGCAGCTCGTTCCGGTGCGGATGGAAGACCTCGATCGATGAGTCCTCGCTGATGTGCCAGAGCTCGCTCACGGCAGGGACCGCAGCAGCGCGGCGGGCTCGGGCCAGAAGAGAAGCTCGGCCGCTTCGTCGCGTGGCAGCCACCGGTAGGCGTCGTGCTCCTCGTTGAGCACCGGCTCCCAACCCAGCTCGACGTCGACAAGAAACGCTTCCACGTGCACACGCAGCCCAGGCTCGTCTTCCCACGACTCCCGCGTGTAGGCGAACTCACCGAGGGGCTGCAGCTCGTTCACCTCGAGACCCGTCTCCTCGCGCAGCTCACGTACGGCCGCGGCGAGGAATTCTTCGCCGGCCTCGACTGTGCCCGCGATCGTGTGCCAGTAGGCGCCGCTGTCGGGCGAGCGGTGGGCGACGAGGAACTCGTTGCCACGTCGGACGTGGATCAGCACCTCGGACCATTCGCTCACGCCGGAAACACCACCTCAGCTCGCGCTCCCGCGAACGCGAAAGTCCCCTGCAGCTCGTCGGCGACGAGAGCGCGGACGATTGAGAGCCCCGTGCCGGTCGAGGTGCCGTCTGCGCCCGATCCTTCGTCGGCGATCGCGAGGACAACCTCGCGATCCCGTCGCGCGAGCTCGATCCGCACCGCGCCGGCGCCGTGCTCGAGCGCGTTCTGGAGCAACTCGGAGAACACGAGCGCGAGCGCGGTCGCACGGGTGCCGGCGAGCGACACGGGCTCGAGTTGGGCGTGGACGTCGCGTCCGCCGCCGAGCCCCTGTACCAGCATCGCGCGCAGCCTGTCGATCAGCTCCGCGAGCTCGACGTCCTCCTCGCGCTGCTCGGTCAGCGCCTCATGCACAGCGGCGATCGCGAGGATCCGGTTGACCGAGTGCTCCAGCGCCTCGCGCGGATCGACCCCCTCGGCGCGCGCCTGCAGGCGCAGCAGGGACGCGACCGTTTGCAGGTTGTTCTTGACGCGGTGGTGGATCTCCTGGGCGAGTACGCCGCGCATCACCGCGCGTCCGTGCTCGAGCGCGACGGCCGCATGGTGGGCGATCGCCTCGAGGAGCGCCCGCTCCTCGTCGGTGAAGGGCACGTCCTTGTCGGCGACGAGCTGACCGATCTCGCGCCGCTTCCAGCGGAGGGGGGTACGGACGGCGTGCGCGCCGGCGCGTCCCTCCGGCCAGGCGATCCGCCCATCCTCGAGCACGAGCGCCGCACCTGTGGCGTGCACCGCGTCCATCGTCGTCTTGACGATTGCTTCGAGCGACTCCTCGAGGTAGAGGGATTCCGACACGGCTTCGGAGATGCGGGCCAGCGCTTCGAGCTCGGCCACCCGCCGCTGCGCTTCGGCGTAGAGCTGCGCGTGGACGATCGACTGCGCGACCTGTCCCGCAATCGCTTGCAGCAGCTCGATCTCGTCCGGCCGGAACTCGCGCGGCTTGCGTGTACGGACGTTGAGTGCGCCTGCGAGCTGCTCGCGCGCGAGGATCGGGACGGCGAGGATCGACTCGTACTCCGATTCCGGCAGGTTCGGGAACTCCTTCCAGCGCGGGTCGAGGTCGGCGTTGGCCGCGATAGCGACGGGGCGCAGCTCGGCGGCTGCCGTCCCCGTGATGCCCTCGCCGGGGCGGAGGCGCGGGCGGCGCGTCATCTCGTCGAGCGGTGTCCCGTGGGTCGCGCGGAGCACGAGCTCCCCCGCGGTCTCGTCGTAGAGGTAGACAAAGCAGGCGTCGGCGTGGAGCGCGGCCGCGACTTCGTTGGCGACGAGGTGGAGCACCTCTTCGAGGTCGAGCGTCGAGTTGACGGTGGCGATCGTCTCGGTTAGGAGCCGCAGGTGGCGCTCGGTCGCTTGCACCAGCCTATCGTAGGAGGGTCGTGGCGCTGACCCACGTCCTGCTCTTCTTCCACCTGCTCGGAGCTGTCTCGTTCTTCGCCGGAGCCTCGGTCGTGGGGACGCTCCAGCTCGCGGCGATCCGGCGTGAGCGGCCGAGCGAGGTGTACGCGCTTCTGCGCCTAGCGCCGGTCGGCGCGGGGCTCGTCGGAGTCGGCGCGTTGCTCACGCTCGGCTTCGGGATCGCGCTCGCCGAGCACGAGGGACTCGGTCTCTCGCCGGCGTGGATCCGGGCAGCGCTGGGGCTGTGGGTCGCGAGCGTGCTGGTGGGCGGCTACGGAGGCCGGACTGCGCGGCAGGCGCGACACCTCGCAGCGCGGCTGGCGGCGGAGGGCAACGCGCCGAGCCCGGAGCTCCGCCTGCTCATCGCGGCGCGCGGGCCGCTCTGGGCGAGCTACGCGAGCGGACTGATGCTGGTTGCGATCCTCGCGCTCATGGTCTGGCAGCCGGCCTGACCGCTGCTGGGCTTCGAACTTCCCTTGTGACAGTCTGTTACAAGGGTCTTCTTCGGCTGGAGAGGACTGGTCCGCGCATGGAGTAACGACGCCTTCCTGCGCACCTCGTAACAGTCTGTTACGAGGAAGGACCTGGCCGCTCTAGTGGGGCACGGCGAAGAGGCCGGCGATGCCGAGACCGAAAAACGCGAGCGCAAGGAGCGAGTCCGGCCCGAGCCGGAAGCGGCAATGCATCGGCCGGCTGATCACGCCGAAGCCGTAGATCGCCGTTAGGGCGACCCCGAGCGCGGCGAGCCAGGCGTTCAGAGCTCCCGCCGAGGGGAGAACCGGCTTGCCGGCGACGACGTCGGCGACGAGGAACAGGCAGACCTGGAAGGCGTTGCCGCCGAAGACGTCGCCCATCGCGAGCGCGTGGTCGCCCAGCCGCACCGCCGCGACGCCGGAGGAGATCTCCGGCAGCGCGGTCGCGGCCGCCAGCACCGTCGCCCCGAAGATCACGCCGTTGACGCTGAGCCGGCTGGCGAGGTCATTACCGCTCACCTCGAGGGCGACGCCGGCGCCCAGCGTCACGAGGCACGCGAGCCCGAAGATGCCCGCGACCCGACCGGTGGACGAGCCGGCATAGGGATGCGGCTGATCCGGGTGCGCTCGCTCGCCGCGATGGCGACCGGGACGGCTGCCGGGCATCTCGACGCTCCAGCGCGGATCCTTCGCCGCGCGCTGGATCGTGTAGAGACCGACCATCCAGACGACGACGATCCCGAGCGAGGCCGGGCTGATACGGCCCGCGATCGCCGTCGAGGACTTCAACAGCGCTCCCATCTCGACCCCGGCCACGACGACGATCACGAGCAGTCCTTCGAGCACCGGTGTGAGCCGGCCGACGAGGTATGTGAGCGGCCGCTGCGGGCCGACAACGATGTCGCAAACGACGAGCACCATCGTCTGGATCGCGATCCCGCCGATCAGGTTCCCGGCCGCGAGCTGGAGGTTCCCCTGAGACGCGGCCGAGATCGTGATCGCAAGCTCCGGCAGGCTCCCCGCCACCGAGAGCAGCACGAGTCCGCCGAGCTCGTCGCCGAGCCCGAGCCGCGCATCGAGCGCATCCGTCGCCTTCGAGAGCGAGATGCCGGCTACCCACGTCGCTGCCGCGGCGGCGAGAAAGATCAGGAGGAGAAGAGGCGAGCCGAGCCCGGCCACGCCGAAACGATGCGGGCGGCGGCGGACGGAGCAGGAAGCGCCCGCCGCCGCCTCACATCAGCGGCCTACAGAACCGCGAGGTACTTCTTCATCTCCCAGTCGGTGAGCTGCACGCGGTACTCGTCCCATTCCGACCGCTTCAGCTCGACGTAGCGGTCGAAGATGTGAGGGCCGAGCGCCTTGCGCATGAGCTCCGACTGCGAGAGTTCGTCGATCGCCTCGCCGAGCGTCTCGGGCAGAGAGACGATGCCGCGCTCACGGCGCTGCTCGGCCGTGAGGTGGTAGAGGTTCGTCTCCATCGGGTCGGGCAGCTCGTAGCCCTTCTCGATTCCCTCGAGGCCGGCGTGCAGGAGCGCCGCGAAGGTGAGGTACGGGTTGCACGCCGGATCCGGGCAGCGGATCTCGGCGCGCGTCGCCTGCTCGGAGCCCGGCTTGTAGAGCGGGATCCGGATCAGGGCGGAGCGGTTCCGCTGCGACCACGCGACGTAGACAGGCGCCTCGTAACCCGGCACGAGCCGCTTGTACGAGTTCACCCACTGTGCGAAGACAGCCGACAGCTCGCGCGCATGCCGGAGCTGGCCGGCGATGAATGCCTTGGCGACGTCGGAGAGATGCCACTTGTCGTCCTCGTCGAAGAACGTGTTGCGACCGTCGGTGAAGAGCGACATGTGCGTGTGCATCCCCGAGCCGTTCTCGCCGAAGAGCGGCTTCGGCATGAAGGTCGCGTGGTAGCCGTGCTGCTTCGCGATCTCCTTCACGACGAGCCGGTACGTGAGCATGTAGTCGGCCATGTCGAGGGCACCGGCGTAGCGGATGTCGATCTCATGCTGGGACGGCCCGACCTCGTGATGGTGGTACTCGACCGGGATGCCCATCGACTCGAGCGCGCGGATCGTGTCGCGGCGGACGCCGGTTGCCGCGTCCATCGTCGTCTGCGCGAAGTAGCCGCCTTCGTCGAGGGTCTCGGTGCCGCTCTCGTCCTTGAACAGGAAGTACTCGGCCTCCGGGCCGACGTTGAACGTGTCGAAGCCCATCGCCTCCATGCGGTCGAGCGCCCGCCGGAGGGCGTAGCGCGGATCGCCGGCGTACGGCTCGCCGTCCGGCGTGACGACGTCGCAGATCATCCGCGCCGTGCGGCCGTCGGGCAGCACCCGGAAGGTCTCCGGATCGGGAATCGCGACCATGTCCGACTCCTCGATCGCGTTGAAGCCGGTGATCGACGAGCCGTCGAAGCCCATTCCGTCGTCGAGCGCGCCCTCGACCTCCCCGATCGTGATTGCGAAGCTCTTGAGGTGCCCTTCGAGGTCGGTGAACCACAGCAGGACGTCCTCGATGCCGCGGGCCTCGATTTCCTCGACGACGTCTCTGCGTGCCCCCGGATCCGACGTTGCCCGGTTCCTGCTCTCCACGTAACTCATTCTCCCTCCCGAATCGGTCGTAGAAATGCAAAAAGCCCCGGCCGCCACCTGATGTGGAGACCGAGGCTTCGTCGCCTCAAATGTCGCCCGGATTATAGAGGACGTCCGGACGGATAGGACGCTACCCTCAAAAAGAGCTCTCCGCATGGCCCGGACTCTCGCCGCCCTTTCCGCCCTTGTCGTCGCCGTCACCCTCGTCGCGGCGCCGCACGCGGCGCGCTCGCGCAGCGCCAAGCAGTACGTCGCGCCGGCCGGCTCGGGCGCCCTCTTCCTCATCAGCGGACACGGCTACGGGCACGGCGTGGGCATGGGGCAGTGGGGTGCGCAGGGCTACGCGCTGCAGGGCTACACGGACGACCAGATCCTCGCCGCGTACTACCCCGGCACGATCGCCGGCCAGACGACGGCGACCTCGATCCGCGTGCTGCTCGCGAACGGGAAGAAGGCGCTGACGATCTCCTCCCGCAAGGCGATCGCGGTCGAGGACGGCGACGGGATCGAGCACACGCTCCCGTCCGGGAACACGGCGCTCACGCCCGCGCTCGAGCTTCCTGTGGACGGCGGGGCGCCGCAGGCTCTCTCGCCGCCGCTCACGTTCTCGCCGGCGGCCGGGTCGACGCTGACGCTCGGCCGCGCGTATCGCGGACAGCTCGTCGTCGACGTCGTGAACGGGAAGCTCCGTGCGATCAACACCCTGCCGCTCGAGCAGTACCTGTACGGCGTCGTTCCGGCAGAGATGCCGTCCACCTGGCTGCCCGCGGCGCTCGAGTCGCAAGCGGTCGCTGCGCGGTCGTACGCTCTCGCCAGCCGCCGCGGTGGGGCCGCGTTCGACGTCTACGCCGACGGGCGCAGCCAGGCGTATCTCGGAGTGTCCGTCGAGACGCCGGCTGCGACGGAGGCGGTGGACGAGACCGCCGGCGAGGTGCTGCTCTACAACGGCAACGTTGCGGACACGCTGTTCTCGTCGAGCACCGGCGGCCAGACGCAGTCGGCGGCCGATGCCTTCGGGCCGCCCGGTCGGCCGTATCTCGTCTCGGTGATCGATCCGTACGACGGAATCTCCCCGTACCACGACTGGGGGCCGGTTCCGGTCACCGGCAGCACGCTCGCACATGCCTTCCGCGTCTCCGGACGCGTCATGGACGCGACGGTCAAGCGCAACCCCTCGCGGCGCGCCAAAACCGTCACGATCACGTCGCTATCCCACGGGGCGACGGTCGCCGCGCCGGTCGGCGGCGTAGCGGCTCAAACGGGGCTCGGACTCCGCTCGACCTGGTTCAGCATCGGCGTGCTCTCGCTCCAGCCTCCCGCTCCCAACCCGATCGTGGCGTCCGGTACGAGAGTGGTGCTCACCGGCGTCGTGCGAGGGGTTCGAGGCGTCGTCGTGCAGGAGCGAACAGCGAGAACGTCGTGGAAGCCGTTCAAGTCGATCGCCCCAACTGCGAAGACGGGCGCCTTCCGCCTGGTCGTCAAGCCAAGCGCGACGACCGACTACCGGCTGGCGACTGCGCAGGACGCGGCAGCATTTGTGCGCATCCGCGTAGAGACAAGCGGCTGAACTGCGGCTACTTTGAGAGGGTGAAGAAGCTGCGGCTGGCGCTCCCCGCCGCGGTGGCGGTTGCACTCGTTGCGACCTCCTCCGCTGCGGCCTTCACGCCGACCAACACCTATTACACGAAGCAGTGGTACCTGGCTCAGGACCAGGCCTTCGACGCCTGGCCCACGGGGCCGCCGACCCTCCAGCCGGTCAAGGTCGCTCTCATCGACTCGGGCGTCGACTGCGCCCTCCCGGACTTCGCAAACCAGATCGCCGCGAAGAAGAGCTTCGTCGGCGGCGACCCCTGCATGGACTCTCAAGGGCACGGGACGATCGTGGCCGGCGAGATTGCCGGGGCGCTGGACGCGGCAGGCGTCGTCGGCCTCGCCTATCGATCCCAGCTCGTCGTAGCCAAGGTGGTCGCCCCCGACGGCACCATTCCGCTCCAGGCCGAGGCGGACGCCATCCGCTGGGCCGTGCAGCAGGGGGCACGCGTCATCAACATGAGCTTCGGCGCCGTTCGAGACCCGGCGAGCCCCGCCCTCGACACGTACTCGAAGGTCGAGGCGCAGGCCGTGGCCTACGCGGTGAAGCACAAGGCGATCGTGGTTGCCGCCGTCGGGAACTCCGACGAGGCGTACGCGACTCCGTGGCCGTATGCCAGCTGGCCGGCGGCGCTCCCGCACGTGATCGGTGTCGGTGCGCTGAGCCGCTCGGGCGGCGTGCCGGACTTCTCGGACCAGGATCAAACCTACGTCGACCTCGCTGCGCCCGGAGTCGGCATCTTCTCCACCTTCCCGAGGGTGCTGACCGCCGCGCAGGCGAGCTGCACACCGCAGGGCTACACCGATTGCGCCAAGGGCGACTACCACAGTCCCGAAGGCACCTCGTTTGCGGCGCCGCAGGTGTCGGCTGCCGCGGCCGTGCTCCTGGGCCTGAACCCGGCGCTCAGTCCCAGTCAGGTGACGACGATCCTCGAGCGCAACACAGACGACGTCGGGCCGGCAGCTATTTGCGGTGGTGACCCGTGTCCGAGCGGCCGGGACAAGTTCAGCGGGTGGGGCAGTCTCGACGTTCAGAAGGCGGTCGCCGCTCTCGATTCTGGCGTGCTGCCACCGTCCGACCACTTCGAGCCCAACGACAGCGTTTCGCAGGCGTACCGGCTTACAGGCCCTCGGCCTGTCGCGGGCGCCACGCTCGACTACTGGGACGATCCGGTGGATGTCTACCGCGTGAAGCTTGCGCGCGGGCAGCGGCTGCTGGCGCGGGTGCGTTCCCGGCCGACGGTCAGTGTGGTCCTCCGCGGCGATGCGAAAGCGCCGCTCGCGCACACCGGGCCGGGGCAGGCACTGCACCTCGCGTACCGAGTGCCCAGGACCGGCTGGTACTACGTCGAGCTGCACACCGTGGTCGGCGCGGGCCGCTACACGCTGCGGCTCAACGAAAGCTCGTAGCCGACTACTGGTTCTCGAGCAGCTCGTCCTCGGCGACGGGCCGCATCACGCGCGCCGGGCTGCCGACGACGACCATTCGCGCCTCGACGTCCTTTGTCACGACGGCGCCCGCTCCGACGAACGCCTCCTCGCCGATCTCGATGCCCGGGAGGAGGATCGCGCCGCCGCCGATTCGCGCGCCGCGGCGGATGGTCGGGCCCCTGCGCAGCTGGTGCCGTCGCTCCGTACGGCCCATGAAGTTGTCGTTCGTCGTGACGACGCAGGGTGCGATGAAGACGTGCGCCTCGAGCGTCGAGTACGCCGTGATGTACGCGTCGGCCTGGATCTTCGACATCGCCCCGATCGACGTGTCGTTCTCGACGAGCGAACCACGCCCGATCACGACGTCGTCGCCGATCGAGACGCGTTCGCGCACGCACGACTGGTCGCCGAGGATCACGCGCGCGCCGACCTGAGCGCCGGCGAAGACGACCGCGCCGGTGGAGACGACTGTCCCGTCGCCGAGCTGCGCCGGCGGCAGCTCTGTCGGCTTCGCGGTCGAGCGCGGCGAAAGCGACGGCTGCTTGCCGACCACTGCGTACTCGAGCACTTTCACGCCCTCGCCGAGCACCGTCCCCGGGTAGACGATCGCGGTCTCGTGGATCTCAGCCACGGAGCGACTCCGTGAGCAGCTCGAGCGCACGCACGACCTCGAGCCCGTCGTGCATCTCGCGGCCGTCCCAGCCTTCCTCGACGAGCCGCAGGAAATGCTGGCACTCGAGCCGCAGCGGCTCGGCGGTCGAGACCTTCGGGCTGAAGACGTCGCCCGTTCGCGTCTGCCACTCGCCGTAGGCGTGGGCCGGTTGCTCGGGGGCCTTGTCGTAGACAGTGATCTTCCGGTCGAGATCCATGTCGTCGAACACGGCCATCTTGTCGCGCCCCACGACGGTGAGCCGCCGCATCTTGTGCGGGTCGAGCCACGAGAGGTGCATGTGCGCGATCTTCCCCGAGCCGAAGCGGAGGTAGCAGAAGACGATGTCCTCGACGCCCTCGTTGAGGAAGGCGTGGCCGTGCGCGGCCGCTTCCACGATCTCCTCCTGGATCAGGTACAGGATGACCGAGAGGTCGTGGACGCCGAGCGACCACAGCGCGTTCTCGTCCTTGCGGATCTTGCCGAGGTTCTGGCGGTTCCCGTAGACGACGAGCACCTCGCCGAGCTCGCCCGCGTCGACGAGCTCCTTCAACTTCTGTACGCCCGGGTGGTAGAGGAGGAGATGGCCGGGCATGAGGACGAGCCCGTGCGCCTCGGCGAGGCCGATCAGCTCCTCCATCTCTGCGACGCGCATCGCAGGCGGCTTCTCGACGAAGACGTGCTTGCCGGCCTCGAGCGCCGATTTGGCGAGCGGGTAGTGCGTCGGCACCAGCGTCGCGATCACTACGGCGTCGATGTCGGACGCGATCATCTCCGCGAACTCGCCGGTCACCCGCGCGTTCGGGTAGCGGCGGGCGAACTCCTCCCGCAGCCCCTCGTTCGCGTCGCAGAGCCATCCGAGATCGGCTTCGTCGTCGAAGACACGCGCGAGGTTCCGGCCCCAGTAGCCCAGCCCGACCTGTCCGACCCTGAGCGTCACAGCTTGAACACGTGCTCGGCGGCCGTGCCCTTCACGCCGGTCGCGTTGCGGAGGTCGACGACGAGCGACGCCTCGTCCACCAGCTGGTCGTAGTCGAGCGAGGAGTGGTCGGTGACGATGACGACGCAGTCATATTCCTTCGGTTCATAGGGAACCGCCGAGAGCTCGACGCCCTCCTCGTGGATGCGCGGCACGTGCGGGTCGTGGTAGGAGACGTCCGCGCCGGCGTTCTGCAGCAGCGAGATGAGCTTGAGCGCGGGCGACTCGCGCAGGTCGCCGATGTCAGGCTTGTAGGAGACCCCGAGGACGAGGATCTTCGAGCCCTTCATCGCGCGCTGCGCGTGGTGGTTTAGCGCCTGCGAGACGAGCGAGCGGCAGAAGTACGGCATCTCCTCGTTGACCTTGCCGGCGAGCTCGATGAACTCCGTGTAGAAGCCGAATTCGCGCGCCTTCCAGGTCAGGTAGAAGGGGTCGACGGGGATGCAGTGGCCGCCGAGGCCGGGCCCCGGGCTGAAGCGCATGTAGCCGAACGGCTTCGTCGCGGCCGCGTCGACGACCTCCCAGATGTCGATCCCCATCCGGTCGCAGAGGATCGCGAGCTCGTTGACGAGCGCGATGTTGACCGAGCGGAAGATATTCTCGAGCAGCTTTGTGAGCTCGGCCGCCTCGGGGCTCGAAAGCTCGTGGACGGTGTCGATGGCCTTGCGGTAGACCTCGGTCGCGCGGCGACTGCACTCGGGTGTGATTCCCCCGAGCACCTTCGGCGTCGTCTTCGTCGTCCAGTCCTCGCGGCCGGGATCGACGCGCTCCGGCGACATGGCGAGGAAGAAGCCCTCGCCGGCCTTGAGGCCGCTCCCCGCTTCGAGGATCGGCTGCAGCACCTCCCGCGTGGTGCCTGGCCACGTCGTCGACTCGAGCACGACGACCTGGCCTTCGCGGAGCACTTCCCCGAGTCGGCGGGCGGCGCTCTCCACGATCGAGAGGTCCGGCTCGCGCTGGCGCGAGAGCGGCGTCGGCAGAGCGATCAGGATCGCGTCGGCGTCCCGTAGCTCCGCGTAGTCCGTCGTCGCGTGGATGAGCCCACGCTCGACGAGCTGAGCGAGCCGCTCGCTCGGGATGTCGGGGATGTGGGACTCGCCTCGGTTGAGCGCCTCGACGACGTCCTCGACCACGTCGACGAGGAGAACATGGCAGTCCGCCTCTGCGAACGTGGCTGCGAGCGGAACGCCGACGTAGCCGGCGCCGACTACGGCGACGTCGTACTCAGCCATGCGCGGCAAGGCTAGCTGCGACCCGTTCCGCAGCGTGACCGTCACCGTAGAGCGGCGGCGCGTCGGTCGGGAACTCCGCGTTCGCGAGCGTCGCGGCAAGCCCGCGGGGATCCGCTGGGTCGACGAGCGTGTTCGCGCCGAGGCGAACGGTGTCGACCCACTCCGTGCTCGGTCGGAGCGTGATGCACGGGACGCCGAGCCAGTACGCCTCCTTCTGCAGCCCGCCCGAGTCGGTGACGACGCGCGAGGCGCCCGCAGCGAGTGCCAGCATCTTGAGGTAGCCGAGCGGTGCGACCGGCTGGAGGGCCGGCCCGAGCTCGATGCCGTGCTCGTCGAGCGCGTGGCGCGTCCGCGGATGGACGGGGAAGACGAACGTCCAACCGGTCGCGTTCACCTCGTCGACGATCCGCCTGAGCTGCTCCGGCTCGGTGTTCGCGGCGCGGTGCAGCGTCAGCACGGCATACGGCTTCGCGTACGGCGGCGGGGTACGCATCGCGACCGGTAGGAAGAGGTCGAGCGCGTCGCGCATCACGTCGCCTACGACCTCGACGTGTCCGGGGACTCCCTCCGCGGCCAGCGTCTCGCGCGAGCCTTCGTCGGGGGGGAGAAGGAGCGCGGCCATGGCATCGACCGCGATCCGGTTGTGCTCCTCCGGCATGGACAGGTCGCCGCTGCGCATGCCGGCCTCGACATGCGCGACCGGGACGCCGGCCTCGCCGGCGGCCTCCGCGCCCGCGAGAGTGGAGTTGGTGTCGCCGTACACGAGCGTCCAGTCGGGCCGCTCCTCTGCGAGCGCCGCGGCGACGGCCGGCCGCATCGCCTCGGCGTCGGCGGTGTGCAGGTCGAGCCGATGGCGTGGCTCGGGCAGTCCGAGCTCCTCGTAGAAGACGCCGGAGAGCTCGCGATCCCAGTGCTGCCCGGTGTGGACGCCGACCTCCTCGATGCCGGCCTGGCGCAACGCGGCGCTGACGGGTCCGGACTTGATGAACTGCGGCCGGTTGCCGACGACGGATAGGACCTTCACCGGAGCGAGGCTACAATGGCCCGCCGCTCTGTTCGATTATTGGGGCCGTTAGCTCAGCTGGTAGAGCAGGGGACTCTTAATCCCAAGGTCGCAGGTTCGATCCCTGCACGGCCCATCACCACGAGATACCTCTAGTTGGCCTTGTCGTCGGCGAGCTCGTCGAACATGTCGCGCACGCGTTCGAGGACGGCTGCGGTGATGAGGAGATCGTCCGCGCTGAATTCCTGCAGAGCCGCTCGCCAGCGCGGCTCGTAGCGGGCTCGGCGCTCGTCGATCAGGGCCTGGCCGCGGTCCGTGAGCGAGCTGAGCACGACGCGCTTGTCCTCGGTCGAGCGCGTCCGGTCCACCAGGCCGGTTGCCGCCAGCGCGTCGAGCATCTCGGCTGCGGTTGCCGAGGAGACGTCGGCGGCGAGCGCCAGTTCGCGCAGCGAGCGGGGGACGCCGTCGTAGAGCGCGAACAGCAAGCCGTACTGCGCGTAGCTGAGCTCGCCAGGACGGTGGGTTTCGCGTCCGCGCAACCGGCGGAGCGCCGCGTTTGCCGCCTTGAAGGCTTTCCCGAGCGTCTCCAGCGCCTCGCTCTGAGATGCGGTCCGGACGCTCACGCGGCGGCAGTCTCCAGTGCGGCCTCGCGATCGCGGGCCGCATGCGGGCGTGCCGCGCGGGCGGCCCGCTCCGCCCGCAGCAACAAGACGGCCGGCACGACCGCGACGGCGGTCAGCGCCGCCGACGCCCAGAACGCCGTGCCGTACGCCGATGCCGCGCCGGCGATCGTGTGCTTCCCCACGAGCGCGCGCTGGAGCACGACCGCGAGCAACGCCGTGCCGAGCGATCCGCCCACCCGCTGCAGCACGTTCAGCTGCGGCGTCGCATCCGCCAGCTCGGAGCGCTCGAGCGCCGCGAAGGCAGCGGTCATGGCGGGCATGAAGGCGAAGCCGATTCCCATCCCGCGCACCAGCATCGCCACGCACAGCCAGGCGAGCGAGGTGTGCGCGCCGATCAACCCGAACGGGATCGTCGCAACCGTTGTCAGCACGACGCCGAAGAGCGCAAGCGGGCCGCCGCCCATCCGGTCGGTCAGCTTCCCCGCGAGCGGCATCACGAGAGCGGCTCCCAGGCCTTGCGGACCGACGAGGAGGCCGGTCGCGATCACACTCTCGTGCCGCACCTCCTGCCAGTAGAGAGGCATCAGGATCATGCCGCCGAACAGGGCCGCGCCCAGCAAGAACATCGCTCCCGACGCGGTCGAGAACGTCGGCCTCCGGTAGAGCCGCAGATTGAGCAACGGCTGCCGCGCCCGCAAGGCGTGCAACGCGAACAATGCGATCAGAGTCAGCCCGGCAAGAGAAGGAAGGATCACCTTGAGGGAGCCGAAGCTGCCGGTGGAGCCGACCTCCGCCAGTCCGTAGGTCAGCAGTGGCACACCGGTCACCATCAGCGCAAAGCCGCGGAAGTCGAGCGGCCGCGGCGACCCGGCTTCCGCGGCCGGCAGCACGCGCAGCGCGGCGAGAACCGCGACCACGCCGACCGGGACGTTCACGTAGAAGATCCACCGCCAGGAGACGCTCTCGAGGATCACGCCGCCGAGGGTCGGGCCGAGAATCGGGGCCAGCATCGCCGGCACCGCCACGATGCTCATCACCCGCCCCATCCGCTTCGGCCCGGCTGCGGACGCCATCATCATCTGTCCCAGGGGCAGGATCATCCCGCCGCCCAGACCCTGGAGCACGCGGAAGAAGACGAGCTCGCCGATGCTGGTGGAGATGCCGCAGAGCATCGAGCCTGCGGTGAAGAGGACGAGCGAGAGCAGGTAGACCCGTTTGGCCCCGAACCGCTCGGCCACCCAGCCGCTGACCGGAATCACCGCAGCCAGCGCGAGCATGTAGCCGGTCACGACCCACTGGATCTGGGCGATCGAGGAATGCAGGTCGCGACCGAGCGTGGCGAGAGCGACGTTCACGATCGTCGTGTCGAGGATCGACATGATCGAGCCCAACACCACGACCGCGCTGATCCGCCAGACGTGCGACTCGATCGCAGAGCCAGACGTGCCGGTCACCACGATCTCCTTCGGCACCGAATCATTAGGAACCGAAGTATAGAGGCCCTCGGTGCTTCAGAACGTCTCGAGCGCTGCCGAGCGCCTGCCGCTGTATTCGAGGACGCGGAGCATGCCGATGCCGACGAGGAAGTAGACGGCGCCGACGAGGGCTTCGGTGAGCAGGAGATGCTTGGCGCTGGAGACTGATCCGCCGGCGGCGAGGATCCGGCCGGCGGCGATTCCGTGAGTGAGCGGGATGACGCTGCCGAGGTCGCGGATCGCGGTCGGGAGACGGTCGAGGGGGACGTTGGCGCCGGAGACGAGCAACATCGAGCCTCCGACGACGTCGGCGAAGAGGGAGACGCTGCGGCCGCGGAGGCCGAGCGAGCCCAGGCACATGCCGAGGCTCGTGCAGGCGAACGAGGAGACGAGTCCCGCGAGCGCAAGGCCGGCCAGCTCTCCGGTACCGAAGTGGGTTCCGAGGATCACGCTGCAGATCGCGAACGCGAAGGCCGCGGTCACGAGGCCCGTGAGGATCGAGGGGACGGCACGCCCGAGGAAGAGCGCGAAGCGGTTCGCAGGCGAGGCAAGCAATGTCGCGAGCGTCTGGGAGCGCCGCTCGCCGCCGATCGCCTGGCCCATCCCGAAGAAGCCGGTCACGGCAATCGACATGAAGGCATTCCCGATCAGGAAGAACTTGTCCGACTGCACGTTCGCGAAGCGCCCGAGATAGGCAAAGAAGAGGATCTCGAAGATCGGATAGCCGAGCATGTGAGGCAGGTAGACCCAGGGGTTGACCCAGTTGAACAGCGCTCGATAGCTGGTCAGGCCGCCGACGAGGAATATGCGGACGGTGTTCCTCACGTCAGCTTCAGCGAGCCGGTGGAGCGGGCCACACGAACGAAGAGCCGAAGGAAGATCGTTCCCGCGAAGACGTACGCAATGCTGACGACGAGGCACATCCCCATCTGAGACCACGGGTGGCCGCCGAGCGCGGCCTGACGAACGGCCCGGAAGCCCCAGTAGGGGCCGAGAAACCAACCGATCTTGGCGACAAACGCCGGCAACACCGATAGTGGGACGAGCAACCCGGTCGCAATCCAGACCGGATACTGGAGCCCGATCCCCAGACTGAAGGCAGCGCGGTAGAGGACGAAGGTCGACGCCATCACGAGCCCGAGCGTCCCGATCGCGAGGACGCAGCTGAGGATGGCGAGCGCGAAGGCGAGCGGGTCGTCGATCGCGATCGGCACATGGAACAGCAGCCGGCCCCACAGGAGTGTGGCGACGAAGCCGTAGGCCCCGACGAATCCGCTGGCGACCGTGATCGAGGAGATCGCTGCGGCAAGTGGCGCGGGCGCCGCGACGAGAAGCTCGAGCGTGCCGAGCCAGCGCTGGTTCTCGAGCGCGTTCGAGGAGCCGATCACGACCAGCGACCACATCAGCATTACCGCTGCTCCCAGCGAGGCGGCAAGCATCAGCTTCGGGTCGTCCTTCGAGCGCAGCAGGTAATAGGCGATCGAGGCGTAGAGGATCGGCCAGAGAAAGACCCCGGTCAGGTCGAACGGATTGCGGGAGAACTGGAGCACATGGATGCGCATCCCGCTCAGGAAGGGGCGGATCACGGGACCTGCACCAGCTCGACGTAGGCGTCCTCGAGCGTCGGCTCGCGCGTGATCACGCGGCCGACGTTGGTGCCGTCCAGCTCGCGCAGCAGACGCTGCACCAGTTCCGCCCCGGTGCGCGACTGCACGAGCACCAGCACCGCCTGCTCGCGCGTCTCGGTCGCCACCGAGGCGACCCCTTCGACTCGCCGCAACCGCTCCAGCACCGCCTCCTCGATCCCGAACGTCTCGACCTCCACGACCGTCCGGTCACCAACGCGCGCCTTCAGCTCGCTCGGAGTCCCCGATGCCGCCAGCTTTCCCTCCGCGATCACGGCGATCCGTTGGCACAACTCGTCCGCTTCGTACATGTAGTGCGTCGTCAGGAGAATCGTTTTTCCCTGCGTTCGCAGGCCGGCGATCGTCTCGCGAACCTCCCGTGCCCCGACTGGATCGAGACCGATCGTCGGCTCGTCCAGGAACAGGATCTCCGGATCGTGCAGCAGCCCGCGCGCAATGTGGAGTCGCTGCCGCATCCCTCGGGAATAGGTCTCGACCCGCTCTCGCTCGCGGCCGGTCAAACCGACCAGCTCGAGCAGCTCCGCGATCCGAGCCCGCTTCGCCCGTACCGGCACCCGATACAGATCCGCGAAGTAGCGCAGATTGTCCAGCGCCGACAGCCGGTCGTACATGCCGCGGTCACCGCCGAAGACATGACCGATCCGCGGCCGGACCTTTGCCGGCTCGCGCGCCGGATCGAAGCCGAGCACCCGCGCCGAGCCGGCGCTTGGCAACAAGAGCGTCGTGAGGATCTTGATCGTCGTCGTCTTGCCGGCACCGTTCGGCCCCAGCAGTCCGAACAACTCGCCACGATCGACCTCGAAGCTGATTCCCCGCAGCGCCTCGACCTCGCTCCGCCGCTGACGCATCATCCCCTTGCGCGATCGATACGTCCGGCACAGCCCCTCGACCTCGATCACCGCCACCGGCGCAACCTAGCGAGCCGATCGCCGGGTTGCCCGCGCGGCATCGAGGCGGCAGAGTGCGTAACAGTCAGCGACCGAAGGAGGCGTTCGATTTCGTTCGACCTGGTCATCGAGATCAAGAACGAGCCGGGTGCTCTCGCGCGCGTTGCGGCCGCCGTCAGCGACGCGGGCGTCAATCTTGCGGCGGCGACATGTCTCGGCGCCACGGACGACGTCGAGCTGCACATCCTGGTGCCGCATCCCGAAGCTGCCAGGCACGCGTTGGCGCTTTCGCAGCTCGCGGTCAGCCGAGAGCGCGAGGTGGTCGTCGTCGATGTCGAGGACCGGCCGGGCGTGCTCGCCGACCTGACTCGACGGGTGGCTCGAGCCGGCATCGACCTCGACCTCGTTTATGTCGCGACCAAGAACCGCCTCGTCTTCGGAGCCGCCGATCTCGATGGCTTGAAAGCTGTTTTCGAGCAGCACGACTGAGAGCAGGGCGTCCGCGGCTCTGGCCTTTCGGACAGGGATCGTGCAGACTGCGACGAGGATCAAGGCAGCGCGGCCTTTGGGGGGCAGAGCGACGAGCAGCGGCACGGAACCGCTGGCGACAAGTGCCGAGAGCGTCGACGACGCCGTTCGTCGGCTCGTGGTCGAACGGTCGCACGACCTCGTCACACTCTGCGACCCGTCCGGCGCGATCGTCTACGCCTCGCCGTCCTGGACCGGCCTGGGTTGGGAGCCGGCCGAACTCGTCGGCGTCCCGGTGCTAGACGTCATCCACCCGGACGACGCGGCCAAGGCGACGTCGGCCTGGATGGAGGTCGCCTCCGGGACCGACGTCGATGCCGTGACCATCCGGCTTCGCCGCGAAGGCGGGAGCTTCGGGTGGTTCGAGGTGAACGGATCCTCCGTGCGCGACGCCGAGGGCGAGCTTCGTTTCCTGCTCGGCACGGCGCGCGACGTCAGCGAGCGTGAGGAGCTGCGCTGGCGGCTCCGTGACCTCGACGCCGTCTACCGCTTCGCCGACGCCGTCGCGGGGGCTCCCGCACTCGACGACGTGCTCGCGGTGGCGCTCGACGCGCTCCTCGAGGCGACCGGCGCGGACCGCGCGGCGGTTCTCCTGGCCGACGACGACGGCGTGCTCCGCTTCCGCGCCTGGCGCGGCCTGTCCGACCGCTACCGCACGTACACGGAGGGACGCTCGCCGTGGCAGCCGGAAGACGACGATCCGGAGCCCGTTCTCGTCGAGGACATCGCCGCCGCCGGCTACGAAGTCGCGCTCGAGCGGGTCATGCGCAAGGAGGGCATCGGGGCGCTCGCCTTCGTCCCGCTCGTCCGCGGCGGCAGCCTGGTCGGGAGAATCACCGTCTACCGCAACGCGCCTCACCGCTGGAGCGACCGTGAGGTGCTGCTCTCGCGGACGATCGGGAACCACCTCGCCTCGGTCGTCGAGCGCGCGGAGACGCAGCAGGCCCTGCATGAGTCGAGCGAGCAGCTCGCGAGCATCCTGCGTACCGTCGAAGAAGGGATCACGGCTACCAATCGCGAGGGGCGGTTCCTGTTCGCGAACGACGCTGCGGCGCGCCACGTAGGCCTCGACTCGGGCGACGAGCTTGTGGCGCTCTCGCCGCGTGAGCGGGCGGCGCTCTACGACCTGTTCGACGGTGAGGGCAAGCGGTTGGCGTTCGACGTGTTGCCACCCACGAAAGCGCTGAGTGGCGCGGAGAGCTCAGCCGTCGTTCGTATCCGTTCCAAGGCCGACGACTGGGAGCACTGGATCGCGCTCCGGTCGACTCCGGTCTTCGCGGCGGACGGAAGCGTCGAGCTCGTCGTCAACGTCACACGCGACATCACGCAGGAGACCGTCGCAGCGCAGCGCGAGGCGGAGGCGCGTCGCGAGGCGGAGGGTTCCCGTGCGCGCCTCGCTCTGCTCCTCGAGGCGACGGAGCAGCTGACGCAAACGCTCGACTACGAGGAGCTTCTGCGGCGTGTGCCGAAGCTCGTCGTCCCGCGCATCGCCGACGGCTGCCACATCTACCTCGCGCGCGACGAGGACACCGAGCTCGTCCGGGTCGCGCATGCGCACGTCGAGCCGCGAATCGCGGCGCTCCTGGACAAGATCGACGCGGTCTACGACGTCTCGCGCCACCGCCGCATCCCGGTGGTCGAGGTCTTCCGCTCCGGGAAGCCCATCCACCGTCCCGCTTTGGTGCGGCCGCTGTCCAAGGTCGCGCGGCCCGGCGAGGAGGAGCTCGTCCAGATGGAGTCGCGATCGCTGATCGTCGTCCCGCTGGAGACTGGCGCCAGGCGGCTCGGTGTGCTCGCCGTCACCGCGAGCGAGGCCGGCCGTCTCGGCGACGAGGACTTCGAGCTCGTTTCGGAGCTTGCGCGGCGCGTTTCTCTCGCGGTCGATCTCGTCGACCTGCACGGTCGCGCGCAGGACTCCCTGGCTCAGCTGCAGGCGGTGATCGCACAACTGCCGCTCGGCGTCGTGATCACCGACGCAGACCACCACGTCGTGCTGCGCAACGAGGAGCTCGAGCGCGTGTGGGGCGCGCCGGTGCCGCTCGGTTCCGATCACCGCCAGACCGGCACGATCGGCTGGCCGCTCGAGCGCGCCATCGACGCCGGCGAGGTGACAATTGCGGAACGGCGAGAGTTGGAAGGGGACGACGGGCCGCGCACGCTCGAGATCAGCGCCGCGCCCGTGCGCGACACGCACAACGAGATCGTCTCGGCCGCCGCGATCGTCGCTGACGTGACGCGCCGCAGCCGTTCGGAGCAACAGCTCGGCTTCCTCTCCCAGGCGAACGAGCTGCTCGATGCGAGCCTCGACTGGGAGCGGACACTCGACGCGATCGCCGACCTCGCAGTGCCGGCACTTGCCGGGTATCTCGTGATCGACCTGCTCGACGAGGAGGACGAGCTCCACTGGGTCGTCGCCGTCCACGCGGATCCCGAGAAGACCGAGCTCGTCCGGGAGCTGCGCGCGAGCTACCCGCCGACGCTCTCGACGCACCCGATCCAGGTTGCCCTCCGGACCGGCGAGGCGCAGCTGCTGCCGGATCTCCAGGCGGAGACCGCCGCGATGGCCCATGACGCGAAGCACGCGCGCGCAATCCGCGCGATCGCGAACACCTCGGGCATCGTCGCGCCGCTCGCCGCGCGCGGCAGGACTCTCGGCGCGATCAGCCTCGGCACGATCGTGGGTCAGCCGCGCTTCGACGAATCCGACCGGACGATGGCGATGGAACTCGCGCGCCGGATTTCGCTCGCCCTCGACAACGCCCGTCTCTTCGCCGAGACGCAGGAGCGCGCGCATTCGGCCCAGGCGCTCGAGTACGTCGACGACGGTGTGATTCTCGTGGACGAGGCAGGGATCGTTCGCCTCTGGAACCCCACCGCCGCGATCAGCCTGCGGCGGCCGGCCGTCGAAGCCGTCGGCAGGCCGATCGCCGAGCTGCTCCCCGACTGGCAGTCGCTCCAGTCGCGAATTCCGGTCGCTTCCGAGCCGCAGCCGGGCGGAGCCTCGCGTGCCCTGACGCTGCCGGTGGAGGTCGAGGGGGAAGAGCGCTGGCTCTCGATCTCCGCCGTCGAGTTCCCAGGCGGCACCGTGTACGCGTTCCGCGACGTTACCGACGAGCGCGCGGTGGAGCAGATGAAGACCGACTTCGTCTCGACCGTGTCGCACGAGCTCCGGACTCCGCTCGCCGCGATCTACGGGGCTGCGATGACCCTGCAGCGGCGCGACGTCGTCGTCGAGGAGCCGCAGCGCGACCGGCTGCTCGAGGTCGTCTCCAGCGAGGCCGACCGCCTCGCGCGGATCGTGAACGACATCCTCTGGGCGAGTCGGCTCGAGTCGGGCCGCATGAGCATCGCGATCGAACGCTGCGATGCCGGAGCGCTCGCGACCGAGGTCGTCGATGTCCTGCGCTCACGCGCGCCGGGAGGGATCGAGGTCGCGATCACCAAGTCGCGTGGCCTGCCGCCGGTGGCCGCCGACCCGGACAAGCTTCGCCAGATCCTCACCAACCTGATCGACAATGGGATCAAGTACTCACCCGACGGCGGCCGTGTGAACGTCGAGATCGGCCGCAGCGGCGGCCGCGTCCGGTTCTGCGTCACCGACGAGGGGCTCGGCGTGCCTCCTGCGGAGCAGGATCGAATCTTCGAGAAGTTCTTCCGGCTCGACCCGAACCTCACGCGGGGCGTCGGCGGCACGGGCCTCGGGCTCTACATCACCCGCGAACTCGTGACCCGCATGCACGGCCGTGTCTGGGTCGTCTCGGACGGACGCAGCGGCTCGTCGTTCTTCCTCGAGCTGCCGATCGCCTGACCTGTCTAGTGCGGACACGGCCGGTGTCTGACACCGGCCGTGTCCGAATCGGCCTTCGCTTCTAGTAAGGCGGGGGTCCGCCTGCGGGGCCCTCGTCGTAATACGTCCGGCGGCGGTTGAAGTACCCGGGGCCGGCCCACGAGGACCAGAAGATGAGCGACAGCAGGATTCCGACGATGCCCACAATCAGCAGGATCCAGCCGATCGTGTGGATGTCGACGCCGGAAACGGTCGCGTTCACGGCGAAGGCGAGCACAGCGCCAACCGCCGCCAATATCAGCCCTACTCCGAGACCCATGAACTCCTCCTTTTCTCTGGGGTCCGGGTAGAAACGCCCGAGTGCCACTTCCGGGTTCGGGGGCTGTTTCTTTCGTCTAGGCTCCGAAGCGGATGCGCAGGGGCTCCATCGTCGCGCTCTTGGGGATCGGACTGATCGCCGGCGGTGTCGCCACCGCCGTCGCGCTCGTACCCACATGGCTGCCCAAGGACGCCTCGCGCGAGGCCGGCCGAATCGACTTCGTCTTCTGGTTCGTGATCGCGATCTGCATCGGGATCTTCGCGATCGTGGCCGCGGTGATGATCTACGCGATCCTCCGCTTCCGCGTCCGGCCCGACGACCACGAGGACGGACCGCCCATCCACGGCCACACCGGCCTCGAGATCACGTGGACGGCGATCCCGTTCGTCCTCGTCACCGCGATCGCAATCGTGAGCGCGATCGTCCTGTCGCGGAACGACGCCGAGGCGAGTAACACGCTCCACATCAACGCGACCGCCCAGCAGTACTCGTGGACGTTCAGCTACCCCGACGCGAACGACGCGACCAGCCCGGTCCTGCGACTTCCGAAAGGACGCTCGATCGAGATCGACATGCGCTCGCTCGACGTGATCCACGCGTTCTTCGTGCCCGAGTTCCGGACGAACGAGGACATCGTCCCGGGGCTCATCACGGATGTGCACATCACGCCCGACCGGATCGGCACCTTCCCGCTGATCTGCAACGAGCTGTGCGGGCTCGGGCACTCTCTGATGCGCACCCAGGCGATCGTGATGAAACCCGCGGCGTTCGACGCGTGGCTGAAACAGCAAAAGCAGAGCACGAAGGGGTGAACCGAAGTTGACGACGACCGAGACCGTCCAAGACGTCCACCACGCGCCGCCGCCGACCCGCGGGACCGCCCGGCGGCTGCTCCTCGGCGGAGGACTTTTGCGCGGAGCATGGATGACCCTGCTCTTCGCGGGCTTCGGTTTCGGACTCGTCGTCGTGGTCCGCTGGGCTTGCCATTGGCACCCGATCATCGCCACTCAGCCACTCGTGCTCATCTCCGCACTGGTCACGGCGCCGATCGGCTTCCTTGCCGGCATCGGCGCCTTCGACTACTGGGCCCGCTACTGCATCGGCTCCCCGACGCAGCCGGAGGATCACTCGGGCCACGGCGCGCAGAGCTGGAAGGACTACCTCCGGGTCAACACCGACCACAAGGTGATCGGCGTCCAGTACCTCGTGACGACGATCTTCTTCTTCCTCGCCGGCGGCCTGCTCGCGCTGCTCGTCCGCGCGGAGCTCGCCAGGCCGGGCATCCAGTACTTCGACCCGCAGACGTACAACGGGCTCTTCTCCGTCCACGCCTCGTTGATGATCTTCCTCTTCGTGATCCCGGCCTTCGCCGGGCTCGCCAACTTCGTCGTCCCGCTGATGCTGGGCGCGGCGGACATGGCCTTCCCGCGCCTGAATGCCCTCTCGTTCTGGCTGCTGCCGATCGCCGGGGTGATGATGCTGAGCTCGTTCATCGTCGGTGCGTTCGCCGGCGGCTGGACGGGCTACGCGCCGCTCAATTCAGACCACCAGCCGCTCGGCGCGATCTTCTTCAACCAGGGAGTGCAGTGGGCCGGCGCGTCGTCGATCATGACCGCCCTCAACTTCCTGGTCACGATCATCACGATGCGGGCGCCGGGAATGACCTTCTGGCGGCTACCGCTGCTCGTGTGGGCGAACTTCACGACCTCGCTGCTGGTCGTCATAGCGACGCCGTTCATCGCGGGATCGCAGTTCTTTTCGATGTTCGACCACGTGATGCACACGGCCTTCTTCAACCCGGTGGGGGGTGGATACCCCCTTGGGTATCAGCACATCTTCTGGTTCTACTCCCACCCGGCCGTCTACATCATGATGTTGCCCGGCTTCGGGATCATGAGCGAGGTCATAGCCGTCTTCAGCCGGAAGCCGATCTTCGGCTACCGGCTCATGGCCTTGTCGCTGATGGCGATTGTCGTCCTCGGCTTCTCGGTCTGGGCGCATCACATGTTCACGAGCGGCATGTCGTCGTGGCTGCGTGTGCCGATGATGATCACGACCCTCCTGATCGCCGTGCCCACCGGCATCAAGATCTTCAGCTGGCTCGCAACGATCTGGGAGGGGAAGCTTCACTTACGCACGCCGATGCTGTTCGCGCTCGGCTTCCTCTCGATGTTCGTCATCGGCGGCCTCTCGGGCGTCATGCTCGGCGCCGTCCCGATCGACATCCACGTCACCGACACGTACTTCATCGTTGCGCACATCCACTACGTGCTCTTCGGCGGCTCCGTGTTCACGATCTTCGCCGGGATCTACTACTGGTTCCCGAAGATGACCGGCCGGATGTACAACGAGAAGCTTGGCAAGCTCCACTTCTGGCTCACGTTCGTCGGCTTCAACCTCACGTTCTTCCCCATGCACATCCTCGGGACGGAGGGAATGATTCGCCGCGTCGCCGACTATCCGCCTCGCTTCGGTGACATGAACATGTTCATCTCGCTCGCCTCGTTCGGGCTCGGCGCCTCGGTAATCGTCTTCCTCTACAACATGATCACGAGCTGGCGCTTCGGTGAGATCGCGCCGGCGAACCCGTGGCGCGCGATGACGCTCGAGTGGCAGGTCACGTCGCCGCCGCCGACCTTCAACTTCGACGAGATCCCGCAGGTCGTCGGCTCCCCGTACGAGTACGGCGTCCCCGGCGCCCAGCACGCCGTCCTCGCGCCGTCGAAGGCGCGCGAGATGGAGGAAGTGCCGGTATGACGCACGTCCTCGTCGTTGCGAACGAGACCGTCGACGCGAGGACACTGCGCGAGGCGCTCGCGGCGCGCGGTGACGACCTCAGTGTCACCGTCGTCTCGCCGGTGAACGAACCGCAGCGCGGCTACGTCGTCTACAGCGACACGCGCCGTGCGTCGGCGCGCCGCAGGCTCGAGCGGGCGCTCGGGCACCTCCGCGAAGCCGGGGTTCCCGCCGACGGCTACGTCGTCGAGGCGGATCCCGCCGCGGCGGTCCGTGACGCGCTCGCGCAGCTCGAGCCGCCGGTCGACGAGATCCTCGTCTCGACGCATCCCGAGGAGAAGTCCGGCTGGTTGCGGCGCGGCGTCCTCGACCGGATCCGCTCGGCCGCCGGGTCGGTGCCGGTCGAGCACCTGGTCTCCGGCGACGGCGGGGCCGAGGAGAAGAACGTGCTCGTGATCGCGAACGAGACAGTGGTCGGCGAGCCGCTGCTGGCCAAGATCCGCGAGCGGGCGACTGCCGGCCCGGCGAGCTTCCTGATCATCTCGCCGCAGAGCGACCCGAACGCGGGCGACCATCCCGAGGCCGACCGGCGGCTGAAGCGCGCGCTGTCCCAGTTGCGCGGCGAGGGGATCGACGTCCACGGTCAGGTGGCGCATCCCGATCCGTTCAGCGCGGCGATGGAAGCGGTGCACGACGAGCGTGTCGACGAGATCGTGGTCTCCACGTTCCAGCCCGAGCGCTCCGGCTGGCTCCGGCGCGACCTGATCGAGCGGCTGCGGAAGGAGACCGGGCTGCCGGTAGAGCACGTGACGGTCGCCAAGACCGAGACGGGGGTTCCTGCTTGAGCGCCGCCGCGCACGCCGACGCCCACGAGCATCACGGGCCGCCCGTTCCGCACTACAGCTCTCGGATCAAGCCCGAGACGCTCGGCATGTACCTCTTCATCGCGTCGGAGATCATGCTCTTCGGCTCGTTCTTCACGGCCTACTTCTTCGTCCGGATCGTGAACGGGACGCCGTGGCCGACGCCGCCG
>DATFHC010000177.1:0-20103 GCA_035248765.1 Gaiellaceae bacterium
CCTGCCATGGGCCCCTGCGCCTCTGCGCCGTCCAGCAAGGAGCCGTCGTTGAGGGCACCACCCTCGGGAGACGACGGCTCCCGGCTCGACGGCGCTGCGGCGCGTCGGGCGATCCCGAAGCCGATCCCCGTCCGCTCAGCCTCGCGGTGCTCTGCTACCCACCTCTGTGCCGTCCTGTACGGGATCGGCGCACCCTCGAAGCGCTCGCCGACGATCCGCGCCGCGTCCTTGATCGACTTCCCGTTGCGGTGGAGGTACGCGAACATGGCGCGCGCGTCGTCGCCGTGGGCCTGCCGAGGTGAACGTTCCTGCACATTCATTCAGCCCTCGGGGGAACGGGAATGCGCCACCTCGATACGCCACGCGCCACGCCCGTCTCTTTGTGCCCTGCACGGCGGCAGAACAGATGGACATGGCGGTCGAGAACATCGCAGCCACGGAGGAGTTCAGCACGACCCTCCTTGAAATGCTCTCCTTCGAGAGCGTCGTCCTGCGTGCGACAAAGCCGATCCGCACGAGCATGGCCGAGGTTGCCGTGCCGCTGATCGGCGACGCGAACGCCGGTTGGTACGACGCGGGTGACGAGATCAACGACGGTTCACCCGACGCGGACTTCGTGACCCTCACACCGAAGGGCGTCAAGACGCTCTCGATCATCCCGAACGAGACGCTCGATGACGCGGCGATCGACCTCGGTTCGGCCGTCGGCCGCAAATTGGTACAGGCGGTCGGCCGCAAGATCGACGCGGGCCTGCTCAAGGGTGGCGACGCGAAGGGCCCGGCTGGCGTCACGAACTTCCCGCACCTCCCCTCGGTGCTCGGCCCGGTCTCCTACGACTCCCTCGTCGCCGCTGCGGCGCTCATCCGCGAAGCCGGGGGATCGCCCGAGTACGCGATCATCTCTCCCTCCTCGCTCTCGGACTTGCAGAGCGAGACCGATGGGCTCAACCGGCCGCTCATCACGAACGACCCGGAAGCCGGGCCGTCGTACACCGTCGCCGGTCTGACGCTCCTCGTGAGTCCGGCGCTCGACGTGGGCGAAGGTCTCGTCGTTGACCCCGCCGAGTTCCCCACGGCGATTCGCAAGGACGTGTCGCTCGCGGTCGATGCGTCGGCGAAGTTCACGGCCGACTCAGTGGCGATCCGCGCGGTCGCACGCGTGGACGGCACCGTCGCAGACCCGAACGGGTTCTGCGCGATCACGCCCTCCTAATTTCGACCCGAGGGCGACTATGATCCGGTTGCAACGATGCACCGGCGCGTCACCATCAGCATCGCCGTCGTCGTAGTGGCCTTGGCCAGCGTTGCGACGGCCTACGGCAAGGGATCGGAGTCTGTTCGCATCGTTGCCCCATCGGGCAAGGTCGGCTGGGTTCGCGCCGCCGCCGCCAGGGCGTGGTGGAAGGACTTCGCTGCGGGAAACGCCGCCGATTGCACCTGTAGGACTGCGAATGGGGCAGCGAACTTCGCCTACCGCTTGGTTCGACGCTGGGGTTCGCCTCCCAGGAAAGTACTGCTCGTCCAGTCCGAGGGCGCGCCGATGCTCTACTACCCGGCCAAGGGGACAGCACCGCCGTACCTGCTCGTGCCGGGCTCCTTGGGAGTCCGTCATCTCCAATGGGATGATTGGCGCGTGGTGACGCCCCGGATGCAGCGGCTCATGGCGGCTGCTCTCGACAAGGGCACCATCTCCACCTACACCGGCTCGGGGTCGGGTTTCCCGATCGGATGGGGAGTCGGCGGTGGTCTCGGAGGAGTTCTTGTTGTGGGCTTGATCTTCGGCGCGTGGCGTCGGCCGCGCCTACGTCCTCGGCTCTCCCCTTAGTCGGCACCCCCGGCTACGCAACAAGGCGGAACGTCACCTCGTGTACACCGGCTCGGTGATCGTCGTCACGATCATCTCGTTGCCTCCCTGTTGAGCACGTCCCACGCCCGCCGCACGTCGTCCTCCGTCGTCCGCGCGTTGCCGACCGCGAGTCGGAGGACGTAGCGCCCGTCGAGCTTCGTATGCGTGATGAAGATCTCACCTGACGCGTTGACGCGCGACTCGAGCTCCTCGTTCTCCTCGTCGCTCCCGTTGCGGCGGAACACGACGAGAGAGAAGCGCTGCGGCGCGACGAGCTCCCACTCGTCCGACTCCTCGACCCAGCCGCCGAAGAGCCCGGCGAGCCGGATGTGCTCGCGGAGGATCGCCCGCAACCCCTCGGCGCCGTAGCAGCGCAGCACCGCCCAGAGCTTGAGCGAACGGAAGCGGCGGCCGAGCGGCGGGCCGTAGTCGGCGAGCGAGAACGCCTCGTCGTCTGTGCGCAGGTACTCCGGCGTCAGCGTGAACGCCTCGCGCCACTCGTCGGGACGCGCCGTCCAGACGAGCGAGCAATCGGTCGGAACGAGCATCCACTTGTGCGGGTTTACAACCAAGGAATCGGCGAGCTCGACGCCGTCGGCGGACCAGCGCTCCTCCTCGCAGATCCACGAGGAGCCCGCGTAGGCGGCATCGACATGAAGCCAGGCGCCGGAGGCATGCGCGCGCTCGGCCAGCTCGCGCACCGGATCGACGGACGCGAAGGACGTCGTGCCGACGGTGGCCACGACGCAAGCCGCGTCGGACAGTTCGTAGCCGTCGACCCGCATCCGCAGCTCGTCGTCGACCGGCACCTTTCGGATCCCCATCCCGAGCATGCGCGCGTCCTTCTCGACCGACGAGTGCGCGTGCTCGGAGCAGACCACGACGTTCCGGCCGGTCACATGGCGCGCCGCGATGAAGGCGGCGAGCGTCGAGGTGGAGGCAGTGTCCTCGATGTGGCCGTGCCAGCCGTCGGGGAGGCCGAGCAGCTGGCGCACCCAGTCGGCGACGCGCAGCTCGAGCTCGGTCGAGGCGGGCGAAGCGCGCCAGACGATCGCGACCTGGTTGAGTGCCGCCGCGAGAAGCTCGGCGAGGATCGCCGGCTCCGACGAGGTCACCGCGAAGTACGAGAAGAAGCGCGGGCTCTGCCAGTTGGTGAAGGCGGGCAGGAGCAGCTCGTCGAGGTCGCGGAGCACGTCGGCGAATGTCTCCGCCTCCTCGGGAGCGGCCGCCGGGAGCTTCCCAGCCAACTCTCCCGGCTTCACCTGCGCCAGCACAGGCAGCTCCGGCAACCGCTCGAGGTAGCGCGCCGCCCACTCGAGCGCCGCGGCTCCGTCCTCGCGGAAGTCGACGTCGCTCACCGCTTCTTCTGCAGCTTCTCGAGCTGCTTCCAGGTGCGCGTGTTCACGACGTCGGCTTTCGTCAGCCACCCTCGCCGGGCCTGCGCGACCGCGAGCTCGACGTACGCCTGCGACCGCACCTCGTGCCCGTCCGAGGAGACGACGAGCTTCAGCCCGGCCTCCTTCGCGGCGCGGGCGTGGACATCGCGCAGATCGAGCCGGTCCGGCTGGCCGTTGATCTCGAGGAAGGTGCCGGTCTCGAGCGCACCCTCGATCACCCGCTCGACGTCGACGTCGCGCGCCGGACGCTTCGTAATGCGCCGCCCGGTCAGATGGCCGATGCAGTCGACGTAGGGGTTCTGCATCGCCTCGAGCACGCGCTCGGTCGGGCGCGAGTCGGGCGCCTGGTGCACGGACGCGACGACCCAGTCGAGCAAGGCGAGATCCTCGTCCGCGACATCGACTTCGCCGCTCGAGCGGATGTTGGCCTCGACTCCGGCGAGGATCCGGAGCTTCGGGAACCGCTTCCGCAAACCCTCGATCTCCTGGAGCTGCGCCTGCAACCGCCCCTCGCGTAAGTAGTGCGAGTGGTCCGTGACCGCGTAGTACTCGTAGCCGCGCGCCGCCGCGCCCTCGAGCATCTCCTCGAGCGTGCTCTTGCCGTCGGCCGACCAGTGCGAGTGCGTGTGCAGGTCGCCGCGGACGTCCTGCAGCTCGACGAGCTTGGGCAGCTCGCCGCGCCGCGCCGCCTCGAGCTCGCCTGCGTTTTCGCGCAGCTCCGGCGGGATCGGCTGGTAGCCGAGGAACTCGTACACCGCATCCTCGTCTGCACTGCGGAAGACGTCGCCCGTCTCGACGGTCGTCACACCGTACTCCGAGATCGAGAGCCCGCGCCGCACGGCGTCCTCGCGCATCGCGACGTTGTGATCCTTCGAGCCGGTGAAGTGCTGGAGGAGGTTGCCGAACGACTCCGGCGGGACGACGCGCAGGTCGAAGCGGTGCCCGTCGCGCGAGACGACGGTCGCCTTCGTATCGCCCTGCGCGGCCACGTCGACGACCCATTTCAAGCTCACAAAGTGCCCGGTCAGGTCGGCGGGATTGGTCGCGCTCGCGATGATGTCGAGGTCGCGGAACGTCTCCTTCCGGCGGCGCACCGACCCGGCCTCCGAGACGTCGATCGCAGCCGGCAGCTCGCGCATCGCCGCGACGACCGCCTGCACCGCGGGCAGGCCCGCCCCGAGGAGGTACCGTCCCGTCTCGGGACTTTCGGCCTGATAAGCGAGCGCCGCGAGGATCTTCTCCTCGCTCTTCGGCCCGAGGCCGGCGAGCGTGCGCAGCTGCTCGCTCTCCGCGGCTGCCTTGAGCTGGTCGAGCGTCTCGACCCCGAGCTCACGCCAGATCCTCGCCGCCGTCTTCGGCCCCAGGCCGGGAAGCTTCATGAAGAGGACGACCTCAGGCGGGACGCCGGCCTTCTTCTTCGTCAGCGCCTCGATCTCGCCGAGCTCGACGATCTGGATGATCTTCTCCTCGATCGTCTTGCCGATTCCCTGGAGCTCCTTCGCACGGCCGTCGAGCGCGAGCTGCGCGACCGAGCCGGAGGTTTCGCGCACGCGCGCAGCCGCACGCCGGTACGCGACGACGCGGAAGGTGTCCTTGCCCTCGAGCTCAAGTAGGTCGCCGAGCAGGTCGATCTGTTCCGCGATGTCGGCGTTCCGCGGTAGCTCGGCCACTCGGCGATCATAGGCAGGGCCATGCCTCGCGCCGTCGTCTGCCTGCCCACCTACAACGAGCGCGAGAACCTCGAGCGCATGATCGAGGCGCTCGAGCCGCATGACGTCGACGTGCTCGTGATCGACGACAACTCGCCCGACGGAACCGGCGAGATCGCGGATTGGCTCGCCGCCAAGCGTGACTGGCTGTGCGTCCTCCACCGAGAGCGGAAGGAAGGTCTCGGGAGGGCGTACGTCGCCGGTTTCCGCGAGGTGCTGCGCGGCGATGCCGACTACGTACTGGAGATGGACTGCGACTTCTCCCACGACCCCGCGGATGTGCCGCGGCTGATCGCGGCGGTCGAAGCAGGCGCCGATCTCGCCCTCGGCTCCCGCTACGTCTCCGGCGGCGGCACCGAGAACTGGGGCCTCGTGCGGCGCCTCATCTCGCGCGGCGCGTCGGTCTACACGCGCGTCCTCCTGATGCCCGTTCACGATTCGACCGGAGGCTTCAAGTGTTTTCGGCGCGGCGTGCTCGAGTCGATCGAGCTCGAGACGATCGACGCCGCGGGCTACGTGTTCCAGATCGAGACGACGTACCGGACGCTGCGCAAGGGCTTCCGGGTCGTCGAGGTGCCGATCCGCTTCGTCGATCGGACCGCCGGCGAGTCGAAGATGAGTCGTGCGATCGTGCTCGAGGCGATCTTGAAGGTGCCTGTCCTGCGACTCCGTGCCCTGCTAGGGCGCTTGTAGATTGGCTTAGCGTGCGTGAGGTGACGACAAGCGAGTTCGACGAGGTCGTCCTCCGCTCGAACACACCGGTGATCGTCGACTTCTGGGCGCCGTGGTGCCGGCCGTGCAGGGCAATCCGCCCGATCCTCGAGGAGCTCGAGCAGGAGACGGTGGGCCGCGTGCGGTTCACCGGCGTCGACATCGACAACTACCCCGAGATCGCGGCGCGGTACGACGTGCTTTCGATCCCGACGGTGATCCTCTTCGCGGACGGCGAGCCGCAGGAGACTCTCGTCGGCGCGCGGCCACGAAGCCACTTCGAGCGCGCTTTCGCGCCCTGGCTCGGCCTCAGCGAAAGTGATCCCAGCTAGCGAGCTCGTACGGCTGGCCGTCTAGCGAGAGCTCGACTCCCTCCCCTTCTTCGACCTGCCCGATGACGGCGAAGTCCTGTGGCTCGGGCGTCGTCGCGAGCAGCTCGTAGTCCTCGCCGAAGCCGACATCGTCGAGCTCCGCCCCGGGGGCGAGCAGAACGCGGTCGAGGTCGATTGCCAGCCGAACGCCGGAGCGCTGAGCGATGTGGCATGCGTCCTGCGCGAGCCCGTCCGAGATGTCGAGCATCGCCGTCGCGACTCGCGCGAGGTGCTTTCCCTCCTCGACTCTGTTCGGCACCGGCGGAAGCTTTCCCGACCGGAAGGCGGCACCCGCGGCGCCGAGAGGTCCCGTGACGACAATGAGGTCGCCCGGCTGCGCTCCAGCGCGGCCCGGGACACGGTCCGCCCGGCCGAGCGCCGTCAGAGAGAGGACAACGCGATCCGCCCGCGTGGTGTCTCCGCCGCGCACCGGCACATCTCGCTCGTTCAGACCGGCGTAGAGCTCGAGCACGTCCTCGAGCTCGGTCTCGGCGGGCAAGCCGAGCGAGACGAGCAGGGCGACCGGATCGGCGCCCGACGCAGCGAGGTCGCTGAGATTGACCGCCGCAGCGCGTGCCCCGAGCTCTCGCCAGTCGAGGAGGTCGAAGCGGAAGTGCACGCCCTCGACGAGTGCGTCCTGCGTCACGACGAGCCCGCCGACGACAGCCGCATCGTGCTCGATCCCTTCCGCAAGCCCGCGCCTCTCGAGCTCCGCCAGGAGCCCGAACTCCCCGAGCTCCTCGAGCCTCATCACAGTTCGGAGATTCGCGCGCGCCCATCGAGCGTGTCGGGGTCGAGCGCCGCGAGCGCGTCGTAGAGACGCGCATGGAAGGTGCCGGGTCCCCCCGCTCCGGCGGCCGCATCTTCCGCCGCGACACCGAGCGCGGCGAGTGCCTCGGCCGCCGCCTCGAGCGGCTCGTCCGGCTTCGCAGCGAGAAAGCAGCCCGTGAGTGCCGAGGAGATGCAACCCGTCCCCGTCACGGTGGCGAGCAGCGGATGGCCGTTCGCGACGGCCAGCGACCGCTCACCGTCGGAGATGTTGTCGATCGGTCCCGTCACCGAGGCGACCACGCCCAGCCCACGCGCCGCAGTGCGGGCGAGAGCGGCAGGCTCGAGCCCGATCGACATCGACTCGACCCCGCGCACCTCGGCATCCGCGCCGACGAGCGTTGCCACCTCGCCTGCGTTCCCGCGGAGCACGGTCACACGCACCTCGTCGAGCAGCCTTCGCGCAGTGTCCGTGCGGTACGCCGTCGCGCCGGCGCCGACCGGGTCGAGGACGACCGGCATCCCGCGTGCGCCGCCCGCTCGGCCGGCAAGGCGCATCGCCTCGATCCACTGCTCCGAGAGCGTGCCGATGTTGAGCACGAGCGCCGCGGCGAGCCCGACCATCTCCTCGACCTCTTCCTGCGCATGCGCCATCACAGGGAGCGCGCCGAGCGCAAGGGTCGCGTTCGCCGTCTCGTTCATGACGACGTAGTTCGTGATCTGGTGGATGAGGGGCTTTCGCGCGCGCAGCTCGCGCAGCGTGGCACCGGGAGAGACGCTCATCGCGCCGCCACTCCTAGCACGTCGACGGGGCCCTCGCCCCCGCCGATCTCGGCAAGTCCTTGTGCGACCGCACGCGACGCGGCAGCAGCCGCACCTCGCGCCGCTTCGAGCAGCGGGAGCCCGCGGGCGAGGAGCGCAGCCAGCGTCGCGGACTGGGTGCAGCCGGCGCCGTGGGCGGCGGCGACCTCGCTGCGCTCGAACGGGATCTCGTGATGCTCGTTCCCGTCGAAGAGGTGGTCGACCGCCTTATCCCCGTGCCCGCCGGTGACGAGCGCGGCATGTGCGCCGAGCCCGACGAGCGCCTCGGCCAGCTGATGCGGCGACCCCTCCGAGGCCGTGAGCGCCCGGGCCTCGAGAAGGTTCGGCGTCACGACCGTCGCCAGCGGCAGAAGACGGTGGAGGAGCGACCCGACCGCGTCGTCCTCCAGCAGCTGTGCGCCCGAGCTGGCGACCATGACCGGATCGACAACGAGCGGCAGCGGATGTCCTTCCAGCCAGTCCGCGACGGCGTCGATCGTCGCCCGCGAGAACAGCATCCCAGTCTTTGCGGCGTCGAGCCCGATGTCCGCGGCGACCGCGTCGAGCTGCGCCCGGACGAACCAGGGCGGGACCTCGTAGACCGACATGACCTCGCGTGTGTTCTGCGCCGTGAGGGCGACGATCGCCGACGTGCCGTGGACGCCGGCCGCGGCGAACGCCTTGAGATCGGCCTGGATCCCTGCCCCTCCGCCGGAGTCGGAGCCTGCGATCGTGATGCAGCGTGGAATCAACGCGCTCCCTTCGCCGGCATGACCCGGATCAGGTTCGACGGGTGTGTTCTCAGCCTCTCCGCGAGGCACCCCGGTGCACGAACGTTAGCGTCTTCTCGTGCGACGACTGCCACCTGCCCTGGCCGCGAGCGCGACCCCGCAGATCCTCGAGCTCCTGGGAGACGGGCCCGGCCGCGTGCTCGAGCTCGGCTTCGCGGGCATCCACGCACGGCCGCTCGAGCTCGCCGGGTGGGAGGTCGTCGTCGTCGAGCCGGAACCGGCCCAGGCCGAACGAGCACGACAGCGAGGAGCGCAACCCGTGGAGCGGTCCGAAGGGCACTTCGACGCGGTGGTCGCACCGGTCGGCGCCGACCTCGCAGGCATCGACGCCGCGAAGATCGTCCTCGTGGACGAGCGTGGTGTCGCTTCAATGTCGGGATGACGACGGGCTCCCGCTACGACGGCATCGCCGACTGGTACGACACCGAATTCCAGCCGGCGCCGCTCGAGAGCGAGACCTGGGAGGTGCTCAGCGGGCTACTCGGAGAGGGGAGCGGCACTCTCGTCGACGTCGGTTGCGGCACGGGCGCGTACGCGGCGGCGCTCACGGCTCTCGGTTGGGATTACACCGGGGTCGACGCATCGGAGGACATGCTGCGGCGCGCGCGCGCCAAGGGTGTGAACGCGATTCAGGGGGATGCGACCTCGCTGCCCTTCGACGGTGCGTCGTTCGATGCAGCGGTCTCGATCTGCACCAATACGGATCTAGACGATCTCGCGGCAGCCGTAGTGGAAGTCGTTCGCGTGCTTCGGCCGGAGGCGCCGTTCGTGTGCCTCGCCGTCCATCCCTGCTTCGTCGGGCCGCATTCGGTTTACGACCCCGAAGGCGGCGTCCCCGTGTTCCACGCGGGCTGGTATCGCCGCACCGGACGCTACGCGAAAGCGCCCGGCATCTGGCGCTCGTCGGGCGTACGGATCCGAGTCGGCGCCAGTCATCTGCCACTCGGCCTCTTCCTGCAGACGTTTCTCGACGCGGGCCTACGCCTCGAGCGCATCGAGGAGCCGGAGCAGCGGGAGTACCCGTTCATCCTCGGCCTGCGGTGGCGCCGGTGAACCTTAGGGTCGTCCTCACGGTCGAGGACTTCGACGAGGCCGTCTCCTTCTACCGCGACGCGCTCGGGCTCGAGCAGCTCGCGGACTGGAGCGGAGACGACGGCTGCGTGATCCTGCTCGACGCCGGTCACGCGACCCTCGAGCTGTTCGACGAGCAGCAGGCGGAGAGCGTCGACAGGATCGAGGCCGACAGGCGTGTCTCCGGGACGGTTCGGCTCGCGCTCGAGGTCGGCGACGATCTCGACGGCACCGCTCAGCGTCTGCTGGCAGCGGGTGCGAAGGCCGAGGCCGAGCCGGTCGTCCCGCCCTGGGGCGGCCGCAACGCACGTCTTCGCGCACCCGACGGGATGCAGCTGACGCTCTTCAGCGAGTGACGACGACCTTCCTCTGGGACGAGCTGCTCGTCGGCGACGAGCTCGCCCACCTCACGACCGAGCCCGCGCGCGAAGCGCGGACAGCGCCCCTCCCCGCCGCTCTCCAGCCGGCCCTGCGGGAGGCCCTCGCACGCCGCGGGATCCACGAGCTCTATCGCCACCAAACGGGCGCCTACGCCGCAGCGCAGGGCGGCGGCAACGTCATCGTCACGACGGGCACCGCCTCAGGCAAGACACTCGCCTTCAACCTGCCGGTGCTCGACGCGCTCGCAGCCGACCGGCACGCCCGCGCGCTCTACCTCTACCCGACAAAAGCGCTCGCGCAGGACCAGGCGCGTTCGCTCGGCGAGCTCGGTCTGACCGCAGTCCGCGCGGCGATCTACGACGGCGACACGCCGACCGAGCGCCGCCGCCAGATCCGCGGCTGGGCGAACCTCGTGCTGACGAACCCGGACATGCTCCACATCGGCGTCCTGCCGCGGCACGACCTGTGGGGCGACTTCCTGCACAACCTCCGCTTCGTCGTGGTGGACGAGGCACACGTCTACCGCGGCGTCTTCGGCTCGCACGTCGCCAACGTCCTCCGGCGCCTCCGGCGGCTCGCCCGGATCTACGGCAGCGAACCGCAGTTCTTGCTCGCCTCGGCCACGATCGCCAATGCAGGCGAGCTTGCGCATGCGCTCACCGGCGAGTATGCGACCGTCGTCGAGGACGACGCGGCGCCTCGCGCGGAACGGACAGTCGCGCTGTGGAACCCACCCCTCCTCGACGCGGAGCTCGGCCAGCGGGCGAGCGCGCTCGGCGAGGCGTCGCTGCTCCTGTCCGGCCTCGTCGGCCGCGGTCTGCGGACGATCTGCTTCGCGAAGAGCCGCAAGTCGGCCGAGCTGATTCACCGCTTCGCAAGTGACCGGCTGGATGCGACGACCGCCGCCCGGCTCGCGCCCTACCGAGCGGGCTACACGCCGCAGCAGCGTCGCGAGATCGAGCGGCGGCTCGTCGAGGGCGACCTGCTCGGCGTCACCTCCACCGACGCGCTCGAGCTGGGCATCGACATCGGCGATCTCGACTGCGCGATCTCGGTCGGCTTTCCCGGCACGGTTGCGAGCCTTCGCCAGCAGTGGGGCCGTGCCGGCCGCCGCAGTCACGGCCTCGCGATCCTCGTCGCCTCGGAGGACGCGCTCGACCAGTACTTCATGCGCGAACCGGAGGCACTGCTGGGCCGCCGGGTCGAGGCGGCGATCCTCGACCACGCCAACCCACGCGTCCTCGACGGACACGTCGCAGCGGCCGCGTTCGAGGCTCCGCTCGACGAGGGAGACGCGGCGACGCTCGGTGCGGAGGCGCTCGAGCGGGCCCCACACATCCCCGAGCTGCGAGAGACGCGGCGCGGCTGGGTCTGGGCGGGGAAAGAGGCGCCGGCCGCGCGCGTTCCGCTCCGCTCCACCTCGCCGGACACCTTCCTCGTCGTCGACGCCTCGTCCGGAGACGTGCTCGGCCTCGTCGAGCAGGAGCGTGCGTACTCGACCGTCCACGAAGGCGCGGTCTATCTGCATCTCGGCCGGCAGTACGTAGTCCGCGAGCTCGATCTCCTGACTCGCCGGGCCGTCGTCGAGCCGTTCGACGGCGACTGGTACACGCAGGCGAAGAAGGAGACGGAGACCGCGATCGAGGAGCCGCTCCGGGTCGAGCGGCGCCTCGGGCTCGAGCTCTCGTTCGGCCGCGTCTCCGTCACCGAGCAGGTCGTTGCGTACCAGAAGAAGGCGGTCGCCGACGGCTCGACGCTTGCGACGATCCCGCTCGAGCTCCCGCCCACGACGTTCGACACCGAGGCGGTCTGGTTCGTGCCGCGCCCACACCAGCTCGAAGGGTTGGAGGCGATGCCGCTGCTTCTCTCGTCGCTCCACGCCGCCGAACACTCGCTGATCGCGCTTCTCCCCCTCTGGGCGATGTGCGACCGCTGGGACATCGGCGGGCTCTCGACGAACCTCCACCTCGACACGGGCGCGCCGACCGTCTTCGTGTACGACGGACACGCCGGCGGCGTCGGTATCGCTGCCCGCGGCTTCGACCAGTTCGAGGGCTGGGTCGCCGACACGGCCGAGCTCCTCTCCGGCTGCCCGTGTGAGCGCGGCTGCCCCTCGTGCGTCCAGAGCCCGAAATGCGGCAACCTGAACGAGTTCCTCGACAAGGCCGGGGCGCTCACGCTGCTGCGCCGTATGCTCGCGGCGTGACCAGGATCCTCGTCCGGCCGCCGGCGCTGGAGGACGTCCCGTCGTGGCTCCCGCTCGGCTGGCGGGCCGAGCCGGACCCGATCGGTCTTGCGGACGAGCACGCACGGTTCCGCGCCGCGCTCGAGAGCTCCGGCGCCGAGGTGATCGAGGCGCGCGGGGAGCCGGGGAATCTCGACTCGATCTATGTCTACGACCCGGTTCTCGTGACGCCGCAAGGCGCGATCCTCCTCCAGCCCGGAAAGGCGGGCCGGCGCGGCGAGCCGGACGCGCTCGCGCGCGACCTCCCGTTGCCCGTGCTCGGCTGCCTTACCGGCGACGAGTTCGCTGAGGGCGGCGACACCGTCTGGCTCGACGAGCGAACGCTGCTCCTCGGCCACACGTACCGGACGAACGCGGCCGGGATCGAAGCGCTGCGCCGCCTGCTTCCCGAGGTGAACGTGCTCGCCTTCCACCTGCCGCACTTCCACGGCAAAGGCGAAGTGCTCCACCTACGCTCGCTGCTGAACCCGATCGCGCGAAAGCTCGTGGTCGGATACGTGCCGCTGATGCCGGTTCCGCTCGTCGAGCTGCTCGAGGACCGCGAGATCCAGATCGTCGAGGTTCCGGACGAGGAGTTCGAGACGATGGGGCCGAACGTGCTCGGGCTGCCGGGTGGACGGGCTCTCGCGCTCGCCGGGAACCGCGTAACGAAGCAGCGACTCGAGGACGCCGGCGTCGAGGTCGTCGAGTACGCGGGCGACGAGATCTCGCTCAAGGGTGACGGCGGCCCGACCTGTTTGACGTTGCCTGTCGATTTCGACGCCGGCTCTTCGTCTTAGAGGCGTCAACGAGCCCGAAGGAGGGACCCATGCAGTACCTGCTCCTGATCCACGACGACGAGGCCCACTGGAACGACATGCCCGAGGACGAGCGCAACGCCATCTACGGCGAGTACACGCGGTACACCGAGGAGCTGCAAAGCCGCGGGGTCCTCGTCGGCGCGAACCAGCTCCAGCCCTCTTCGACGGCGACGGTCGTGCAGGTCGTGAACGGTGAGACGCTGACGACCGACGGGCCGTTCGCGGAGACGAAGGAAGTGCTCGGCGGCTACTACCTGATCGACGTCGAGACCCTCGACGAGGCGCTCGAGTGGGCGGCCAAGCTCCCGTCCGCCCGGTACGGTCACATCGAAGTGCGTCCGATCGTGATGCGCCAGGCGAAGGTCGCCTCGTAGACGAACTCACCCGCGCCTACCGCGACGAGCGCGCCCGTTCGATCGCGATCCTCGGCCGCGTCCTCGGTGACCTCGACCTCGCCGAGGACGCGGTGCAGGATGCGTTCGTCAAAGCGGCGGAGCGCTGGCCGCGCGACGGTGTCCCGGCCAACCCGGGCGCCTGGATCGTCGCGACGGCGCGGAATCGGGCGATCGACCGGATACGGCGCGAGCAGAACCTCGCTCGCAAAACGGAGCTGCTCGCACGCGCCGAGGAGCTCCCACATGACGAGGAGGCTGTCATCCCCGACGAACGGCTCGAGCTGATCTTTGCCTGTTGCCATCCGGCTCTCGCCGCGGAGACCCAGGTGGCGCTGACTCTGAGCCTCGTCGGCGGGCTCACGACGCCGGAAATCGCCCGCGCCTTCCTCCTTCCGGAAGCGACGCTCGCGCAGAGGCTCGTTCGCGCGAAGCGGAAGATCCGCGACGCCGGGATCCCGCTGCGGGTGCCGCCGGAGCACCTCTTGCCCGACCGGCTGCGCACCGCGCTGGCCACGATCTACCTCGTCTTCAACGCGGGCTACGGCCCGCCTGTGCGGGCCGAGCTCTGCGGTGAGGCGATCCGTCTCGCGGCCGTCCTCGCAACGCTGATGCCCGACGAAGCCGAAGCTCACGGCCTGCACGCGCTCCTCCTCCTCCAGAATGCCCGCCGCGACGCGCGCGTCTCTGCCGAGGGCCACCTGGTGCTGCTCGAGGAACAGGATCGCACCCTCTGGCACGACGACGAGATCGACCAGGGACGGCGCGCGCTCGAGCGAGCGATGGCGTTGCGCGCGCCCGGCCCGTACCAGCTCCAGGCGGCAATCGCCTCGCTCCATTTCGAGGAGTCGACCGACTGGTGTGAGATCGCCCTTCTCTACGGCCGTCTCGCAGAGATCAACCCGTCGCCGGTCGTTGAGCTGAACCGCGCGGTCGCCGTCGCGATGGCCGAGGGCCCCGAGCGGGGCCTCCACGTCGTCGACGCGCTGAGCGGCCTCGAGCGGTACCACCTCTGGCACTCGACCCGCGCCGAGCTCCTGCACCGGCTCGGCCGGGACGAGGAGGCGGCTGCCGCCTACTCCCGTGCGCTCGAGCTCGCTCCGAGCGAGACCGAGCGCACGTTCCTCCAGGCGCGGCTCACCGCCTCGACTTCCTAGTAGGCCGTCGCGAGCACCTGCTTGCGTCGAAGCTCGAGCAGCGAGACGATCTGCGACGTCGGCTTGAATGGGTCGTAGACCGTGGTCCCGTCGTCGACCGAGACCGCGGCGACCGGGACTCCGTCGAGCTCGGCAACGAGCCAGTCGCCATCACGCAGCGGCCGCTCGCTCAGGTTTGCCAGGCGCTCGAGTTCTTCGCGGCAGGCGCTCAGCCGCAGCTGGATCGCCGCTCGGACGGGCTGTGGCGCATGGAACGAAGCCTGACGCCGGCGGCGGTACCGCGCAGCGTCGCGCCGCAGATCGGCCGTCCGGGCCATTGCGACCTGACGTAGCAACTCGGGATGCATCACGACTCCTCCTTCCGTGCTAGCCTAACCACTGTTCGGAAATTACCAGTTACGTAACTGTCAACGCAAGGACAATGGTTACGGCTTTACATTCGCAACTCGACCTCGTCCGCGACTTCGTGAACACGTTCGACCTCGAGACGGGGATCGATGAGATCTCGTCACCCGACGAGCTGGCGACGTGGTTCTCGGAGCAGGGCCTCGTCGACGATCTCGTCGAGCCGACCGGCAAGGAGCACGAAGACGCCCTCGCAGTGCGCGAGGCCATCCGCGACCTTCTCCTCGCGAACAACGCTGTCCTCGCCGACACCGAGGCGGCGTCGCAGACACTCGAGGCGGCTGGGCGCGCCGCTGGCCTAGGCGTCCGGTTCGAGAACGGTCGCCCGCTTCTCGCCCCCGCGGGCGACGGCGCGCGCGCGGCGATCGGACGAATCGTCGCCGCCGTGGCCGAGCTCGCGCCGACCGACGAGTGGAAGCGGCTGAAGGGCTGCCGCGACGACAACTGCCGCGTGGCCTTCTACGACAAGTCGCGGAACCGCTCGCGCGCCTGGTGCTCGATGGAGGTGTGCGGCAACCGCGAGAAGGCACGGAGTTTCCGCGCCCGCCACACAGCCAAGGCGAGCTAGCGGCTCCAGGGCAGTCGAGCCCAGCTCGGCGGCCGTTCTCGCCGGTACGGCTCGACCGTCGCGTACGCCTGTCTCCAGTCGGAGGTCTCCTCGGCCACGCTCCCTCCGTGGCGCGCCGCGAGCTCCGACGCCGGGTACCGCACGCCCGGCCCGGAGCGCGAGCCGACCATCACGATCACGCACGGCTCCTCCCCTGCGCCGGCGAACCCGTGTTCTGTCCACGGAGGACAGTGGAAGAAGTCCCAGGGCCGGAGGCGTCGCTCCTCGTTCTCGAGGATGAGCGTGCACTCGCCTGAGAGCACGAGAAACGCCTCCTGGTTCTCCTCGGCGTGGTAGAGCACTGTCTGCCCCGGCTCCAGAACGCTCACGTTGATCCCGAGCTGAGTGAACTCAACCGGCGAGTCGCCGTATTCATTCTCGAACGCGCACCGCGCACCTCGGGTCTCCGCGAACCACCACTCTGCGTCACGCACGTTGACGACGAACCAGCCCTCGGCGACGGGCGAGAGCCCCGAGCCGGACTCCGCGAGCTGAGCCTCGCGCACCGACGCTAGGCCGAGCGGGAGAGGTCGTCGGGGCCGGCGGCCGGCAGCGGCGCCTTGCCTCCGCCGCCCGGCGGGGACGCGGGCGGCGACGCGCTCTTCAGAAACCGGTAGACGAAGAACGCGAAGGCGGTGGCGCCGCACGTTGCCGGGATGAAGAAGACGAGGTTGAGCAGGAGCACGTGCGTCATGTCACTCGCGCATTCCGCGCTGCCACCAGGGCAAACTCGGCCGCCTCGGCAGGGGTCTCCGCGCGTTGCGTTCCCGCGACGTCCCAGCCCGGCTCGAGCACGACGACCGGACGCCCGAGCGTGAGCGCGAAGCCGATCTCGGCCAACGTGCCGTAGCGGCCTCCCACCGCGATCACCGCGTCGCCCGAAGCAACGACGGCAAGGTTGCGGCCGTGCCCGATGCCCGTCACGACGACGTGGTCGAGCCACGGATTCCCCTCGGCTCGCGACTCGCCGGGAAGGATCCCGATCGTCGTGCCGCCGGCACTCTTCGCGCCACGCGCCGCGGCGGCCATCACCTCGCCGAGCCCGCCCGTGACGACCGTCGCACCACTCTCGGCGAGCAGCCGGCCGATCGTCTCGGCGCGTTCCTCGTGCTCCACACCGCTGCCGATCACGGAGACTTGCATCATGCAGGAGAGCGTAGAAGAGCGCGACGTCCTCATCATCGGCGGCGGCTTCGCCGGCGGATACGTCGGGCGGCTCCTCCGCGGCCGCCACGCGACGATCGTAAGCCCCGAGAACTTCATGCTCTACACACCGCTCCTGCCGGAGGCAGCGTCGGGAACGCTCGAGCCGAGGCACACCGTCGTGCCACTCCGTGCGATGTGCCCGCACGCCGACCTCCTCCTCGCAAGGGCGCAGAGTCTCGATCTCGAGTCTCGTATGGCGCTGGTCGACGGCCGGACCATCCGCTGGCGAGACCTCGTCATCGCGCTTGGCGCCGTCCCGCGGACGCTGCCGGTGCCGGGTCTCTCCGAGCACGGCCTCGCCTTCAAGTCGCTCGCGGATGCGATCCACCTGCGTAACCACGTCCTCCAGCAGCTCGAAGCAGCGGACGGAGCGCTCGACGAGGAGACGCGGGCGCGGCACCTCACGTTCGTCTTCGTCGGCGCGGGCTATGCAGGCGTGGAGGCACTCGCCGAGCTGTCCGACCTGGCCGAGGACGCCATGCGGTATTACCCGCGCCTGCGCTCGACGCCCCGCCGCTGGGTGCTCGTCGACGCGGCTCCGCGGATCCTGCCCGAGATCCCGCCGCCGCTCGGCGACTACGCAGCGGCCGAGCTGCGCAAGCGTGGAATCGAGATCCACGTCGAAACGACGCTCGCCTCGGTCTCGGCCGAGGAAGCCGCGCTCGGAGACGGGACGAGGATCCCGACGAACACGCTCGTCTGGACGGCGGGCGTCGCCCCGAATCCGCTGCTGCACGAGTGGGCGCTGCCGCTCGACGAGAAGGGCCGGGTCGAGGTCGACGAGCTGCTCCACGTCCGCGGGCACGAGCACGTGTGGGCGCTCGGCGACTGCGCGCGAGTCCCGAACACCCGCAGCGAGCAACCCGATCCCCCGACCTGCCAGCACGCGCTTCGCCAGGCCCGCCGCCTCGCGAAGAACCTGACCGGTCCACCCAAGCCCTACGGCTACCGGATGCTCGGCCAGGTCGCGACGCTCGGCCGCCACAAAGGGATCGCAGAGGTGCTCGGCCTTCGCCTCCGCGGCTTCCTCGGCTGGTGGGTGACGCGGTCGTACCACCTGTACCAGCTCCCGCTCGCGCAACGGAAGCTCCGGGTCGTCGCCGACTGGACGGTGGCCCTCTTCTTCCGCCGTGACATCGCGGAGCTCGGCCAGCTCGGGCACCCGGAGAGGCTCGGCTGATCGACCTCTCGCCGCTCTTCGACCTGCAGCTCCGGACGCCGCGGCTCGAGCTCCGCCTACCCATGCGAGAGGAGCTCGAGGTTCTGCGCGAGGTGGCGCTCGGCGGCATCCATCCACCGGAGTTCATGCCGTTCACAGTCCCGTGGACGGACGATCCCGAGCAGGCGGGGTTCGTCGCCTACCACGAGATGCGGCGGCGGGAGTGGAGCGCCGACGCGTGGCATTTCGAGCCCGGCGTCTGGTTCGAAGGCGAGCTCGTCGGCGTGCAGGCTCTCGAGAGCACGCGGTTTGCGGAGACGCGGACCGTGGGCACCGGGTCGTGGCTGGGCCACCGCTTCCAGGGGCAGGGCGTCGGCACCGAGATGCGGACGGCGGTGCTCGAACTTGCATTCCGTGGCCTCGGCGCCGAGCGCGCACGCTCCGGTGCGGTCGACGGCAACGTGGGCTCGCTCGGCGTCTCGGAGAAGCTCGGGTACCGGATCATCGGCCGCGACACGGTCGCACCGCGCGGCGTCGCGCTCGGGCACGCGAAGGTCGAGCTACGGCGCGAGGACTGGCGGCCGCCGTTCCGGGTCGAGATCGAGGGACTCGAGCCCTGCCTGCCGCTGTTCGGTTCCTCAGGGCTTGGCGAACACTAGGCCGAAAGGACGGAAACGCCGCCTCGGCCGTGGGGGCTGCGCAGAGCCGCCCGCCGCGTCCGCGTCACGCAGTCGGGTGCGGAGTTCCTGTTCTCTCAGCGCGGCCGAGACACGCTCGGCGTAGTCGTGCGCTCAGACGCGTGAGCTGACGGGTGACGGAAGCATCGCCGGAAGCGTACTCCCGCGACTCGCCTGCGCGGCGCCATTTCAGAGTTCGTTCACGAGTTCGAGCCGCGGATTCTCACGCAGGCGGCGCCCGAACTTGCCCGAGGGCTGTCCATCAGTCATGACGACGTCGGCGGTGAAGTCGTTCGCACCGCGGATCAGCGAGGAACCGACACCGTAGGCGTCCACCGGGACGCCCAGCTCCTCGAACGCGCGAATCTTCTCGACGGTGAAGCCTCCGGAGACGACGATCCGCACATGGCCGCAACCGGCTGCGTCGAGCGCGTCGCGCACCTTCCCGACGAGACGCTCGTTCACCCCGTTCGGCTTGAAGTCGCTCATCTCCTCCCACAGTGAGCGGTCGACCAGCGTCTCGGAGGTGTCGAGGCGGACGCCCCAGAGCCGATCGCCGAGCGCTTCCGCCACCGCGAGCGCCGTCTTCACCGAATCGTTCTCGAAGTCGACGAGGACGGTCACGGACATGTCCGGCGGGGCCCAGTCCGCGAACTTGCGCGCGGCGAGCACGGTGTCCCCCCCGTAGGCGGCAATGAGGGAGTGCGGCACTGTGCCGATGCCGCGGCCGCCCCACCACGACGCTTGCTCGTCGCTCGTGACGCCGATCTCGAAGCCTGTGATCTGCCCTGCGACGTAGGCGGCGTAGCCGTCGCCGGCCTGCACGCGGTGGTGGTCGAAGCGGGCCGGCATGAAGATGATCGGCTTGCCGTTCGCCACCTCGAGCACATGCACGACGTTGGTCGTGATCAGCGTGCGCCGCGCGAGCGTGCCGAGGTAGGCGGTCTCGAGGTGGGCGAACGTCGTGTAGTCGCCCTCGATCGTCAGCACGGGCTCCCACGGCTCGATCCGGTCGCCGTCGTAGAGCGCGCGGATCTCGAGCCCGTCGCCGAGCGCGCACAGCCGCAGGATCGCGATCGCCTCGTCCATCCCGCCGAGCCAGGCGTCGTTCTTCTGGAAGACCTGGACGACGACCCGCGGGTGGCGGCCGTCGGCGAGAAGCGTGTCGCGGGCGTGGTTGAAGTACGCGTCGGTGTACCACCCGGCGCGCATCTTCTCGACCGGGAGATCGAAGACCTCCGGGGCGAGCCGCTGCTTACGCGGCAGCTGCTTCATGCTCGAGCTCGAGGCACGCCTTGAGTGCTGCCTCGGCCACCTCGAGCTGATCGGCGGTCGGCTCCGCCGTCGAGAAGCGGTGCTGGAGCTCGTGCCCTGGCTTCGACAGTGCCTGCGCAAGCGGGTTCGACGGGTGCCTCGTCATCCAGCCGAAGAGCTCGGTCGCAGCGGCGATCGCACCGAGCTGCGCCGCGGCCTGCGTCTGCCGCCGCATCCGCTCCGGCGCGAGCGTGGCGAGCGCGTTCCCGACCGCGGAGGTCGCGACGAGCGGGCCGACCAGGTGGCCGCCGCAGCGCTCGTGCTCGCGCGTCGCACGCTTCCCGTGCTCGTAGCT
>DATFHC010000178.1:0-16811 GCA_035248765.1 Gaiellaceae bacterium
TAAGGTCGCCGCATGTCCGTGGTCGACGTCAACGGCGCGCGCCTCTGGTACGACGAGGCCGGAAGCGGCCCGGCCGTCCTGCTGCTGCACGGCGGCCTCGGCGACTCGGGACTCTGGGAGCCGGTCGCCCCCTTCCTTGCCGAGCGATTCCGCACGATCCGGTCCGACCTCCGCTTCTACGGGCGCTCGACCGGGCCGAACGTGCCGTGGTCGTGGCAGGACGACGCGATCGGCGTGCTCGACGCGCTCGGTGTCGAGCGAACGGCGCTCGTGGGCCTCTCCCTCGGCGGCAAGCTCGCCCTCGACGTCGCGCTCGCGCACCCCGATCGGCTGTGGGCGGTGGCGGGCGTCGCGCCCGGGCTGGGCGGCCACGACGGCGCGGCGTACACCGAGGAGCAGGATGCGCGGTACGAAGCCGCCGAGGCCGCTGGCGATCTGGATGAAGCGATGGAGATCGACTTCGAGGTCTGGGCGCCACTCGGCGCAGACGACCGGATCCGGCAGCTCTGGCGCGCGACGCCCGAGGCGAACGCGCTCCCTCCCGACCTCGAGCCGCTTCCGGAAACCGGTGCGCCGGCGAAGGAACGCCTAGGCGAGCTCGCGGTGACGACGCTGATCGTCACGGCCTCGCACGACCCGGCCGGGATGCGCGAGATCGGCCCGCTCGTCGAGCGCGAGGCGCCGGACGCCCGGCACTTCGAGCTCGACTCCGACCACTACCTGACGCTACGCGAGCCCGAGCTCCTGTCGCGCATGCTCCTGGAGTTCCTGACCGCGGCGGCGCCGCAGGACTAACGCGCCCGCGGCGAGGAGCGCGAGCCCGCCGCCAATTCCCGCACCGGCCCAGGCCCACGGGAAGCCCGCGCTCGGGTACGAGATGCGCCAGCTACCGGTGGCGACGTTCAGCCACGGGCGGCCACTCCGCCAATGCGCGGCGAGCGTCCGGCCGCCGTTGCGCAGGGAGAGGACGATGTTGTAGAGCGCGCGGTTCGACGGGAGGTCGATGCAGTACGCAGCGGCACCCACCGTGTCGAGCGCATGGATGAACGGCTCGCCCGACGGCTTCTGGTAGAGCGTGTACACCCAGCGCCCGTCGGCGCTCGTCGTCCGCGTCTGGGCATAGCCCGCCATCGTCTCCTCGTCCTCGGAGCGGTCGGCGATCTTCCCGGGTAGCAGCCGGTTCGTGCGCATGTCGAAGTCGCGCACGATGTAGTGGGTCAGGTCGTTCGTCCCGCTCGTGTACTGGATCAGGTACATCCGCGAGGCATCCGGCGACAGCGCGTCGAGGGTGAAGGAGCCGTGGAGCACGATCGTCCGCAGAACCTTCGTGTGGACCGGGTCGACAACGAGGAACTTGCTCGGCGAGGCGTATGGGCCGGCCGGGGAGGCGAGCACCAGCGTCCGGCCGTCGCGCGAGAGACCCTGGCCGGTCACGTAGCCGTTCCCGATCGTGGCGATCCCCCACGAGCCGGGGACCCGCGTCACGACATACACCTCGCCGTGCGGGACCATGACCTTCTCGAGGAGCGTCCCGGCCTTTCCGTCCGGCACCGTGACGTAATGGAAGGTTCCATCGTGGCTCGCCACCCCGGCGCCTGACTGGGTGACGTAGACCGGCCCGTCGGCCAGTGCGGTGGGCGCGGCGGCGAGGGCACCGACGGCAACTGCAAGACAGAGCGCGAGCCTGCGCATCGCTTCCTCCTTCGGGTGACACCGCTGATACGCGGCGGCGCCCACGAGAGGTCCCGGCGACTCAGACTTCGATCAGGAGCGCGTCGCCCTGACCGCCGCCGGAGCAGATCGCGGCAAGACCGAGGCCGCCGCCGTTGCGGCGCAGCTCGTGCACCATCGTGCCGAGGATCCGGCCGCCGCTCGCGCCGATCGGGTGACCGAGCGCGACCGCGCCGCCGTTGACGTTCGCGCGGTCGGGGTCGGCGCCGAGCATCTTTACCGAGTTGAGGGCGACCGACGAGAACGCCTCGTTCACCTCGACGCGTTCCACGTCGTCGATCGACTTCCCGGCCTTCTCGAGCGCCTGCCTGCCCGCGTTCGCGGGTGTTCGCGCGAGCCACGCGAACTCGTCCGCGACGTAGCCCTGCGAGACGATCGTCGCGAGCGGCTCGAGGCCACGCCGCTGCGCGAACTCCTCCGAGCACACGACGACGCACGAGGCGCCGTCGTTCACGCCGGGCGCGTTGCCCGCGGTCACCGTGCCCTCGGGATCCATCGCGGGCCTGAGGGAGGAGAGCTTCTCGAGGGTCGTGTCGCGGCGCACGGCCTCGTCCGCCGTGACCTCGCCCACGGGCACGATCTCGTCGTCGAAGCGGCCCGCGTCCTGCGCCGCGGCGGCCCGCTCGTGCGAGCGGAGCGCCCAGCCGTCCTGCTCCTCGCGGGAGACGCCGAGCTCGCGCGCGACCTTGGCCGCCTGCTGGACCATGTGGAGCTCGTCGAACGTCGAGCGGAGCCCGTCCCAGATCATCAGGTCGACGAGCGTGCCGTCGCCCATCCGGTAGCCCTTCCGCGCTTTCGGCAGCGCGTACGGCGCGTTCGTCATCGACTCCATCCCACCCGTGACGACGACCTCCACGTCGCCGGCGCGGATCATCGAGTCGGCGATCTCGACGGCGCGGATCGAGGAGGCACAGACCTTGTTCACCGTGTCCGAAGGGACCTCGATCGGGATCCCCGCTCCCACGGACGCCTGCCGCGCGGGAGCCTGCCCGGCGCCTGCCTGTAGCACCTGGCCCATGATTACGTAGTCGACCTCCCGCCCCTCGAGGCCCACGCGCTCGAGGCCCGCGCGAATCGCGATCGCGCCGAGCTCGGTCGCGGGATACGCCGCGAGGCCGCCGTTGAGCTTCCCGAACGGCGTGCGCACCGCGGAGACGATGACGCTCCGGGTCATGTCTCCAAGTTAGCCAGCGAAGCTCTGTCCGGGCTCGAGCCTGAGCGCGAACGCGACGACCAGACGCACCGCCTGCTCGAGGTCGTCGAGGTCGAGCGTCTCGATCGGCGAGTGCATGTAACGGAGCGGAACCGAGACGAGCCCCGTGGCCACGCCGGTACGGCTGAGGTAGACGGCGTCGGCGTCGGTATATGTCACACCGCGGGCGGAGACCTCGACGGCAAACGGGATGCCCTCCGCCTCGGCCGTGTCGTGGAGGAGCTCGAAGACGTCGGGGTGGATCGACGGCCCGCGAGTGAGGGCCGGACCGCCGCCGAGGAGGATCTTCCCCTCCTCGTCGTGGTCGGCGCCGCGAACGTCACTCGCGTCCGTGACGTCGATCGCGATTGCGACGTCCGGCTCGGTCGCGAACGCCACCGTGCGCGAGCCCGCGTAGTCGCCCACCTCCTCCTGCACGGCAGCCGCAGCGATCACGTCTCCCGGGCCTCCGCCACGCTCGGCGATCCTCCGAGCGGCCTCGAGCGCGACGTAGCAGCCCATCCTGTTGTCGAAAGCGCGGGAGGCGACTCGGCTCCCTTGCAATGCGAGCGGCGCACCGTGCCAGATCACGTGGTCGCCCGGCCGGATGAGGCCGCGCAGCTCGTCCCCGTCCTTCGCGCCGACGTCCAGGAAGAGATCGTCCCGATCGACGGGCTTGCGGTCCTCGCCAGGCTTGCGCTTCCGGGCCTTTGCAGCGACGACTCCGGGGACGGCTCCGGCGCGAGTCTGAACGTCGACGCGCTGGCCCACCATCACAGCGGGATCCCAACCGCTCAGCGTCCGCACCGCGGCGAGGCCGTCGTCGCCGAGATTCGTGACCACCACACCGATCTCGTCGATATGTCCCACGAGCAGGAGCGATGGCCCGCCGGCCGTACCCGGGACGCGCACCCAGGAGCTGCCGAGGACGTCCGACGTGACCTCGCCGACGTCGGCGGCAGCCTCCCGCCACACTGCGGCCGCGGCACGCTCCTCGCCGGAGGGACCGGGCGTCGTCAGCAGGCGCTCGAGCAGTTCGGGAAGGGGCATGGGCTGCGCGACTCTACCTGCGCCCGTTTGAGCCGTTCCGCGCTAGCGTCCGGTCGTGAAGCTCCGGACGCTGCCCGACAGCTACGCAGTGGTTCGCCTCCAGCCGGGATCGGACCTGCCTGAGTGGGTCGACAAGGGCCCGTTCCGCTCGGTCACCCGCACCGACCACGAGGTCTCGGTCGTCTGCCGCGACCACGACGTGCCCGAGGGCGAGAGCGTCGACCGCGGCTGGACGGTGCTCGAGGTGATGGGGCCGCTCGACTTCTCCCTCACCGGCGTCATCGCCTCATTGGTCGCGCCCCTCGCGGATGCCGACCTGCCGATCTTCGTCATCTCGACATTCGAATCGGACTACGTCCTCGTGCGTTCGCCCGATCTCGGGCGCGCCGCTGACGCCCTCGAGGACGCGGGCCACGAGTTCGCGGCTTGACGCTCGCTTGGTGCCTGCCTACCCTGCGGCCATGACTTCCGTCCGCATGCCGTGGGCCTGGCGCACCGAGCGTGGCGGGAGCCTGCGCGCACGCTGAATCGCGCCAGCACAGCCCGTCCGCTCGACCCGGCTCCGCGAGGAGCCTTTTTCATGTCCGAAATCGAGATCGCAACCGACCTTCTGACGCCCCTCGGTGCGTACCTCGGGCTGCGCGAGGGTGCGCGTGGCTCGTTCCTGCTCGAGTCGGTGGAACGCGGGCGGCTGGGTCGCTACAGCTTCGTAGGCGCGGGCTCGCGACTCGTCTCCTTCGAGGAGGCCGAGGGGCTCGATGAGCCGGTCGTCGGCTACCTCGGCTACGACGCCGTCGCGGAGCTCGAGCCGACGGTGCCGCTGCCGGAGGACGGGCCGGACGTGCCGGCGAACCTCTTCCTCGTTCCCGACGTCCTGCTCCGCTTTGATCACGCCCGCGGTGTCGCGGAGCTTCTGCGTGGCAGTGCGGAGGGGCTGGAGGAGCCTCCACCCCTGACACGCGGCACGACCCCGCGCGGGCGGATCGAGCGCGAGCCCTCGCGCGAGGAGCATCTCCGCCGGGTCGAACGCGCGCAGGAGCACATCCGCGAGGGCGACGTCTTCCAGGTCGTGATTGCACAGCGCGCGACCCGCCCGACTTCGGCATCGGCGGCCGAGCTCTACCGGGCGCTGCGGCGCGTCAACCCGTCGCCGTATCTCTTCCTCCTCGAGCTCGGAGACCTGGCCCTCGTCGGCAGCTCGCCCGAGACGGTCGTCAAGTGCTCCGGCCGCCGAGCCGAGCTGAACCCGATCGCGGGGAGCATCGCCCCGGGTGCCGGCGATGCGGCCGCGCTGCTGGCCTCCGAGAAGGATCGCGCCGAGCACACGATGCTCGTCGACCTCGGTCGCAACGACCTCTCTCGCGTCTGCGATCCCGGCTCGGTGCGCGTCGAGCGCTTCATGGAGCCCGAGCGCTACTCGCACATCACGCACCTCGTCTCGGAGGTGGTCGGCGACCTGCGCGGCGACATCACGCCGTTCGAGCTCCTGCGCGCGTGCTTCCCTGCCGGAACCGTCTCGGGTGCGCCGAAGGTGCGCGCGATGCAGATCATCTCGGAGCTCGAGGGCTACAGGCGCGGGATCTACGCAGGCGCGGTCGGCTACTGCCTACCGGAGACCGGGAAGCTCGACACGTGCATCGCGATCCGGACGCTGTGGCTGCGCGACGGCGTCGCCCATCTCCAGGCCGGCGGCGGCATCGTCGCCGACTCGGATCCCGCCGCCGAGCACGAGGAGTGCCTCGCCAAGCTGCGCGCTTTGGAAGCCGCGATCGAGCTGGCAGAGTCGGAGCAGGACGCAGCGTCGTGATCCTCCTCGTCGACAACTACGACTCGTTCACGTACAACCTTGCGCACCTGTTCGGCGCGTTGGGAGCCGAGGTTCGCGTGCTGCGGAACGACGAGCTCGACGCCGACGAGGCGGAACGGCTCGCTCCGTCGCACCTCGTGGTCTCTCCCGGCCCGGGCCGTCCGGCGGCCGCCGGCGCGACGCCGGCGATCATCGAGCGGCTGCTGCCGACGACCCCGACGCTCGGCGTCTGCCTTGGCCACCAGGCGCTGGTCGAGGTCTGCGGCGGCGAGGTCGGATACGCGCGCGAGCTCGTCCACGGCAAGGCGAGTCCCGTCCGGCATGACGCGCGCGGGCTCTTCGAGGGCCTGCCCGATCCGTTCGAGGCCGGCCGCTACCACTCGCTCGCCGCGACGCGGCTCCCTGACGTGCTCGAGCCGACGGCGTTCGCGGAGGACGGCGAGGTGATGGCCATCCGCCACCGCGAGCTCCCAGCGGTCGGCGTGCAGTTCCATCCGGAGTCGGTGCTGACGCCCGACGGGCCCGCGCTCGCGCGCAACTTCCTCGAGGGCCGGCTGTGATCCAACAGGCGCTCGCGCGGCTGCTAGAGGGCCACGACCTGAGCCGTGACGAGGCGCGCGGGACGATGGCCGTGATCATGAGCGGCGAGGCGACGGACGCACAGATAGCCGGCTTCCTCGTCGCGCTGCGCGCGAAGGGCGAGACAGCGGACGAGATCGCGGGGTGCGCCGAGGCGATGCGCGAGCACGTCCTCCGCGTCAGTCCCACGCGCGGCGACCTCGTCGACGTCGTCGGCACGGGCGGCGACGGCGCGAACACGTACAACATCTCGACCGCCGCAGCGCTCGTCACTGCCGCCGCGGGGGCCGCCGTCGCGAAGCACGGCAACCGCGCAGCGTCGTCCCAGACAGGAGCGGCGGACGTGCTCGAGGCGCTCGGCTTCCGGCTCGAGCAGCCGCCCGAGCGGATCGAGCGCTCGATCGACGAGCTCGGCTTCGGCTTCCTCTTCGCACAAGCGCACCACCCCGCAATGCGGCATGCGGCGCCCGTCCGCCGCGAGCTCGCCACACGTACCGTCTTCAACGTGCTCGGGCCGCTCACGAACCCGGCCGGCGCGCGCGCCCTCGTGCTCGGCGTCTACTCGCCGGAGCTCGCACGGACGCTGGCCGACGCGCTCGTCCAACTCGACGCGACCCGCGCATACGTCGTGCACGGCGCGGGCGGGATCGACGAGCTCTCGCCCTGCGGCCCGAACCTCGTCTGCGAGGTGGAGGACGGACGCGTGACCGAGTACGAGCTCGATCCGCGCGATCTCGACGTCGAGCGTTGCGATCCCGAGGAGCTGCGCGGGGGCGATCCGCAGACGAACGCAGCCGCCCTGCGTGCGGTGTTCGCGGGTGCGGACGGCGGCCACCGCTCAGCCGTGATCCTCAACGCGGCCGGCGGGATCGCAGCGGCCGGCCACGCCGCCGACCTGCGCGAGGGGATCGCGCATGCGCGGGAGGCGATCGACTCGGGCGCTGCGGCCGCGCGGCTCGACGAGCTCGTGGAGTTCTCGCAGGCATGAGATTCGCGAACGCCCTCGCGCAGCCCGGCTTCGGCGCAATCGCCGAGTTCAAGCGGCGCTCGCCGTCGGCCGGCGACATCAGTCCCGCGGCACGGGTCGAGGACGTCGTTCCTTCCTACGAGACGGGAGGAGCGCGTGCGATCTCCGTTCTCGTCGACGCGGCGTTCGCCGGGTCGCTCGACGACCTTCGGGCCGCGCGGGCCGCGACGAGCGTGCCGCTCCTCGCCAAGGGCTTCTTCTCGACGGAGGATCACCTCCGCGAGCTGCGAGAGGCGGGTGCCGACGCCGCACTTCTTATCCTGCGCGACCTCGACGACGCGACCGCATCGCGGCTCACCGCCGCCGCGGGAGAGCTCGGGCTCGACACGCTGGTCGAGGCTCACGACGAGGACGAGCTCGAGCGCGCGCAACGTCTCGACGCCCGCGTGATCGGCGTCAACGCGCGCGACCTCGGCACGTTCCGGATCGACCGCGGCGCCCAGCTGCAGCTCGTCGCGAAAGCTCCGCGCGACCGCGTCGTCGTCGCGGAAAGCGCGATCCACACACGTGCGCAAGCGGCCGCTGCCGAGCTCGCCGGAGCCGATGCCGTCCTCGTCGGCACGTCGCTCATGCGCGCCCACGAGCCCGGCGCGAAACTGCGGGAGTTGCTCTCGCGGCCGCTCGTCAAGGTGTGCGGCTTGACCCGGCAAGAGGACGTCGACGCCGCGGTCGAGGCCGGAGCCGACCTGTGCGGCTTCATCTTCGTCGAGGGCTCGCCGCGCAAGGCCGCCGACGTTCTCCCGGTGCCGGAGGCGGTGCTGAGCGTCGCGGTGTTCGTCGGCGAGCCGGAGGAGCGCGGGACCGACCTCGTCCAGCTCTACGCCGCCGAGGAGGGCAAGGTCCGTGGGCGCGACGCGGCCCTGCTCCGCGACGGCGAGCCGGTCGCGCGGGTCGCGGACCTTCCGTGGGAGGAAGACGATCCCGACCATTGGCGCACCGCGAAGGGCGGCGATCGCCTGATGCTCGCCGGCCGCCTCGGTCCCGACAACGTGCGCGCCGCGATCCGCGCCGTCCACCCGTGGGCGGTGGACGCGGCGTCGCAGCTCGAGTCCGCACCCGGGATCAAGGATCACGAGAAGGTGCGAGCATTCGTACAGGAGGCGCGAGCATGAGCGACTTCGGCGAGTACGGCGGCCGCTACGTCCCGGAGACACTGATCCCGGCGCTCGACGAGCTCGAGCGCGGCTGGCGTGACGCGCTCGCCGACGACTCGTTCCGCGCCGAGCTCCAAGACTTCGCGACGAACTACGCCGGTCGGCCGACTGCGCTCACGCTTGCAGAGCGCTTCGCCCCCGGAAAGCGCATCTACCTCAAGCGCGAGGATCTCCTCCACACGGGCGCGCACAAGCTGAACAACGCGCTCGGCCAGGCCGTGCTCGCGCGGCGGCTCGGCAAGCAGCGCATCGTCGCTGAGACGGGCGCCGGCCAGCACGGCGTCGCCACCGCGACTGTGTGTGCCCGCTTCGGCTTCGAGTGCGTCGTCTACATGGGCGAGGAGGACATGCGCCGCCAGCGGCCCAATGTCGAGCGCATGGGGCTGCTCGGCGCGGAGGTGCGTGCGGTCGAGTTCGGCACCCGGACGCTGAAGGAGGCGACGAGCGAGGCGATCCGCGACTGGATCACGAACGTCGAGACGACGCACTACCTGATCGGTTCCTGCGTCGGCCCGGCGCCGTATCCGGAGCTCGTCGCGGAGCTGCAGTCCGTGATCGGCCGCGAGGCGCGCGAGCAGGTCCTCGCGGTCGAAGACCGGTTACCGGATGCGGTCGTCGCCTGCGTGGGCGGAGGTTCGAACGCGATCGGCCTCTTCCACGGCTTCGTCGCCGACGAGAACGTGCAGCTCATCGGGGTCGAGGCGGCGGGCGCTGCCTCTCTCGGCACAGGCCGCCCGGCCGTCCTCCACGGCGCGCGCTCGTCGGTGCTCGCGGACGAGGACGGTCAGATCGAGGACGCCCACTCGATCTCGGCGGGGCTCGACTATCCCGGCGTTGGGCCGGAGCACGCCTTCCTGCGCGACAGCGGCCGCGCCGAGTACCGCACCGCGACCGACGACGAGGCGCTCGCCGCGTTCCAGGATCTCGCGCGCAGCGAAGGCATCCTCCCCGCGCTCGAGCCCGCCCACGCACTTGCCCGCGCGCGCGAGCTCGACGCGGAGCTGATCCTCGTCGGGCTGAGCGGCCGGGGGGACAAGGATCTCGCCGAGGTGCTGGAGCGGTTGTGAGCGCCTGGGATCCCGCCCGCACGGCGGAGTTCTTCGACGACTACGGCGAGCGCGAATGGACGCGCTTCGAGGACGGCCGGACTCCGGGGCCGAGCTTGACCACCCACATCCGGATGCTCGAGGGCTACGTCCGGCCCGGCGACCGGGTTCTCGACGCTGGCTCCGGCCCGGGCCGCTTCACCCTCGAGCTCCTGCGCCTCGGCGCGCACGTGACCGCACTCGACATCTCTCCCGGGCAGCTCGAGCTGCTCCGGGCGCGCGTGCCCGACGTCGAGGCGATCCTGGGGGACATCACCGACCTTTCGCGGTTCTGCGACGACTCGTTCGACGCCACGGTCTGCTTCGGCGGCCCGCTCAGCTATGTCGTCGACCGGGCGGACAGGGCGGTGGCCGAGCTCGCACGGGTCACGAGGCCCGGCGGTCACCTCCTTGTCAGCGTCATGGGCTTCGCCGGCGCGGTGATCCATTTCGCGTCGATCCTCGTCGACCTCGCGCGCCGCGACGGGACGGCGAAGTCGCTCGAGGTGGCGCGCACCGGCGTCCTCCCGGAAGGCGACGGATACGGCCACCTCGCGATGCGCATGTACGTGTGGGAGGAGGTCGAGGAGCTCCTCGCCGCGCACGGCGACGTGGTCGACGGAGCCGCCGCCGGAGTCCTACCGCACCTCGAGGTGGATGAGCCCGAGATCCGCGCGCTGCTCGCGGAGTTCGAGGAACGGCTCGCGTACGACCCCGGCTCGCGCAGCTGCGGCGAGCACATCATCGGCGTGCTGCGCGTGGGGTGAGGCCGTGACCCAAGCTCCTCTCGTCGCCTTCGCCGTCCCCGATCGCTTCGAGATCGACGGGCCGTTTGTGGCACGCGTGGTCGAGGATCGGGACATCCCCGTCGTAGCTCCCGCGTTTCGCGATCCGGGGATCGGCGGCGAGAACGGAATGCCTCCGTTCGACGAGGACGAGCTGCGCAGGGTCTGGCGGGAGCAGATCCCCGGGCTCCGTGAACGCGGCGCCCTCTTCCCATACGTGATCGAGGACACGTCGGACGGTTCGATCGCCGGTGGCCTCACGCTCCGCCACTTCGACCCGATGCGGGGCGTGATCGAGGTCGGCTACTGGCTTTTCCCCGAGGCTCGTGGCCGCGGACTGGCCACCCGCGCGACGCGCGCGGTGGCGCGCGAAGCGTTCGCGAGCGGGATCTCGCGGATCGAGGCGAACGTACGGATCGGCAACGACGCCTCGGAGCGTGTCCTCGAGCGCGCAGGGTTCACGCGAGAGGGAGTCAAGCGCCGCCTTCTTCGGCATGGCGCGGACCGCGCCGACGCCACACTTTTCTCGCTCCTCCCCGACGAATGAAGACGCTCGTCATCTACCTGATGGCCGAGCCGGAGACCCCAGAGCTCGCGCGTGCGGCCGTCGAAGGCGGTGCCGACATCGTCGAGCTCGGCTTCCCGTTCTCCGACCCCCTCGCCGAAGGGCCCGTGATCCGGCGTGCGTCGGAGCGTGCGCTCATGCGTGGGATGCGAACCGGGGCCTGCCTCGACGTGCTCGCGCGGACGCGCAAGCTGATCCCCGAAACGCCGATCGTTCCGATGACCTATGCCGCGATCCTCGAGGCCTACGGCTACGAGCGCTTCGCGGCGGACGCACGGGAGCGCGGCGCGTCGAGCTTCATCCTCGTCGACCTGCCGGTCGAGGAGCAGCCGGGGCTCCGCCGCATCCAGCTCGTCGCCCCGACGTCCACGGAGGAGCGCATCCGCGCCGCGGCCGACGCGACCGACGGCTGGCTCTACCTCGTCTCCGTCACGGGGACGACCGGCGCCCGGAGTGAGCTGTCCCCCGCGGTGCCGTCGCTCGTGCAGCGGGTGCGGGCGGTCAGCGACGTGCCGGTCTACGTGGGCTTCGGGATCTCGACGCCGGAGCTCGCACGCGCGGCCGGCGACCTCGCAGACGGCGTGGTCGTCGGCTCGCGGGCCGTGGAAGCAGCGGAAGCGGGCCCGGGTGCGTTGCGCGACTACGTAGCGTCACTGAGAGCGGCGCTCGACACTTAGAGGACTCTCACCCCTGACTCAGGTGGCTCTCACCTGGCAAGGCCACCATTCCCTCCATGAACGGCACGACGACCCTCATCGTCAATCCACCTCTCGGCCCCCCTGCCTCCCGGCCGATCCCGATCGCGCTGGCCCTCCCCAAGGACAAGGTCGAGAAGCTCGCCGAGGCTGCGTAAAGCCCCGGCTCCTTCCTACGAGAGCGCCAACCCTTGCCCGGCGCCGGCCAAATCCCCCTCAGCGGCCGGCGTCGGGTTTGGCGCCCTGACGAGAGCAGCCCGCACCGGCAGGTGGAGCCGGAAGACGGTTCCGCGTGACCGCGGCTCCACGGAGCAACGTCCACCGTGAGCACGGGCGACCGCGGCGACGATCGCGAGGCCCAGCCCGGCGCCGCCGCGCTCCCGCGTGCGGGCGCCGTCCGCCCTCGCCCAGCGATCGAAGATCCGCGGTAGCGCGTCGCGCGGAACGCCGGCGCCCGAGTCCGCGACCTCGATCACGACGCCGCCGGCGCCGTCCGCATGCGCGGCAACCTCGATGGCGTCGCCTGGATCGGTGTACTTGACCGCGTTCTCGAGCAGCGCGTCGATCGCGTTCCTCAGCGCCCCCGGATCCGCGACCAGCCTCCCCGCGAGGTCGACGTCGAGCCGCCAGGCGCGCGGAGCCACCTCCGACCAGCGAATGAAGAGATCGGAGAGAAACGCCTCGACGTCGATCTCTTCGAACAGGAATCCCTGCTGTTCGGACTTCGCGAGGAGGAGTAGCCGGTCGATAATCCGCTCCATCCGGTCGAGCTCGTCGAGCGCCACGTCCAGCTCGGGTGCATCCGGCTGCTCGCGCCGCAGTAGCTCGAGGTGGCCGCGCGCAATCGTGACCGGCGTCCGCAGCTCGTGCGAGGCGTCGTGCAGGAAGCGCTCCTGCCGTTCGAGGAGTGAGGCGCGCATCTCCGAGACACCCTGAACTTCTGCGAGCGCCGCCTGCCGTCGCTGTGCGTGCCAGACCATCGCGAGGAACATCGCGGACATGAGCGGCACCTCGAACAACTCGCCCCAGAGCTGCTCCCCGCTGAACGCGTCGGAGAGGATGCTCGCGCCGGTCGCCAGGATCACGACGGAGAGGACGGCCGACATCGTCCGCGTCGACCACGTCCGGATGCCGTACACGAGCGTGAGGCTGATCCAGACGAAGTGGAACGGAATCGTCTCCCAGCTCGGCCACGCGATCATCGCGACCCAGTTCGCGGTTGCGAAGACGGCCCACCCCGCTTCGAGCGGGTTACGCCGCAGCCAGCCGATAGCCCGCATGTCGAACCGTCTCGATGGCAGCTTCCGGCCCGAGCTTCTGCCGCAGCCGGCGCACGCAGACCTCCACGACGTTCGAGCCCGGGTCGAAGTCGTATCCCCACACCTCGGCGAGCAGCCGCTCCCGGCTCACGACCTCGCCGACGTGCACGAGCAGGTGGTGGAGGAGCCGGAACTCGCGGTCCGAGAGATCCGCCGTACGGTCGCCGACGCCCGCCTGCCGCCGCGCGACGTCGAGGACGACGTTGCCGCCGCGCAGGACGTGCTCGTCGCCGAAGCTCGCCGCTCCGCGCAGCCGCACGCGGATCCGCGCGAGCAGCTCGTCGAGCGAGAACGGCTTCGCAACGTAGTCGCTCGCCCCCAGCTCGAAGCCGCGCAGCTTCGTCTGCACGTCGCCGCGGGCGGAGAGGATCACGACGGGAAGCTCGGGCTTCGAGCGCTGCAGCTCCCGCAGCACCTGCAGGCCGTTCAGCCCGGGGAGCAGGAGGTCGAGGACGACGAGGTCCCAGCGCGCCCGGGTCGCGAGATCGAGACCCTCGCGCCCGTCTCCAGCCGCGACGACGCTGTATCCCTCCGCCTCGAGGCCGCGGGCCAGGAACGCCTGAATCCGCGCCTCGTCCTCGATCACCAGGATGCGCATTCCCATCACCCGCGCAAGAATCTATATCGCCGCAGAATGACGTGCACATGACGGGAAAATGACACGTTCGTCATAAGGCGAGCGCCTGCGCATCGCGCTTGATAGGACGCGTTCCGATGCGGCTCGGAGTGAAGCTCGGATTGATCGCTGCCGTGGTAGCGGTCGCGGGCGTGCTCATCGGTTTTTACGTCTCGCACCTCACGAAGCTCGCCGGCTCGCCGGCCTACTCAGTGCCCGTCCAGAACGCATCGAGCGGCCATCCGGTCGTCAACCTCGAGATCCAGACCGTCGCCGCCGTCGGGCCGAAGCTGAGCCAGAACCCCGACTGGGTCTCCTACCTCGTCAGGGACAACGGCCAGTGGAAGCGCAAGACGGTGTGGGACCTCCCGGCGCACGCGACGGTCAACGTCACGATCTACAACTTCGACGGCGCAAGCGGGTTGCGCAATCCGTTCTACGCGCGGCCGCAAGGAATGGTCGGCAACCGAATCGACGTGGACGGGAAGCCGGTCGACCACATCGACCCGAACGACGCGTCGCACACGTTCGCTGTGCCGGCGCTCGGGATCATCCTCGCCGTTCCGGGTGTCGCCGACGACGCGAAGAACCAGTGCGGCTACGCGCCCTGCCAGATGTCGAACGCGCACCGCACGATCAAGTTCACGTTCCACACGACGAAGCCCGGCCACTTCCGCTGGCAGTGCTTCGTCCCCTGCGCCGCCGGCTGGGTCTACGGCTTCGGCGGGCCGATGCAGACGATCGGCTATATGGACGGCTTCCTGAACGTGAGGGCCTGATGGCGGCGGAGCCGAACGCGGCGCCGGTGCGGCCGAGCGACTCCACGAACCACGGGATGCGGGTCGTCGTCGCGTGGCTCGTCCTGAGCGCGATCGCGACGCCGCTCGTCGCCATCTTCGTCGGGCACCTCATCCCGCCGGGTGACGCGAGCAGCCAGGGAACGCAGCAGGTCTTCGACAACACCTGGATGCTGGGAGTCGTCACACCCGTCATCTGTCTGCTCGCCGTCTTCTTCTTCTACGGCCTCCGCTCGTTCCGCGCCGCCCCCGGCGCGGTGGTCGACGGTCCGCCGCTGCGCCACGACTCCCGCATCCAGATCCTCTGGATCGTGATCACGTCGACGATGGTGCTCTTCCTCGCGGGGTTCGGGACGTACGAGCTCCTGCAGAACGGCGCAGGCGGCGGGCAGGGGCCGAACCCGATCGCGGTTCCCGCCGGCCCGAAGCTCCAGGTGCAGGTGATCGGGCAGCAGTGGCAGTTCACGTACCGCTATCCGTCCCTCGGCAACATCGAGTCGAACCAGCTGGTGCTGCCCGCCGACACGGACGTCGAGCTGCACGTCACCTCCCTCGACGTCGTCCACTCCTTCTGGGCGTACGAGCTCGGCGTCAAGGCGGACGCCAACCCGGGAACGGACAACGTCGCGTTCGTGCGGACGAAGGGCCCCGAGACGTTCCACGTCCGCTGCGCGGAGCTCTGCGGACTCTGGCACCCCTACATGTTCAACAACGGCCGCGTCGTCGACTCCTCGCAGTTCAAGTCCTGGGCGTCACAGGCGACGAAGCTCTACGCCTCGATCAAGCCGTACATGGACAAGCCCGAGTCGCAGGGCGGAGCCCCGTTCGGACATATCTACCTGCCTGCCCCCGACAGGAGAGCCGGATGACCGAAGTCGCCGCCGTACCGCCCAAGCCCTGGTGGCGCCAACTGCTCGGGTTCAACCTCCTCACCGGCATCGTGCTCGGCGTCGGAGGCTGGTACGTCGGGTGGTTCGGGGCCCACGGCATCGTCGGGCCGAGCATCGACTACTTCGGCGACATCGACTACAACGAGCTGTCCGTCTACCTCGCCTACCTCGGTGCGGTGGTGGGCTTTCTCGTCGGCCTCGGCTTCTTCAACTACCCGCTCGCCCGCATGCGCGGGTATCCACCGTCGCTCCGCGAGAAGGAGACGCACGGCTGGATCCGCTACTTCAGCCTCTGCACCGACCACAAGGTCGTCGGCATCCAGTACCTCTGGGGCATCGGGCTGTTCTTCTTCATCGGCGGCCTGAACGCGATGCTGATCCGCGTCGAGCAGCTGAGCCCGCACAGCCAGTCCTTTCCCATGGGGACGTACCTGACCGTGGTCGGGATGCACGGCACGATGATGATGGGGATGATGTCGAGCGGGATCCTCGGCCCGTTCGCGAACTACCTGATCCCGATCATGATCGGCGCGCGGCGGATGGCGTTCCCGCGGATCGAGGCGCTTACGTTCTGGCTGCTGATGGCCGCGGGCGGAGTCCTGACGACGACGATCTTTTTCGGTGGCTTCCCGACCGGCTGGACGGGCTATCCGCCGCTCCAGACCCAGGCGAATCCCGGGATGGACAACTACATCCTGTTCTTCGCCCTCGTCGGCATCTCGATGACGCTCCTCGGGTTGAACATGATCGCCACGATCCTGACGATGCGCGCGCCCGGCCTGACCTGGACGCGCTTGCCGATCTTCGTCTGGGGCGTGCTCTCGACGGCCGTGCTGATGGTGCTCGCCGCGCCGGTGCTGGTCGCGGTGCTGGCGATGGGCGCACTCGACCGTACGGCGCAGACCTCGTTCTTCAACGCGGCCGCGGGCGGCAGCAACTACCTGTACGAGAACCTCTTCTGGGTGTTCGGCCACCCGGAGGTGTACATCCTCGCCCTGCCGGGCTTCGCGATCGTCCTCGAGCTGCTGCCGGTGTTCGCGCGCAAGCCGCTCTGGGGGTACCGGCTCGCGGTCGCCGGCCTGCTCGGCGTCTCGCTGCTCTCGTGGTTCGTGTGGCAGCACCACCTGTTCGTGAGCGGCATCAACGGCGACCTGCGTCCCTTCTACATGCTCTCGACCGAGCTCATCTCGATCCCGACCGGCTTCACGTTCCTCTGCGGGATGATGACCCTCTGGCGCGGGAACATCCGCTTCACCGTCCCGATGCTGTTCTGCCTCGCCTGGTTCTTCAACTTCCTGCTCGGCGGCCTTTCCGGCGTCTTCCTCTCCGACGTGCCGAGCGACGTCACGACCCATGGCAGCTTCTTCTCGATGGCCCACTTCCACTACACGATCATGGGCGGCCTTGTCTTCACCTTCTTCGCGGCGATCTACTACTGGGTTCCGAAGATGACCGGCTGGGAGCTGAACGAGCGGCTCGGGAAGATCCACTTCTGGACGATGTTCATCTTCTTCAACTC
>DATFHC010000179.1:0-4145 GCA_035248765.1 Gaiellaceae bacterium
GTGCGGTCAAGCGGACTCGAGGCGCCTCCACCGCTGATCGAAACCTCAGCGCCCTAGGGGCTTAACCCGCCTCGACGGCATATGGAAACTTGCTGAAAACTGACCCGCGCGGGTCATGACACGAACTCGTATGCGCGTCAGAGTCTCCCGTGGTCACGCGAGCCCACCCCCTTGTTGGCCGCGTAGATCGCAACGCAGGCTCGGCGAGTCACCTCCCAGCCTGTCAGAGCGGAAAGAGAGGTGCTGTGCCCCGCGCCTCTCTGCCGCGCCGGAAAAACAGCACGATGAACCCACCTCGCCGACCAAACGCGCAAACTGATCCGGTCGCTCTCGTCGGAGCGTCCATCCTTGAGGCGCTTGAGTGCATTGATCTGCTCGCGTACGTCTTCGACCGAAGAGGGGCCCTGTGTTGGGCGAACAAGCCTCTGACACGCCTGATCGGCGACCGCGTCGGGCACTCCTTCCTCAACATCGTCTCGCCTGACACGCGACCGGGGGCTAAGGCGCAGTTCGCGCGGAAGATCGTCACGGGCGAGGCGACTGACTACACCCTCACTGTCTTCGACTCGGGTGGCCAGCGTGCCCGGTTGAGAGTTCGCTCGGCGCCTTTACGGCGTGCTGACCGCGAGATCGTCGGCGTCTTCGGCCTCGCCTTGCCTGCAGAGAGACAGCAAGGGGATCCGCCCGAGAGGATCGACGTTCAAGACGTTCAACTTACGCCGCGGCAAATGGAGGTCCTGCGGCTACTCGGCGAGGGATTGAGCACCAAGGCAATCGCGAGCAGACTCGGGATCGCTGTTGAGACCGCGCGAAACCACATCCGCGCTGTGCTCCGGGGCCTAGGAGTGCATTCCCGGCTGGAAGCCGTGGTCGAGGGGCGCGAGAGAGGACTACTCGATGAGTGAGGATCAGAGCCCCGGTGATAGGGCGGTTGTCTCACGCGCGGCTGACGGATCCCTCGTCGTCGTTATTCACATCGCTGAAGGGTCAGAGGCCACTGATTTGGCGGTGCTGGTAGACGAGGCCCGCAGCTTGAATGCGAGCGCAATCTGGGTCTTTGGCGAATCGATCGACCCAGCCCTGGGCTTCTCGCGCACGGGCGGCTACGCCCGGCTCAAAGCGGCACGGCCACCCGCGCCGCTCCTATTGCCAGCGCCCCCGAGCGAATGTGTTCGCGAGCTGCAAACCATTTTGTTCTCCGGCATTTGGGGACGGTACGAGCCCGTCTCGTCCGACTGCGCAAGCAGGTACGTCGGACTTTACGAGAGGGGGAGATGGGTCGGCATTTGCCAGGTGGACTTGATCACGCGCTGGATTGACGGTCCCGGCGTTCATCCAATTCTGCGCACGCCCGAGCGGTCGGCGCAGCTGGTGCGAGGGGCGGCTGCATTCCTGCCGCGCAATCGCCCCGTCACGCTCGAGACCTGGGGGGAGCAGGCAGCGACGATCGCGGCGTACGGGGCGCTCGGCTTCGAGGTGATTGAAGAGCTTCCCGGTTGGGAGCTTCGCCTCTGAGGAGTCTACGAGCGGCGACGCCGACGGCTCCACCGCCCTAGGCTCGACCTACGTCAACTGAGCGAGCCGAGCCGCTGACTTCGCGATCTTCGGGGGTCATTCCGGACCACTGGTCCAGGCCTGCGTCCCGGCGCTCCAGCGCGCTACGACGAGTGGGGCGACGAGACCGCGACGCACGCTTCGGCGTAGGCCGCGGGCTTCGCGCGGCAGCGGGATGAGCGTCTCCACGAGGCAGCTATCTGCAGGCGAGAACCGAGCGCTGCTCCGCGGACGACCCGAAGTGGGCTCAAGTCCACTTTGCCGACGGTCGATACATCGTGCTGCGGACATGTCTGTTGTCAGTGGAGGCGGCTAATGGCGCGGCGTGCGGTCCTTTCGCATTCGATGATTGCGTGGTTGAGACGGCTGAGTGGGCCGCGCCCGCTGGTACTCGTCGTCGCTGTTCTCCTCATGTCCGGGCTATTCGGCGCGTTTGCTTACGAGTTCGTGCGCTCGCAGGCGGACAGTCGGCACCAGGCCGAGCGTTCCTTCCGGACGCAGGCGCATATCACCTCCGAGCTCGTCTCTTCGCTGTTTCAGTCGACGGCGACGGGGACTGCCGCGGGAGCGGCCAAAGCGTTCGGGGGACAGACGCCGAGTGCTGCAGCCCTGACGTCCCTCGCAAAGCGTTCCCGCCTGGCATACGCCCTGGTGGTGGACTCGGCCGGCCACACGTTGGCCGCCTCGGCAGGCGCGCCGCCTGGTGCAGGCGTTTCCCGTTCCGAGCTTCGGCATGCTCTGGGATCTCAGCTCTGGCTCTCGAACCTGCGGCATGTGCGCGGACGGACGAACCCGGTGATCCAGCTTGAGCTCCCGTTCACGACATCCTTCGGCCGGCGGATCGAGGTGGAAGCGTTCGACGCAAGGCTGCTCGTCACGTTCCTGAGCGCCTACCTCCACGAATCGGGGGCGAATCCGGCACAGATCGGATACATCGTCGACGGAGAGAACCGGGTCGTCGCCGAGTCGACGGGTCGGCTCAAGGTCGGCGCGAGGCTGCGCGGCGGGCTCGTCGCTTCGCACGGCGGGCCCTTCGTCGCCGACGGGAGCCAGCGCTATGTGACCAACTCACCCCTGGCCGGCTCTCAGTGGCGGGTCTTGCTGAGCGAGCCAACGGCCGCGTTGTATCCGGCTCTCGCCGGATCGGACAGCTGGATTCTCTCGGCGGCTCTCGCGGCGTTTGGCCTCGTCGCGCTGGTCGCCCTCGCCCTCCTGCGGCGGATGTTGATCGGAACCGCCCGCGTGGTCGACTCCAACCGCCAGCTCGAGGACCTGAACGAGAGCCTTGAGGAGCGGGTCGCCGAACGCACGGCCGTGGCCGAGCAGCGCGCAGCGGAGCTCGCCCGCTCCAACAGCGAGCTGGAGCAGTTTGCCTCTGTTGCCTCACACGACCTCCAGGAGCCACTGCGGAAGATCCGGATGTATGCGCAGAGGCTGCCGAAGCGCGTCGGCGACGACCTCCCCGAGGAAGCGGCCTCCGATCTGGGCCGGATGCACGACGCGGCAGAGCGGATGCAGCGGCTGATCGACGATCTCCTCTCCTTCGCCCGCGTCTCGAGCAGGCAGCGCGATTTCGAGCCGGTCGACCTGTCCGCGCTCGCGCGCGACGTGGTCGGCGACCTCGAGGCGCGAATCCGTGAGCTCGAGGCCCAGGTAGAGATCGGCGAGCTTCCCGTCGTCGCCGCCGACCGGATGCAGATGGGACAGCTGCTCCAGAACCTCCTCAGCAACGCGTTGAAGTTCCATCGCGACGGCGTTCCGCCGATCGTGCGCATTCGCGCCGAGATCGTCGAGGGCGCACCGTCCCGGTTCGCGGGTGAGGCCACGAACGGGCGCCGTTGCCTGATCGCGGTCGAGGACAACGGGATCGGCTTCGAGCCGAAGTACGCCGAGAGGATCTTCTCCGCCTTCGAGCGACTCCACAGCCGCTCGGAGTACGACGGGACCGGGATCGGTCTCTCGATCGCTCGCAAGATCGCCTGGCGCCACGGCGGCGAGCTCACCGCGAAGGGCGCGCCCGGCGAGGGCTCGACCTTCACACTCACGCTGCCGCTCCCCCTGCAGACCGCCGAGCCCGTCGAGGAGGCAGCCTGATGCCGAACGAACGCGTCCCGATCACGATTCTGCTCGCAGATGACGACGAAGAAGACCGGCTGATGACGAAGGACGCTCTCACCGAGAGCCGCCTCGCGAACGATGTCCGCTTCGTCGCCGACGGAGAGGAGCTCACCGACTACCTGTTCCAGCGCGGCGCCTACGCCGGGCCTGACGCCGCACCGCGGCCGGGCCTGATCCTTCTCGACCTCAACATGCCCAAGAAAGACGGTCGCGAGGTGCTGGTCGAGATCAAGGGCGATCCGGAGCTGCGGCAGATTCCCGTCGTCGTCCTCACCACCAGCAAGACCGAGGAGGACATCGTTCGCACCTACGCCCTCGGCGTCAACTCCTTCATCACCAAGCCCGTGACTTTCGACGGGCTCGTCGAGGCGATGACCGTCTTCTCGCAGTACTGGTTCGAGATCGTCGCGCTTCCGAGCAACGGCAACCATGCCTAACCTCACGAACACCGTTCGGAACGTCCTCCTCGTCGA
>DATFHC010000180.1:0-11520 GCA_035248765.1 Gaiellaceae bacterium
CGCTGACCGCCGCCCCGCTTCTAGAGCGATGCGATAAGAATCCCCGCGGCCAACCGGATGCGCGAGCCCGTCTCCTTCCTCGTCTTCTCCGCCTCGCTCCGCGAGGGGTCGCTGAACACCCGTCTCGCAGGTCTGGCGGCCGAAGCGATCCGACGCAACGGCGGGACGGTCGACGCCCAGTCGATGGCGGCATTCGATTGCCCTTCCTACACCGCCGACGTGCAGGAACGAGACGGCTTCCCAGCCGGAGCGGAGGCGCTGCGCGATCGGCTCGAGGCCAATGATGCGTTCGTCGTCTCGTCGCCCGAGTACAACGCCTCGATGGCCGGCCTGCTCAAGAACGCGATCGACTGGACCTCCCGCTTCAGACCACAGCCGTTTCATGAGCGCCACGCGCTGCTGCTGTCAGCGTCACCGTCGATGGTCGGCGGCAACCGCGGCGCCTGGGCGCTGCGTGTCCCGTTCGAGCATCTCGGCGCCCGTGTCTACCCCGACATGTTCTCGCTTGCGCAGGCACACCGCGCGTTCGATGACCACGGACAGATAGCGACCGAGGAGCTGCGGCTCCGGTTCGAGACTACGATCGTCAACTTCATGGACCTGGTCGAGGCCTCGAAGCACTACTCCTGTGTCAAGACCCTGTGGGTCGAGTACCTCGGCGAGCACCCGGAGCCCGCCCTGGACCGCGTGCAGTGAGCCGAGAGAAAGGAAGCGTCGTGGACGACAACCAGATTCACGAACGGATCGAGCGCCTCGTCTCGGAGGAACACGAGCTCTGGCAACGCGAAGCCACGGGAGGCGTGACCCAAGACGACCGGAGACGGCTCGACGCGCTCAAGGTCTCGCTGGACCAGTGCTGGGACTTGCTGCGCCAACGGCGTGCCCTGCGTACGGCGGGGTACGACGAGGACACCGCGCAGGTCCGCGACCCCGAAGTCGTCGAGCGCTACCAGCAGTAACCCGGATCTCGGCGAATCGAGGTACGTCTTGAGCCCCGTGCGTCCCACTCTCGAGGTCGTCGGCCGCGGCCTGGATCCGGAGCACCACCGTCTCCGCGACTTTCTGACCCGGATCGCCCAACCGTACGAGTGGTTCGAGATCGGGACAGCCCCGGCCGACGAGCTCCTGATCCGTCGCGAGCTTGCAGGCGCAGAGCTCCCGATCGTGATCGAGGATGGCACCGCCCATACCGGTGCGTCGATCGCGGCGCTCGCCGACGACTGGCACCTCTCCGAACCGCCGTCGCATTCGCACTACGACCTCGCGATCGTCGGAGCGGGCCCTGCGGGACTGGGCGCCGCGGTCTACGCCGCGTCCGATGGGCTTTCGACGATCGTGATCGAGGCGGACGTACCGGGAGGTCAGGCTTCGCATACCTCGCTGATCGAGAACTTCTTCGGTTTCGTCGACGGCATCGGCGGCGCGGAGCTTGCCCGCCGCGCGGGTCGGCAGGCAGAGCGATTCGGCGCCGAGCTGATCATGCTGCGCGGCGTCATCGGCAGCGATATGCGCGGGGACGAACCGACCCTGATCGTCGACGGTGGGTACGAGGTCAGGGCGGACGTGGTGCTCGCCGCAACGGGAATGGAGTGGCGCCGCCTCGAGGTGGCGGGCGTCGAGGAGCTACTCGATCGCGGGGTCTACTACGGCGCCGGTCGCAGTGAGGCTGCCCGCTGCGGGGGCGATCCGGTCGTGGTGGTGGGAGCGGGAAACTCGGCCGGGCAGGCAGTCATGAATCTCGCGGCCGCGGGGGCCCGCGTAACGTTGGCCGTGCGCGGCGAATCCCTCGGCGAGCGCATGTCGGCGTACCTGGTCGAACGCATCGAGCGACACCCGCTCATCGAGGTTCGGCTGCGGACACAAGTCTCAGCGCTCAATGAGACGGGCGGCCAGCTCACGTCGGTAGAGCTCATCGACGCCGGCGGAGCGACGGAATCCATCCCCGCGCGTGCGATCTTCCTGTGCATCGGCGGCGTCCCCCGTACCGGGTGGGCGACAGGCGTCGGCGTTCGGCTGAACGAAGCCGGCTATGTCGTCACCGGCCCCGATCTGCTCGTCGGAGGCCGCCGTCCAAGCGGTTGGCCCCTAGAGCGCGATCCCCTGCCCCTCGAGACCGGCAAGCCCGGGCTGTTCGCGGCCGGCGACGCGCGCAGCGGTTCGACCAAGCGTGTGGCCGCCGCCGTCGGGGAAGGCGGGACAGCCGTGGGATTCGTGCATCGGCGGCTCGAGGAGGTTCGAGCAGGGCTCTAATGCGGCGAGCCGGCCGGCCGCCGGCGTTTCCGCACCCACCGGACCCCCTCGACCAGCCCGCCCAACGCAAAGCCGAGCGCGAGCGCAAGGAGCAGTCCTTTCCATGCAGCATTCTCGAAGGCGCGGCCACCGAAGTAGCCGAGCAACGACGCATATGCCGCCCAGACGAGAGACGCGGCTGTGTCGAAGGCGGCGAACCGTTTCCAGGCGAAGGCGAGCAAGCCTGCGCTGAGGGTGACGGCGGTGCGCCCGCCCGGGATGAACCGGCCGACGACGATCAGCTGTCCACCCCGCTCTCGGAGCTGACGTTTCGCCCACTCGAGCCGCGCCTGAGCCTTTTCGCCGCTGAAGAAGCGTCGGACGACGCCCGAGCCGAAACGGCGACCGATCAGATACGCCAGGTTGTCCCCGACAAAGGCGCCTCCTGCCGCGGTGACGATGATCAGCGGTAGCGACAGGTGACCCGCTGCGGCGACCACGCCGGCAGTGATCACGACCGTCTCGCTCGGCACGATCGGGACGATCGCGTCGAGTAGTGCGACGAGGAAGACAATGCCGTACGCCCAGCCGGAGGCGTGGGAGACGAGCTGGGTGAAGTGAGCGAACACGGCTTGGCAAGAGTGTCCCGTGGCGGACGTGGTCTAGCCGCGGCGGAATAGCGACGAGAGCGCTCGTTCCCCCTGCTCCGGCGCGGTCGGAACGTTGATCCCGCGGTACAGCCCGACGATGCGGATGGTGAAGCAGACAGCGGCGCCGATGATCGGGAAGGCGAGCCCGCGCGTGCCAGCCTCCCAGGCGACCACCACGATCCCCGCTCCGAGGAGCGCCGGAATCGCGTAGAGCCCTTCGCGCAGCACGACCGGGATCTCCCGGAGGAGGACGTCACGGAGCATTCCGCCGCCGATCCCGGTGATCGCGCCGAGGATCACGGCCTCGGGAGCACCGACTCGATGCTGCAACGCTGTGGCCGCACCGGTGACACAGAAGAGCGAGAGCCCAGCCGCGTCGAGGATGTCGATCGGCCTCCCGTACCGGCGCACGGTCGCGGAGGCAAGGAAGGTGACGAGCCCGGCGCCGCCGGCGACGGCGAGGTAACGCCAGTCGCGGAACGTCTCCGGAGGGATTCCGATCAGGAGATCGCGGATGATCCCGCCCGCCAGGCCGACGACGACTGCGAGAACGACGACGCCGAAGAGATCGAGCCGCGCCCGCACAGCGGCGAGGCCCCCACTGAGGCCGAATACGAACGTCCCCGCCAGATTGAGAACGAGCAGGAGCGTCGGATCGAACCCGTGCAGAAGGAGAGGGGCATTCGAAACCGTCGCCACAGAGGAAGAGATTACGAGGCCGATGCACCGAGCCAGGCACAGGCCGCGGTGACCAACGTTTCCACCCCTGTCTCGAGCGTCGGGTGGACCACGGGCGCGAAGCGCGGGTTGTGGTTCGTCGGTAACTCGGAGAGCCGGCCCGCCTCCTTCGCCTTCTGATAGGTGTCGCGGTCCGTGCCGCCGACGGTCCAGAAGACAGACGGCACGCCCCACTCGCTGCCGAAGGAACCGAAGTCCTCGCTTGCCGAGATCGGCGGGATCTCGACCACGCGCTCCTCGCCGAAGTGCGCCCGGAAAGCGGTCCGGATCCGTGTCGCGGCGTCGCCGTCGTTGCGGACGAGCTGGTACTGGTCGAGCGTCTTGAACTCCGGCGGCTTCTGCGCCCCCGATGCCTCGGCCTCGGCATTCACGATCCGCTTGATCGCGTCGAGCACGTGCGTCCGGACGGTCTCGTCGAAGGTGCGCACGTTCAGCTTGAGCACCGCCTCGTCCGGGATCACGTTCTCCTTCGTGCCCGCCTGCAGCGCGCCGATGGTGACCACCGCCGACTGCGCGGCCGCAACCTCGCGCGAGACGATCGTTTGGAGGCGCAGCACGGTAGCGGCCGCCATCACGACGGGATCGATGCTCGCCTCGGGCATCGACCCGTGCGCGCCGCGCCCGAACATCCGGATCTCGAAGCTGTCGGCTGCGGAGGTGATCACCCCGGAACGCGTGCCGATGCTGCCGGCCGGAGACGGCATCACGTGCTGGCCGAGGATCACATCGGGCTTCGCAAACCGCTCGAAGAGCCCGTCGTCGATCATCGCCTGCGCACCTTGAGCGGTTTCTTCCGCCGGCTGGAACACGACCATCAGCGAGCCGCTCCAGACGTCGAGGTGGGACGCAAGCAGGTCTGAAGCACCGGCGAGCCAGGCAACGTGCATGTCGTGGCCGCAGGCATGCATCACCCCGTCGATCGTGCTCGCATAATCGAGGCCGGTCTGCTCCTGCACGGGCAGCGCGTCCATGTCCGCCCGCAACATCACGGTCGGCCCCTCGCCGTTTTGGAGCAGGCCAACGACACCCGTCTCGCCCACGCCCGTCGTCACGTCGAACCCCGCCGACCGCAATCGCTCCGCCGCGATCCCGGCCGTCCGCTCCTCCTGCATCGACAGCTCAGGATGCTGGTGAACGTCCCTGTACAAGCTCTCCACGTTCTCGAGGATCCCCCCAACGCTCTCGGTGATCGACTCGCTCGCCGCCACGGTCATCTACTCCTTCCGATTGGCCGTTCGCATGAACGCCTGCTCCGCCGACCCTTCCACGGCGCCGGGCTCGACACACACACCGGTAGTGCCGCGACAGCCGCGCAATGGGGCTACGCCCCGATAGGCGGCGGAGAGGTAATCCGCGACGATGGAAGCACTCGACGTCTGGGAGGACGGAGACGTGACGGCAACCCGGCAACAACAATCCGAATGGCAGCAATACGAGGGCGACGAGGTCTTCGCCTGGCGCCACTCGCAACTCGTGCGGTCCGGATTTCCGGAGCCGCTCGCTGCGCGCATCGCGCACGACGGCCGCTTCGACCTTCACCAGCTCCTCGAACTGGTCGAGCGTGGTTGCCCGCCGGAGATCGCATTCCGCATCCTGGCCCCTCTCGAGGATGACCCGGCGACACTCGAGGAAGACCTCGTGGCCAACTAGGCGGTAGTCGGCGCCGACCTTAGGGTAGGCGTCACACCGTGCAGCCGAGGCCGTCCGAACGTGCGATTCCTGGTCGTCAAGTGACGGCGTCCGCGGCTTCCGACCGCCGCCGATGACGAATGAACGGATCCTGGTCGGCGGAGCGATCTTGCTGCTCGCCGTGGTGGCTGCGGTGGCAACACAGCGACTGCGACTACCGCTGCTGATCACGTTCCTCGGGCTCGGCATGCTGCTCGGCTCCGAGGGCGTCGGCGGCATCTACTTCGACGACGCAGAGCTCGCGCGCTGGATCGGAACCGCCGGACTCGTCATCATCCTCTTCGAGGGCGGACTCACCACGAAGTGGGGGGACGTCCGTCCGATCCTCGGGCCTGCCATCGTCCTCAGCACGGTCGGCGTCGCGGTCACGAGCGCCGTCGTCGCGGCCGGCGCCTGGCTCCTCTTCGATCTGTCTCCGTCGAAGGCGTTTCTGCTCGGTGCCGTCGTGGGTCCCACCGACGCCGCGGCGGTGTTCGCAACGCTCCGGCGAACGAATCTGCGCCGGCGGCTCGGCTCATTGCTGACGTTCGAGTCGGGAGCGAACGATCCCATGGCCGTTGCGCTGACGCTCGGGCTGATCGCGTGGGTCGAGCACGCCGGCTACGGGGTCGGCGACCTGACGGTGCTGCTCGTGCGCGAGCTCGGCCTCGGCGTGCTGATCGGCATTGCGCTCGGCCTCGTGGTGTACCAGGTGCCGAAGCTGCCGTCCGAGCTGGCGCCTTTCGCTCCGGTGGCCTCGCTCGGCATCGCCGCCGTGTCGTACGGGATCCCGGCCAGCCTGCATGCCAGCGGCTTCGTCGCGGTGTACGTCGTCGGGCTGTTCCTCGGGAACACCAACTCAGCGCTGCGGCAGACGGTCGTGCATTTCCACGAGGGGCTCGCCTACCTCGCGCAGGTCGTCCTGTTCATCGTTCTCGGGCTGCTCGTCTTTCCGAGCCAGCTCGGTCCTGTCGCGGCGTCGGCGATCGGATTGACCGCGATTCTGATCGTCGTCGCGCGACCACTTGCCGTCGCGCTTTCCACGATCCCGTTCGGCTACTCGCTGCGCGAGCAGGCCTTCCTCTCCTGGGCGGGGTTGCGCGGCGCGGTTCCGATCGTGCTCTCGACCTTCGCGCTTTCCGCGGGGGTTGCCGGGAGCAACACGATCTTCAATGCAGTCTTCTTCGTCGTGCTTGTCTCGACGCTTCTGCAAACGGCCACGCTCGACCTGGCGGCGAAGAGACTCGGCGTTGCATCCGAGCCGCGTGCGTACCATCGCCCGCCCATGGAGCTGGGGGCCGTACAGGCTCTGGGCGGCGACATCCTCGAGTACGACGTCGCCCCCGGCGACGCAGTGGTAGGCGCCCGAGTGAGGGACCTGCAACTGCCGGAGTCCGCACTGGTGATGCTCATCGTGCGCGACGGCCAGGGAATCCCGCCGCGTGGAGACACGCCGATCGAGAACGGCGATCGCGTATACGTCCTCGCGCGGACAGATGACCGAAAGCGGGTCGAAGCGCTGATCGGGCGGTGGGGGAGCGGCCCCGTCGCGGCAACGTAGGCTCGACCGCTGAGCGGCGCGTTACGGCTGGGTTGGACGCGCGGGCACGGCCGCGGCAGCGCCGTGCTGGTGACGTGAAAGCGCTACGGCGCCTGCGACGACGACACCGAACGAGAGGACGCGCACGATGCCGAGCCACCCGCCGGGCCGCGGCTCCGCGAAGATCGTCTCGCCCGCAACGATCGGCAGCGCGTTGGTGAACAACGTCGCAATGCCGGCTGTCGTGAGCGCATTGCCTCGCTGGAAGCCCGCCTGCAGCAGCATCGTGCCGAGCGCGTAGCAGCCGACGAGCGCGACGACGAACGCGAGACGACCTCCACCCCCGACGGCGGCCTTCGTCGAGACATCGCCGGCGGCGAAGAGGACTCCGGTCGCGATCCCGTACGCCGGCCCACCGCCCACGAGCGGGGGCAGCAGGCGCGTAGCGGCGAGACCCGCGACGATCGAGGCGGCGAGCCAGAGCCCGACCGCCAGGTATGAACCGTGGCTGCCCTCCCCGTGAGCCCCGGCGAGAGAGACCCCGAGGAGAACGAGCCCGGCGACCGACAGAGCGACGCCGAAGCGCTCGAGCCGCGTGAGCGGGACCCTCCGGTAACGCGAGACCATGACAGCCAGGATCCCGACGCCCCCGGCAGCAGTCGCCTGGACCAAAGAGAGCGGCGCAAGCGCCAACGCGAGGACATAGAGCATCCAACCGACCGCCTCGACGCCGAAGCCGAGCAACCAGCGCCGCTGACCGAGCAGGAGCCTCGCGGAACGCAGCGGATGCCGCGGGGAAAGCGGCGGCAACTGCGAGGCGACGCTGTGCTCGATCAGATAGCCGACGTTCAGCGAGCACGCCGAGACCACCGTGATGACGAGCGCACCGACGATTTCCACAGCGCGGCGAACCTAGCAGGCTGTCTTCGCCGCTCAGGATCTGCGCGCTCGACTCGTGCGGAGCCGGCGACGTGGCTACCGCCTTCGCGGAGCCACGTCGAAGGTGAACATCATCCCGCTTTCGTGGTGCTCGGCGATGTGGCAGTGCGCCATCCAGCGGCCGGGGTTGGTCACGTCGAGCAGGATGTCGACTATCTCGCCGGTGCGAACGAGCACGGTGTCCTTCCAGACCAGATTCAGCTCCGGCACGCCGTCGCGCGCGAGGACGACGAAGCGGCCGGCTCCGTGGACATGGAAGGGATGGTGCATCGGGTGGTCGGAGTCCATCTCGTTGACGAGCCGGAGCTTGATGCGGTCGCCGACCGTGAACTTCCAGTCGATGCCGTGGTTCGCAGCGCCCGTCTCACGGTCGACCAGCTTCCAGCGCATATTCGTAGGCGTGGTCAGCCGGTTGACCTCGACCATGTCGTCCTCCCACTCGATCCCGCCGGCCTCGTGAACGTCGTGGCCATGATCGGCATGGGCGTGACCGGAAGGGGCAACGAGCGTTGCGTCGACAAGCTTCATGCCGCAGTGCGGACAGCGGTCGGGCGTGTCGCTCATCACCTCGGGATGCATCGGGCAGGCGTAGCCGACCGGGCCCTCGGGCGTGGCCATGTCCATCTCGGCCACGAAGGAGAGCGTCTTGTCGGGCGCCGCGTCCGCGTACGTCGAAAGGCGCTCCCGCTCCGCGATCCACTCCGGGTTCTGCCGAAGGATGCCGAACTCCTCGGCGAGGGCGGGCGTCGCCGGCTCTTCGCCGACATCGATCGTCGCGAGCACATACGTCGTCTCCGGCGTGCGGTGCTCGAGCCGTAGCTGTCCCGGCTGCCGGAAGAGCACGTCGACGACCACGCGCTCAGAGGGTGCGATCACGACCGACTCGACGAACTCCTCTCGCTCGACGCGGCCGCTGTCGCCGCCCACGAGCTTCATCCTTGCGCCCGGCAGCGCGACGTTGAACACGCGCGTGTTCGCCACGTTCGTCAGGTAGAGGCGAACGACCTCGCCGCGCTGCGCTGCGAACGACGGTTCCGTCTTGCCGCCGACGAGCAGCACGTTGCCGTAGCGGCCCATCGCGGCGAACGTCGTCTCCTCGCGGCTGAACGGCGCAATCCTCCCGTCCTCGATCAGGACATCGTCGAGGGTCAGGAGCAGCTCGCGGTGTGCCGGAGGCCAGTAGTCCGGCTCGGCGGGGACGACGAGGATGTTGCCGTACTGGCCGAGCTCCTGGCAGTAGTCCTCGCGAATGTGCGGGTGGTACCAGTAGACGCCCGGGTCCGGGAACGAGATGCGGCAGGAGAAGCCTCCGCCGACCGGGATCGGCGCCTGCGTCTCGTGCGTACCGTCGAAGCGATTTTCGAGCCGCAGCCCGTGCCAGTGGACGGTCTCCTCGAGATCGCCCTCGTTGACGACGTCGACGTCGAGCTCTCGCGGACACGGAGCGTCGGCCCGGGGATCGAGCCGTTGTAGGCGACCATGCGCACGGTGTCGTCGCCGATCCGCTTCGCTACCGGCGCGATCCGGAGCTCGAACGTCTCGCCGTGGCCGAGCTCGACCAGCTCGGGTGCGGTCGCTTCGGGCAGGTCGGTCGGGTCGGTCGGGAACCGGTCCAGCTCGGCCGTGTGGTCGTGCCCGGGGTGATGGTGAGCGTGTTCCATGGTTAGACCCCCTCGATGGCGCCCGCTGCCTGCGGCGCGCGGTTGTCGTCTGTCACAGGAGCGGCTTCGGTGCCGCCTTCGATCTCGGCGGCGATGAACTCCGCGTCGTCGGCGACGAAGCCGAGCAGCGCCGAGCCCCGCGTGTGCTGCCAGGAGAGGCCGAGAAAGTAGAGACCCGGAACCTCGCTGACGCCGCGGCGGTGGCGCAGCTCCTCGCTTTCGTCGTGCACCGGCAGGTCGATCCAGGAGTGGTCGGGCCGGTAGCCCGTCGCCCAGATCACCGCATCGGGCTCGAGCTCGCTGCCGTCGGCGAAGCGAACGGTGCGACCCTCGGCGGAAACGGCGCGCGGTCGCACGGTGACGCCGAATCGGCGGATGTCACGCGGGCTGGAGCCGATCAGCGTGTCGCGGCTCCGGGCTCGCCGGCCGAGCCGAGAGTCGACCGTCTTCGAGAGCAGGCCGAGCTTCGTCAGCCACCAGAACAGGTCGCGGCCGAGCAGCCGCTGCGGCAACGGCGTTTGCCGGGAGCCGACTGCGAGGTGCACCTGTCGTCCCGCCTCGGCGAGCTCCTTCGCGATCTGGAAGCCCGTGTTGCCGCCCCCCACGACAAGGGCGCGGCCTGCAGGCACCTCCTCCAAGCGTCGGTAGTACGCACTGTGGGTCTGGAAGATGCCGTCGGCGAGACCGCCGGCGAGGGCCGGTACGACGGGATGCTGGAACGGGCCGGTGGCAACGACCACCCGGTCGGCGTGAATCGTCCGGCCGTCGACGTCAAGCGCGAAGCCGTCCTCGTCCCGCCTCAGCGACCGAACCGGGCTCGAGAGCTCGATCGGGAGCTCGAAGCGCTCGGCGTAGCGCTGGAGGTACGCGACGACCTCGTCGCGGGTCGGGTAGCCGTCGGGGTTGCCCGGAAACGCGAGCCCGGGCAGGGCGTCGTAGCGCCGCGGCGTGAAGAGGACGAGCGAGTCCCAGCGGCTCCGCCACGCGGAGCCGACGGAGGCCTCCGCCTCGAGGATCACGAAATGCCGACCCTGTTCCGCCAGGACGTACCCAATCGCCAGGCCGGCCTGGCCCGCGCCGACGACGGCGACGTCGTATCTGTCCGTCGCCGTGCTCATGACTGCGCCGGCGCCGGTGCGTGCGGCAGAGGATCGCGGGAGCCATCTGAAGCCGGCGGCTCGCTGCCGCCCTGGTCGAGCCGGAACGGCGGGTAGACGTCGGTCATCAGGCCGGCATAGGCAGCGACCCGGAAGACCCAGCGGTTCATGCCGAGCACGAAGTCGTAGATCGTCCGCGGATAGCGGCCGGTGAAGAGCAGGGCGAAGCCTGCGATCACGGCGAGCAGCGAGATCAGACCGCCGCCGCTCCAGGCGTCGTGGGCCGCCCACGCGGTCCAGGCGCCGCCGGCGAACACACCCACGATCAGATAGTGCGGCAGCGCCAGGAGCCACCACTTGACCAGCGCGAGCCCACGCGAGAGCGACTCCGGGTAGACGACGTCGAGCCGCGCCGGGTAGTCGGGGTCGTCCCTGAGCGTGAACGGCGGGTACCGGTCGGTGCCGAGCGCACCGTACGAGTAGAACGAGACCCGCCAGGTCCAGCGGAGGACGCCGACGTTGAAGTCGAAGATCCCGCGCGGATAGCGGCCCGTCACGAGGATCGCGACGAGCGCGACGAGGCTCAGGATCACGAAGGCGAGCCAGAGAAACGCCAGCACGACGAGGTGCGGCAGCACGAGCAGCCACTTGACGAGCCAGAGCCCGCGACTGAGCTGCGGCTCCAGCGTTCCTTCGAGCTGGAGCGGGTAGTTCAAGGGAGAACGAGCGGTGTTCACGAGTGCCTCACTCCTGTTGGGGTGGATGGGTTGTGCGGTCGATGGTGCCCCGGGGTTGACGGGCGGCCAATCGGGTGGTCACCCCATCTCGCGCGGGTCGACCGCGTAGGGCGCGGATCCCTTTGCGACCTCTACGGTGACTCGAGAGATGGAGGACCAGGGCGAACGGCATCCGGGGCACGCACGGCAGCGGAGCGATCTCTGGCGCAATGCGGTGCAGGCGACGCTGCACTGCCTGACCGGCTGCGCGATCGGCGAGAT
>DATFHC010000181.1:0-11335 GCA_035248765.1 Gaiellaceae bacterium
CGCAGATGCTGGTTGTAGGCGTAGATGCCTGCGATCACCGCGACCGCGGGATAGGTGAGCTCCGCAAGAGAGGAGAGCACGGCCGGCGTCCGCTGCAGCCCGTAGTAGTAGAGCGTGAGCGCGACGAGGCCGGTCGCGAGCGCGAGATAGAGGATCAGCAGGCTGTCGTGTCCGTTCGAGTAGGCGCTCGCACCCATGACCGGCAGCGCGAGCGCGCTCGCGATCAGGCCGAAGAAGAAGCGCAGCGTCACGATGTGCTGGAACTCGAGACGGCGCGCGAGATAGCGGCCGAGCACCGTCCCCATCGCCCAAAGAACAGCCGCACCGGTCGCCTCGGCAATCACGACTGCGCCTTTCGCCGACGGGTCGAATGGGTGCGCCTGGTTGACGAGCCAGAAGCCGAGAAGGGCGGGGACGAAGAACCACACGAAGCGCGCGCGAGGCCGCTCGCCCAGCAGCAACGCCGCGCCGGCGACCGCGACGAGCGGCTGTACCTTCTGGATCACGACGGGCGTGATGAAGTCCGAGTGCCCGATCAGCGCGTCGGTAAAGAGGATCGTTGCGACGGCAGATGCCCCGGCCCCCACGATTACCGCCGCCGCGACGTAGCTCCAGCCCGCACGGAAGACGGCGCGCAGCGCGGGGAGGAGGAGCGGCAGCGTCAGCGCTGCGAGGATGACGTGCTCGCCGAAGACGATCGTCGTCGCCGACGTCGTGAAGCTCATCGTCTTGCGGATGATCGGATCCGTGCCCCACATCGCCGCGGCGACCGCGACGAGGACGACTCCCGGGACCGCTGCAAGTCTTAGACGCATCTCATGCTGAGGCTAGCGCCCAGGAGTAGGGTCGGCGCGTGATCCTGTACTGGTTGTTCAAACGGATTCGCCGCTGGTGGGCGAGCCGTCAGCCGGCGTGATTGTGCGAGGGCCGAAAGCGGCGTAAGCTCGCCCCAGGTTCGGGGGGAAGAGGAGGCAGCCATGCTCCGCAAACCCCTCGTCATCGCCGCAATCGGTGCCGCGCTCGCAGTGCCCTCGCCCGCCCTCGCGATGCACGGGCCGCGCGAGCAACCGCCTCGGGTGCCGAGAGACATGGAATCCGCGGAACCGTCGGCGCAGGCACCGATCGTCTTTGCGGCGTCCCCGAGCACCGCGTTCAGCTGGCTCGACGCCGGAATCGGCGCATCGTTCGCCTTCGGCTGCGCCCTCGTCCTCGTTGCCGGCCGGCTCGTGATCATCCACCGCCGGTTGCCTCACGTCTCGTAGCGCAGGAGCTCCTCGACGGCCTCGCGGCGGCGGATCAGGCGTGCGTCGCCGTCCGCGACGAGGACGACGGCCGGTCTCGGGACGCCGTTGTACGTCGAGCCGAGCGCGAGCGTGTAGGCGCCGGTCGCGGGGACGGCGAGCAGGTCGCCGGGCTGCGGCTCCGGAAGCTCCGCAGCTTCGATCAGGACGTCGCCCGACTCGCAGTGCTTGCCCGCGATCCTGTAAACGCCGCTCGCGAGCTCGTCCGCACGGTTCGCGAGCAGCGCCTCGTAGCGCGCACCGTAGAGCTGTGGGCGCGGGTTGTCCGACATGCCGCCGTCGATCGCTGCATACGTGACGCCGCCCGATTCCTTGACCGAGCCGATGCGGTAGAGCGTCACCCCGGCGCGACCGATGAGCGATCGGCCGGGTTCTAGGATCAGGGACACGCCGTCCGGCACACGCTCCACGAGCGGGCCCACGAACTCCGCCACCGACGGGAGTCGCTCCTCGCGGTTGTGCTGGACACCGAGGCCGCCGCCGAGGTCGAGCACACGTGGCGTCCAGTCGAGACGTTCGAGGAACCCGAGCACGCGGTCGAGCGCGAGGATGCTCTCGTCCGGACGCCCGAGCTGCGAGCCGACGTGGACGTGCACGCCCTCGACCTCGAGCCCGACCTCGCGGGCTCGTTCGACTTCGTGAGCGGCAGCGTCGGGAGCCAGGCCGAATTTCGACTCCTCGTGTGCGGTCTGGATCGAGCGGTGGGTCACCGCCTCGACGCCCGGCGTCAGCCGGACGAGGACGCTTCGCACCCCCGCGGTCGCCGCCGCCTCCGCCTCGCCGGGAGCGTCGAGCACGACGAGCGCACCGGCTTCGGCTGCGGCGCGAAGCTCTTCGGCCGACTTGTTGTTGCCGTGGAACACGACCCGTTCGCCCGGAATCTCCGCAGCCTGCGCGAAGGCGAGCTCGCCGAGCGTCGAGACATCCGCCCCCACGCGCTCCTCTGCGAGCAAGCGCAGCAGCGCGATGTTCGCAAATGCCTTCGTCCCGTAGACGAGTTGCGCGCCCGGCGCCGCATCGCGGTACTCGCGCACCCGGTTCCGGATCGTCTGCCCGCAGTACACGACGAGCGGAGTCCCGTGCTCCTCCGCGAGGCGCGCAGCCGGCACCCCGCCGATCGCGAGCTCCCCACCCTCGATCCGCGCAGTTTCCGGAAGGAGTTCGAGCACCTTGCTAGTATCGGGATCCCAATGCAGGAGCTGCTTCTTACGTAGAACAGGGAGACACGCGCGGAGACTCCGCGCCGGCCTCCCCTCGACCTCTCCTCGGAGAGGTTTTTTCGTTCCAGAGGACTTTTCATGACACCGAGATACGAGCCCCACGTGATCGAGACCAAGTGGCAGCGCGTCTGGGAGGACCAAGCGGCCTTCCGCGTGCCCAACCCGGTCGAGGGCGAGCCCACGGCCGAGAACCACTGGTACCAGCTCGAGATGCTCCCGTACCCGTCGGGCCCGAGCCTGCACATGGGGCACGTCCTGAACTACACGATGGGCGACGTGCAGACCCACGTGCGCCGCCGCAGCGGCTGGCACGTCGTGCGTCCGATGGGCTGGGACGCGTTCGGGCTGCCGGCGGAGAACGCGGCGATCCGCGAGGGGAAGCATCCGCGGGAGACGATCGAGCGGAACATCGGGACGATGCGCTCCCAGATGAAGCGCCTCGGCTGGGCGATCGACTGGGAGCGCGAGGTCTCCGCGCACCAGCCGACCTTCTACCGCTGGACGCAGTGGCTCTTCCAGCAATTCGTCGCGCGCGATCTCTGCTACCGCAGGGAGGGGCCCGTCAACTGGTGCCCCAACGATCAGACGGTGATCGCCAACGAGTACGTCGTCGACGGACACTGCGAGCGCTGCGGCGCCGAGGTCGAGCTGCGGAACATGACGCAGTGGTACATGCGGACGACCGCATACGCCGACGAGCTGCTGGAGTATCCGGGCGGCGACTGGCCGGAGAAGACGAAGGCGATCCAGCGCAACTGGATCGGCCGGTCGGAGGGCGCCGAGATCCTCTTCCGCGTCGAGGAGACCGGAGACGACATCGCGGTGTTCACGACACGCGCCGACACGCTCTATGGCGCGACCTTCTTCGTCGTTGCGCCCGAGCACCCGTTCGTCGATGCGCACGCGAGCGAGGAGGCGAAGGAGTACGCGCGCCATGCGGGGGCGCGTCCGGTCGAGGAGCGTGCCGCCGGCGCGACCAAGACCGGCATTTTCACGGGCCTCCATGCGGTGAACCCCGTCAACGGCGAGCGCCTGCCCATCTGGGTCGCCGACTACGTCCTGATGGATTACGGGACCGGCGCGATCATGGCCGTCCCGGCCCACGACGAGCGAGACGCCGAGTTCGCCGAGACGTTCGGGCTGCCGACGATCGAGGTGATCGACGAGGGCGGCAAGCTCGTCAACTCGGAACGCTTCGACGGGCTCCCCTCGGACGAAGGCGCCCGCGCGATCGTCGCCGCGCTCGAGGCGGAGAGACGGGCCAAGGCGACCGTCAACTACCGGCTGCGCGACTGGAGCGTCTCCCGCCAGCGCTACTGGGGCTGCCCGATCCCGTTCATCCACTGCAACAGCTGCGGGGTCGTGCCGGTGCCGGAGGAAGAGCTCCCGGTGATCCTGCCGGACATCGAGGACTACGCCCCGAAGGGCAAGCCGCCGCTGGCGCAGAACGAGGAATACATGGCCGTCGACTGCCCGCAGTGCGGCGGTCCCGCGCGGCGCGACCCGGACACGATGGACACGTTCGTCGATTCCTCCTGGTACTTCCTGCGCTACATCGACTCGCACAACCATGAGGCGCCTTTCGACCGCTTCGTCGTCGACTACTGGCTCCCCGTCTCCCAGTACATCGGCGGCATCGACCACTCGACGGGCCACCTGCTCTACTCGCGCTTCTTCGTCAAGGCGATGAACGACTGGGGGATGGTCGGCTTCCGCGAACCATTCGCGCGCGTCTTCCACCAGGGCTGGGTGACGCTCGGCGGCTCGAAGATGTCGAAGACGAAGGGGAACGTCGAGGGGCCCGACGAGATCGTCGACCGCTACGGCGCCGACGCGGTGCGGCTCTACATCCTGTTCATGGGCCCGGCCGACCAGGACATGGAGTGGACGCCCGACGGAGTCGAGGGCATCGTCCGCTTCCTGCGGCGGCTGTGGCGGGTCGTGCACGAGGTCGCCGAGGCGGTGCCTCCCGAGGGCGTTCGCGAGGGTGCTCTGGCGCGCAAGGCGAACGAGACGATCGTGCGTGTGACCGACGACGTGCTGCGCCGGTTCCAGTTCCATACGCCGATCTCCGCCGTGATGGAGCTGGTGAACGCGCTGGGTGGCTGTGTCGATGCGCCGGACGCGCGCTTCGCGGCGGAGACCGCGGTGTCGCTGATCCAGCCATACGCACCGCACGTCGCCGAGGAGCTGTGGGGAGTCCTGGGCCGGGAGCGCCTGTGGGAACACCCGTGGCCGGTGGCCGACGAGTCGCAGCTCGTGCGCGAGACGTTCGAGCTCGTCGTGCAGGTCAACGGCAAGGTGCGCGACCGCTTCGAGGTCGACGCCGGGCTGAGCGAGGACGAGCTCGTCGCCCGCGCGCGCGAGAGCAAGAAGGTGCGGGCGCACCTGAACGGCGGAGAGCCCCGGAAGACGATCGTCGTCCCCGGCAAGCTCGTGAACTTCGTCGTCTAGCGCTCGCGCTCGCGCGGCTCGGGCCGGTCGACGTTCCAGTGGCGGCCGACTCCTGAGTACCAGCGCACGCCGTCCTCGGCCTCGTGCGGCGTCAGCATGAAACGGCTGATCACGCGCTGACCTCCCTCGAAGTCGCCGTAGAGGATGTCGACCCCGATGCGCTGCTGCATCTCGACACCGCGACGCGCGGCTTGGTAGCGCTCGCTCGCTTGGTCGCGGAAGGCGCCCTGCCAGAAGCCGACGTCTCCAGGCGCGACGTACAGATCACGGGTGAGTCTCGTGAAGTCGTCGAGCGGCGTCGGGACGATCTCGATGTCAGGCCCGAGCTGGAGCTCGGGGTAGATATGCCAGCCGTGCAAGACGGCGATTCCGGTGCCGACATTGCGGACGGAGATCACGAAGTAGACGCCACCTTCGTTCGCGCTGGCGATGCCTTGCCCGCCTGGAACCGAGAACCACACGTCATCGTGGAAGCCGACCTTGACCGCCGGGTCCTCCGTACGGGAGGGAACGATCAGCGGCCGCTGTCCGGCGAGGAGTGACTGTTCCGCGACCCGCGCTGCTCGGTTCGCCGAGCGCACTGAAGCGACCGTCACGCCGGCGAGGACGAGGGTTCCGCCGGCTGAGGCGAGCGCCGAGATCGTGACCCAGTCGGCCATGGCGCGAGTCTACGGTCACGAAGTCGCGACGGACACATGACGAGTTCGAAGGCAGGCTGGGTGCATGGACGTTCGGCTCTCCGGCCTCTCGCGCCGGCAGCTCTTCGGTGCCGCCGCGGCCGTCGCGATCCTGCTCGTGCTCCTCGTCCGCCATCTCGGCGGAGGTAGTGCGGCGCCGGTCGTGACACCTCTCCGGGCTCCTGCGCGGTCCGCGAAGCCTGCGCCGGCGAAGCTGCTCGTCATCGACGTTGCCGGCGCGGTGCGGCGGCCAGGGCTCTATCGGCTGCAGCCGGGCTCGAGAATCGACGACGCAATCGCCGTGGCCGGCGGCGTGACCGCGAAGGCTCAGCTCGATGCGGTCAACCTCGCCGCGCCCGTAGCCGACGGCGAGCAGGTCGTGATCCCGGGGCGCGGCGCGGACGGCGCGCCGGCGGCGAGCCCTCCCGCCGCCGGCTCCGCGCCGTCCGCGCCGCTCGATCTCAACACCGCGACCGCAGAACAGCTCGAGGCGCTGCCGGGAATCGGGCCCGTGACGGCTCAGAAGATTCTCGACTACCGGCAGGCGCACGGTCCCTTCCACTCCATCGCTGAGCTCGAAGGAGTACCCGGCATCGGACCCGCGCATATGGCGCAGCTCAAAGGGCTCGTGATCCCGTGACTCTGCGCGCGCCGCACACGGTCGGCTTCGGGCTCTGCCTTGGCCTCGCGAGCGCGACGGCCGGCCGGATAGGACTGTTGTCCGCGGGGTTCTGCGCCGCCGTGTTCCTCGCTCTTGCGGCGGCGAGCTCCCGTAAAACCGCCGTCGTACTCGGCGGGCTGGGTGTGGCGGTTGCGGGTTGGGGGCTCGGGAGCTATCGCCTGGCGGCGATCGACCACAGCGTGCTCGCGCCTCGTATCGGCACCGCCGAGCGCGCCCTCGTCGAGATCGCCGAGCCGGCGCGTCACGGTTCGTTCGAGCTCCGCATGCGCGCAGTCGTCCTGCGCTGGGGCGAGATCCGGCCGCACGAGGCGGTGCTGCTCGAGTTGCCGCTCGGTCGGGCCCCTCCGCAGGGAGCCAGGCTCTCGGTGGTCGGTCAGCTCCGCGCACCGCGAGGACCGTCGAACGGCTTCGACGAGCGCAAGTGGCTGCGCCATCACGGCATCCACGCGGTACTTCGCGCGCAGGAGTGGCGCATCGTTGGCCGGCGTGGTGGGGTCGGCGGCGCGGCCGACCGGCTCCACGCGTGGCTCGCGGGCGCTTCCGTCCCCGGCCTCGGCGGGGTGCGCCGTGGCGTGATCGAAGGCGTCATCCTCGGCGAGGACGAGGGCCTCTCCGATCGGCTCCGCCAGGACTTCCGCGCCAGCGGTCTCTACCACCTGCTCGCCGTCAGCGGCGGCAACGTCGCGGTGGTCGCTTTAGGAACGCTCTGGCTCTCGCTTCTGATCGGTGTCCCGCGCCTGGCGGCCGAAGTCGCAGTGCTCGCGTCGATCGGCGCCTACGTCCTCGCAGTCGGCGCGCAGCCATCCGTGGTCCGCGCCGGAATCGCCGGAGGCCTAGGGTCGCTCGCATGGCTCACCGGCCGCGAGCGGGACGCGCGGTACGCGCTCGTAGTCGCTGCGATCGCGCTCCTCGGCTGGAATCCGTACAACGCGCTCGACCCTGGCTTCCAGCTCTCCTTCGCCGCGGTACTGGCGATCTTCTTCCTCGCGCCGCGCATCAGGAACTGGCTCGAGGGCTATCCGCTCCCTGCCGGTCTGCGCACCTGTGTGGCCGTCTCGGCGGCATGTGGACTTGCGACGGCGCCGATCTCGTGGTTCCAGTTCCACCAGATCCCGCTGCTGACCGTGCCGGCCAATGCGGTCGGCGGCTTCGCGGCCGCGCCGATGCTCGCGCTGGCGCTCGTTTGCGCGCTGATCGCACCCGTCGCGCCGCAACTCGCGGCCGCTCTCGCGTGGACAAACGGCTGGCTCGCGGCCTACCTCGCGACCTGTGCCCACGTCTTCGGCAGCCTGCCGGGGGCGCAGGTGACCTCCGGCCGTGCGGCGGCCGCCCTCGCACTGGGGGTGGCCGGCGTCGCAGCCTATGCTTGGCGCTGTGTCGAGCGAGCGCGACCTGAAACCCGTCTACCTCCTGACGGGGACGGATCGGCCGAAGATCGCAGTGGCTCTCCAGCGCCTGCGGGGGCGGATCGGTGAAGACGCGACGGAACAGCTCCACGCGGCCGAGGCCGCGGGGGAGGACGCGGTCGCCGCCTGCAACGCGCTCGGTCTCTTCGGCGGTGAGGCGCGGCTCGTCATCGTGGACGGTGTCGAAAGCTGGAAGGCCGCGGATGTGAAAGAGCTCGAGTCGTACCTCGCCGCTCCGGCGCCCGCCACCGTGCTCGCGCTCCTCGGCGACGGGATCAAGAAGGACTCCGCGCTCGCGAAGGCCGTCGCCAAGGCGGGCCAGGTACTCGCCTATGACGTGACTAAGAAGCAGCTCCCGGAATGGGTCGGGGAGCAGTTCGCTCGTCTCGGCGCGCCGGCGGATCGTGACGCGTGCCGTGCGCTGGTCGAAGCCGTGGGTGACGACGTCGGTGATCTCGCCTCCGAGATCCAGAAGCTCGCGACGTGGGCCAACGGCGAGCCTGTCACGCGCACGGCGGTCGAGGAGCTCGCAGTCGGAAGGGCCGAGACGCCGATCTTCGCCGTGACCGATGCCTGGGGACGCCGCGATGTCGCGGCGACGCTGCGCGCGACAGAGTCACTGCTCGACCGTACGCATCGGCCGCGCTCCGGAGAGCTCATCCGGATCGTCGCCTCGATGGTGGGACACGTCGGACGCGTTCGCAAGGTCTCGCGCCTCGCCGACGAAGGTGTCCGCCCGAGCGAGATGGCGAGCCGGCTGAAGATCCACCCGTTCGTCGCGGAGAAGTCGGCCAAGCAGGCAGGCAATTTCTCACCGGACGAACTAGCGCAGGCGACGGTCCGTCTGGCCGAGCTCGACGCAGGCGCGAAGGGGGGCTCTCGCCTCCCGCCCGATCTCCAGCTCGAGCGGACGCTCGTCGAGATCACACGCCGGCCCGAGCGGACGGGCTAGGCGGCGTTACTTGTCCGCAGCGCCGGCGGCGAGCTTCGCCGCCTGCGACTTGCGCCGCGCGACGGTGTTGCGGTGGAGCGCGCCGCTCGCCGCTGCCCGGTCCAGCCACTGGGCGAGCTCGCGATGCCGGATCTCGATTTCCTGCGCGTCGTCTTCGGCGACCGCCTCGTTGAGCCGGCGCATGAGCGTCTTGGCGGTCGAGCGCCAGCGGAGGTTCTCCTGCCGCTGTCGGGCCGCCTGACGGACCCGCTTCTCCTGCTGCTTGATATTCGGCATCTCGGAAAAAGACCCGCGACTCGCGGGCCGGGCGATGGTAGCAACCGCGCTCCCTATGCTGCCCTCGTGGACGACGCCGAGCGGCAGCGGCACGAGCGGCGGCTGGCGCGTGACCGCCGCCGCCGCGACCAGGGCAAGCCGACGTACTTCGAGAGCGAGGCAACGCTCGACGCCTGGCCGGTCGCGCAGGACCCCTCCGAGCGATCCACGATGATTCTCCACCCCCGGCACGACCCGCGCGGCGAGCTCGTCGAGCTCGAAGCCGAGGCGCTCGACCAGGAGGGGGGCGCGATGCAGGTCGCTGCGCCCGCTCCCGCAGCGGAAAGCCCGGACACAACCGGAAGCCTTACGCGCTCGGGCGTCATCTTCGCGGTTGCGACGGGGCTCTCCCGGCTCATTGGGCTTGTGCGCGAGATCGTGCAGGCCGCTCTGTTCGGCATCTCCGGCCCGGTCAACGCCTTCGAGATCGCCTTCCTGATCCCGAACACGGTCCGGTCGCTCGTCGCCGACTCGGCGTTGTCGGCCGCGTTCGTGCCGGTCTTCAGCGACCTGCTCGTCAAGGGCGAGCGAAAGCGCGCGTGGCGCGTGGCGTCCTCTCTCTTCTGGCTGATGTTGCTCGGGCTCGGGGGCCTGACCGCGCTCTTCGTGGTGGTCGCGCCGTGGTTCATGACGATCTTCGGCTACGGGCCCGGCGAAAAATTCGGTGCTCTCGCAGCGGGGCTCGCGCGCGTGCTCTTCCCGCTCGTCCTCGTGCTCGGACTCACCGGAATCGTGGTCGGGATCCTCAACAGCTACGACCACTTCAGCGTTCCGGCGCTGAGCCCGGTGGCGTGGAACCTCGTGATCCTGCTCGGGCTGGCTCTCGGAGCCGAGCACAGCGACCACAAGTCGACGAGGCTCTACTACTACGCGGTCGCGATCTTGATCGCCACGATCGTCCAGTTCCTCCTCCCGCTGCCGTGGCTGCGGGGGCGCGACGACCGGCTGCGCATGGTGATCGACATCCACGATCCGGCCGTGAAGCGCACCTTCATGCTGATGCTGCCGGTCACGATCGGGCTCGGCCTGATCAACATCAACGCGGCGATCGACCAGCTGTTCGCGACGCACTTCCTCAACCGGACACTTGCACCGGCTGCGATCGTGCGGGCGTTCCGGCTCTACATGCTCCCGCAGGGAGTGTTCTCCGTCGCCGTCGCGACCGTGCTCTTCCCGCTTCTCTCCCGGCACGTCTCGCGCCAGAACTGGGACGCATTCAAGACCACGATTGCGACAGGGCTACGGCTGATCTCGTTCTTCCTAATCCCCGCGAGCGCGGCAGCCGCGGTCCTCTGCGTGCCGATCGTGCGCCTGCTCTACCAGCACGACCAATTCACTGCGAAGGACACCCCTGTGGTGGCTTATTGCCTCGCCGCGTTCTCGCTCGGGCTCACGTTCAACGGCACGATGCTGATGCTCAACCGCGGTTTCTTCTCGCTCCAGTCGCCGTGGATCCCAAGCTGGGTCGCGTTCGGAAACCTCGGCCTGAACGCCCTGCTCGACGCCGTGTTCTACCGGTTCGGCATCTGGGGGATTCCGCTCTCGACGTCCCTCGTGAACATCGCCGGAACGTGGGCGCTCCTCGTGCTTCTGAGGCGGCGGATGGGCGGTTTCGAGCTGACCGAGACCGTGCGGAGCTTCATCCTGGTCACGGTCGCCTCGGGGGCTCTCGCGATCGTGGCGTGGGGAGTTTGGCGTCTCGTCGACTCCGGCCTCGGCCGCTCGCTGCCGGCGCAAATCGTGTCGCTCGCCCTCGGGCTCGTACTCGGCTACGTGGCTTTCTTCGGTGCGTGCCGGCTGCTGGGGGTGCGCGAACTCGAGACGATGTTGCGACTCCGCCGCGCCCGCGCTTGACCTGCGTGGGAGGACGAGGGGAGACTCCTGCGGTCACCCAACCAGGAGGTACCGATGTCCGTGATCATGACGATGGTGGCCGAGGGCGACCCGGCAGCGCTCGAGCGGTACGCGGCGGAGCACGTGGCCGACATGCAGGAGATCAAGCAGGCCGCGGTCGAGCGAGGGCTGATCGCGCATCGTTTCTACGGCACGGATGGCCAGATCATGGTCAGCGACGAGTGGCCCGACGAGCAGAGCTTCATCACGTTCTTCGAAGAGATGGGGCCGAAGATCGGACCGATGATGGAGGCCGTGGGGATAACAAGCGAACCGCATCCGATTTTCTGGCGGAAGCTCGAGACGCACGACGACCACGGCTGGGACGCGTAGCGACGTCACCGAATTGCGACGAAGACGCTCACCCGCCGGGAGGGGTTCGGCGATAGCGTCAGTCGCGAGGGCGGAAGGGCAAGCGTTCCCCACCCTGGGTGG
>DATFHC010000182.1:0-8034 GCA_035248765.1 Gaiellaceae bacterium
ACGGCCTCGCCTACCGCACCCACCGCCACCGCAACGACGCCCTGCCACACTGGCTCGACAACTACAACCGGCGACGGCCACACAGCTCGCTAGGAGACCGACCCCCGCTCAGCCGCGTTCACAACGTCCGTGGGTAGGACAACTAGCTAGTGGCCGCCGCCGTCACTCATGCCGTGACCGCCGCGGTAGCAGGCGAGCATGTAGGCGAAGAGCGACGCGATGAGCAACACATAAATGAGCCGTCCCTTGGTCAATTCGTCACCTCCTTCCGTCCTCTAGAAGCGGACGTCCTGTAGAGCCTCTGCCGCGGTGCGGTAGAGGTCGGCTGCGCGTTTGTGATCCCCCCGCCGAGCCGCCAGGTCGCCGCGCGCGACCCAGGCAGCGGCCCGGTGACTGCCAGAGCCGAGCTCTCCGAAACACGTCTCGGCTGCTGTGAAAGCCTTCTCCGCCTCATCGAGGCGATCCTGTTCGAGCAGGGCGCGGCCGAGCACGAGCTGCGCGCTGCCGACCTCGTCGATGTAGTCGACGCGATCCTCGAGCAGCTCGAGCGCGTGACGAGCCTGCTCCTCTGCCTGCTCGACGTCGCCCGTGCGCAGGTGAATCTGCGCAAGGGACGAAACTGCACGGCCGGCGTCTGCATCGCGGCCGAGATCGAGCGCGATCGCGAACGATTCCTTCAGCAGCGTCACCGCCTGATCGGTGTTGCCGAGCAGGAAGTTGAGCCCACCGAGGTTGTTCGTGAGCTGGCTGACATGGACCCGATCGGAAAGCTCGGCATACGCCTCCCGCGCCCGCTCCGCGTAGTTGCGCGCGAGCACCCAATGGCCCTCGCGGTCGGCAATGAGGGAAGCCTGGAAGAACGCAGCGCCGATCGTGCGAAGGTCCTCGACGCCGCGCGACAGCTCGAGCGCGCGCTCCACGTCGTCGCGTGCAGCCTCGAAGTCGCGCTGCCGCTGCCAGCACCGCGAACGCCAGGAAAGGATGTCGGCCTTGAGTGCGTCGCAGGGCAGACCGGAACGGTCGGCCAGCGCCAGCGCCTCGTTCAACAGTGCCAGCGCGGTCTGCACGCTGCTGAGCTGGTAGCGGCAGGAGCCGAGCCAGAACAGCACCTCCGCCCGCTCGACGTCGGAGAACGATCCAGCCTCGGAGATCTCCCGCGCCTCGTTGAACAGCTCGAGCGCGGAGCGATGGGCTCCGATCCTCATCTTGGCGAGCCCGCTCCCGCAGAGTGCACGCACCTGCAGCTCGGGCATGCCGGTCGCACGAGCGGCCGCAGGCAGCAGCTCGAACGCGGCGACGGCCTTCTCGTCCTCAGACGCTTCGTACAGCGCTTCCGCCCGCGACAGTGCTCCTTCGAGCCGCGCGCGCTCGTCGGTCGCGACGCCGCTCGCGAGGAAGCCGGCATCGACTCCGAGGCGGTCGGCGAGCCATTCGATCGTGTCCGCGGTCGGGCGCGTCTTGCCGCGCTCGATCTGGGACACGTACTCCTTCGAGAAGCGGTCGCCGGCGAGCTCGCTCTGGGTCAGGCCGCCGGCAACGCGGAGCTGTCGAAGCCGTTCTCCCAGGCGGAGCCCTTCGTGGCTGGTCTTGCGAGGTGTGCGGCTGGCTGTGTCTCGCATGGGCATGTCTGCGCTGGGCTAGCTAAGCGCATACTTCACTGAAGCGCAAGATGTCCCGTTTGGACATCCCCCTTTTGAGCGTATTCATCCCAAAAGACCGGTCAACCACGCGGTCTCGAAAATCACTTGACCGAGCTACTTGACTAGCCGTGCGAACCCTCCTATAGTGAGCGCACCTTGCAACCAGGCCGGACGCCAGGCCGAGGTTTGCAGGGGGCGCGCCGGGAACTCCCGGTAAGGAAACGAGGCGGGTGGGCCGCAGATCCGTCTCCTCAGATCCCGCCAGGAGTGGCGCGCCTCTTGAGAAGGCCCCGGAGCCGCAGCCGGGGCCTTTTCAGTTTTTGTCCCGCCGCGCCCGCTCGTGTCGGTCGCGGCACGAGGAGCGAAGAACATGGGTCAGCCGCGGAGCCAGGCGAGGCGGGCGGCGCGGATTCCCGAGAGCTCCTGGTCGTCAAGTAGCCCTACTCGCCTTCCGACCATGCCGAGGATGCCGCCGGCGAGCATGATCCACGCCTCTGCGTCGGCATCGCGCTCGGCGGCGATCGCTCCCTGCTCCTGGCCACGCCGGATCAGGCCGGCCACGAAGTCGTGGACCTCACGCATGTGGCTCCGAAGGTGTCGCTTCAGTTCCGGATCCTCCGAGGCTTCGCTCAGAGCCTGAACCCACAGCTCGGCGAGCTGGAGCCTCGGCGAGCGGACCGAGACGTGACCCTTGCCGATCGCCTCGATCGCGGCACACGCGTCAGGCGCTTCGTCGAGCTTGCGCTCCCAGCCTGCCCGCGTCTTCTCCCACACGTGCTCGAGCGCGGCGAGGTAGAGCGCGCGCTTCGAGGCGAAGTGGCGGTACAGGATGGGCTCCGACACGCCGGCCGCACGCGCGATCTCGGCGGTGGTGGTGCCGCGGTAGCTCCCGTCGGAGAAGAGCCGGATCGCGGTCTCGATCAGGTGGAGGCGTCTCTCGGCGGCCGCCATCCGCGGCGCAGCGACGCTCATGCTGCGATCTCGACGATGTGCTCGCGAACGACCTCCGGCCGAGTGCGCACGAGGGCGACCGCGACGATGGCCGCGGCGAACGTGATCGCCGCTCCGACCTCGAAGCCGGCGTGGAGGCCGTCCACGTAGTTCTGGGCGGCCGCGAGTCCGTGGGCGTCGGGGTGGATGTAGGAGCCGACGATCGCTCCCATGAGCGCGATGCCGAGCGAACCCCCGACCTGGCGGAAGCTGTTCAGGACTCCCGAGCCGACGCCCGCCTTGTCGACGGGAACCGCACCCATCGCCGCCGACGTCATCGGCGACATCGTCATCGCCATCCCGAAGCCGCCGACGAGCATCGGTGGCAGCAGAGTCCAGAAGTTCGAGTGCACGGTGACGCGCTCGTAGAGGAGGAGCGAGATTCCGAGCAGCGTCATCCCGCCTCCCATCAGCCAGCGAGATCCGATCTGGTCCGAGAGGCGGCCGGCGATCGGCGCGATGAAGATGATCAGGAGCACCATCGGCAGGAAGGTCGCGCCGGCCTTCGTGGGGCTGTAGTGGAGGATGTTCTGCACGTACAGGGTCACGAAGAAGAAGACGCCGAACATCGAGAGCGAGACGAGCATCGCGACGACGTTCGCGCCGGTGAAGGCGCCGATGCGGAAGAGCGACAGGTCGAGCAGCGGCAGCCGTTGACGTCGCTGCAGAACGACGAACGCGCTCAACACGAAGAATCCGAGCGCGAAGAAGGCGAGAATCTCGGCCGACGTCCAGCCGTGCCGGTTCCCCTCCACCAGGGCGTAGCTGAGGAAGAAGAGCCCCGCGCCGGAAGTGAACAGTCCCGGAGCGTCGATGTTCTGCTCGACCGACGTGTCGCGCGATTCGCGGATCACGAGCTGCGAGACGACGATCGCGAGCGCGCCAACCGGGACGTTGACGAAGAAGATCCAGTTCCAGTTGATGTGCTGGACGATCAGCCCACCGCCGAGCGGCCCGATCGCGAGCGCGAGCGCCGAGACGCCGGCCCAGATCCCGATCGCAGTGCCACGCTGCTTCGGTGGGAAGGTCGCGACGATGATCGAGAGCGTCGCCGGATTCATGAGCGCTGCGCCGACTCCCTGCACGGCACGCGCACCGATGAGGAAGCCCGCCGTCGGGGCAAGGCCGCATGCGAGTGACGACAGGGTGAATATCGCGAGGCCGATGACGAAGATGCGGCGGCGCCCATAGAGGTCGCCGAGCTTGCCGCCGGTGATGAGGAGGGCGGCAAAGGTGAGCGCGTAGGCGATCACGACCCACTCGAGCTGAGAGATCGAGACGTGGAGGTCGCGCTGCATCGTCGGCAGGGCGACGTTCACGACCGTGTTGTCGAGCATGATCATGAAGAGGCCGAACGAGACGGCGAACAGCGTCCACCACTTGCGGTTTTCCTCTGCCGCCAAGGCGGCAAGCACTCGTGCTCTCACACTTGTCTCCTCGTCGTAAGTTAGCGCCCACTAGGTTAGCGGACGCTAACTTACGGTCGCCGAGTAAAGTCTCGTCGTGAGCGAGTTGGAGGGACGCGCGCTGGTGACCGGCGGCGGGCGCGGGATCGGCGAAAACATCGCACGCGAGCTCGCTGCGGCCGGCATGGAGGTCGCCGTCAGCGGCCGCACCGCCGAGCAGGTCGAGGCGGTGGCCGCAGAGATCGGCGGCCAGGCGCTGGTCGGCGACGTGACGAAGCGCGAGGACGTCGAGCGCTGGTTCGCCGGGCTCGGGCCACTCGATCTCCTCGTGGCCAATGCAGGCACCGGCAACCACGGCGGCCCGCCCTGGGAGCTCGATCTCGACGGCTGGTGGCGCACGTTCGAGGTGAACATGCTCGGCGTCCATCTCTGCTGCAGTGCGGCGATCCCGGGCATGCTCGAGCGCGCTGCCGGCCGCATCGTGATCGTCGGCAGCGGCTCCGCGTATCTTCCCGGCGCGAGCGAGACCGCGTACACCTCGTCCAAGGCCGCGGTGTGCCGATACGGCGAGACGCTCGCCAATGCGCTGGGCGAGCGGCTTCCCGTGTTCGTGATCAGCCCGGGGCTCGTGCGCACGGCGATGACGGAAGACCATTTCTCCGACGATGCTCCGTGGACGCCGCCGGAGTGCGCACCGAAGCTCGTGCGGGCGCTCGCGACCGGTGAATTCGACGCGCTCTCGGGCCGCTACCTCCACGCCGAGCACGATCCGCCGGAGTCGCTGAGGGGACGGATCGACGAGATCGTCGAGCACGACTGGAACGCGATCCGCCTACGTCGTCCCTAGACCACGCGGTGGCCGAGCGCACCATCCTCTGCTTCGGCGACTCGAACACGTACGGGTCGATTCCGGGTGAGCTTGGCGGCCGCTTCGCGCGAGACGTTCGCTGGCCGGGAGTGCTCGCACGCGAGCTCGGTAACGGCTGGCACGTCGTCGAGGAGGGCCTGCCGGGACGGACGACAGTCTTCGACGACCCGCTCTCGCCCTACCGGCGTGGTGTCGACTACCTGCCGCCGTGCCTCGCGTCTCACGCGCCGCTCGACGTCGTCGTGGTCTTCCTCGGGACGAATGACCTCAAGGCGCGCCTCGCCGCCGGCGCTGCGGACATCGCGGCCGGAGTCGGGGTCATCGCGCAGACGGTGCTCGGCAGCGGGAGCGGGCCCGGCGGCGAAGCGCCTCGCGTGCTCCTGCTCGGACTGCCGCGGCTCGGTGCTCCCCTCGGCCCTGAGTTCAGCGGCGCCGAGCAGAAGGCTGCAGAGTTTCCCGGCTACCTCCGGGAGGAGGCGGCCGGGATCGGAATCGAGCTCCTCGACCTCGCGGATGCCGTCACGTACTCACCGCTCGACGGGTTCCATCTGGACTCCGCGGGGCATGCTGCGGTCGGCGAAGCCGTCGCCGTCGGGCTGAGACCTATGTTTTAGACTCAGAGTCGTAAACCTATGAAGCTGGCGCTTGCACAGGTCGATCCGGTCGTCGGGGACCTCGAGGGAAACCGCGGGCTGATCCTCGCGCGCATGGAGGAGGCCAAGGCGGCCGGCGCCGATCTCATACTCCTCCCCGAGCTCGCGGTGACGGGCTATCCACCGGAGGATCTGCTGCTGCGACCGGGCTTCGTCCGTGCCGCGCGCTCCTCGGTCGAGCTCATCGCGGCGGCGACACGCGACATCGTCGCGCTCGTCGGCGCGCCCCTCTTCGACGGCGTCCTCTTCAACGCATGCGCGATCTGCGCCGACGGCGAGATCGCCGGCTGGGCGAAGAAGTGGCACTTGCCGAACTACGGCGTCTTCGACGAGAAGCGCTATTTCAGCTCGGGGGGCGACCTCGCGTTCGTCGAGGTCGCAGGCACGAAGGTCGGCATCACGATCTGCGAGGACATGTGGATTCCCGGGCCGCCGACGACCGAGCTCGCTGCGGCGGGTGCCGAGCTCGTCGTCAACCTCTCTGCCTCCCCGTTCCACGTCGGGCGAGCACAGCAGCGCGAGGCGATCTTCACCGCGCGGGCACGAGAGAGCGGCGTGCGCGTCGCGCTGTGCAACACGGTCGGCGGCCAGGACGAGCTCATCTTCGACGGGCATTCCCTCGTCATCGAGAACGACGGCAGCGTGCTGGCGCGCGCGCCGGGCTTCGAGGAAACGCTGCTCGTCGTCGACCTCGAGCGGCCGGAGGGGGCGCCACTCGCGGCGCTCGGCGACGACCTCGAGCAGATGCGGTGCGCCCTCGTCCTCGGGCTGCGCGACTACGTCGCCAAGAACGGGTTCGAGGAGGTCGTCGTGGGTGTCTCGGGTGGAATCGACTCGGCCCTCACTGCTGCGCTCGCCGTCGAAGCCCTGGGGCCGGAGCACGTCCACTGCATCTCGATGCCGTCCCGCTACTCGTCCGAGGGCACCCGCGGCGACGCGCAGCGGCTCGCGGAGAATCTCGGCTGCGACTTCCGCGAGCTTCCGATCGAGCCGGTCGTCGATGCGTTCGGCGCTGTGCTGGCCGAGCCGTTCGCCGGCCGCGAGCCCGATCTGGCGGAGGAAAACCTGCAAGCGCGCATCCGTGGGACGCTTCTGATGGCGCTCTCGAACAAATTCGGCTGGTTGCTCGTCGCGACCGGGAACAAGTCGGAGCTTTCGGTGGGCTACGCGACGCTGTACGGCGACATGGCGGGCGGGTTCGCGCTGCTCAAGGACGTCTTCAAGACAGACGTCTTCCGGCTGGCACTGCACCTGAACGAACGCGCGGGCCGCGAGCTCGTTCCTAGGTCGACGATCGACCGGGCGCCGAGCGCCGAGCTGCGGGAGAACCAACTCGACGCCGACTCACTGCCGCCGTATCCCGAGCTCGACCAGGTGCTCGAGGAGTACGTCGAGGAAGATCGGTCGCTCGACGAGCTGAGTGCGGACGGGTTCGACCCCGACGTGGTGGCGCGAGCTGTCGCGCTCGTCGACCGGGCGGAGTACAAGCGGCGGCAGGCGCCTCCCGGGGTGCGGTTGCGTCCAAAGGCGTTCGGGCGCGACCGGAGAACGCCGATCACGAACCGCTGGCGCGGCTGACAATCTCGGCGAAGCCGGGAGGGCGCGTCGGGAGCGCCGCGATCTCCTCCACGCCGAACCATCGCTCCTCGAGGCAGCCCTCGTCGCGCAGATCGAGCTCGGGAGCCGGCTCGAACGAAGGCACCCGTACGAGGTACATCCGCGACACACCTGACCCGAACCCTGGCTCCTCGGTCCCCCAGTGGCTCCACTCGGCAACCAGCGGGCCGAGCTCGACTTCGCGCAGGCCGCACTCCTCGCGAAGCTCGCGCCGGAGGGTTTGCTCGTCGTCTTCTCCGGGATCTTGCCCGCCGCCGGGCGTGATCCACCACGAGCCGTAGTCGTTCCCGTACCGGAAGAGGAGGACGCGACCGCGGTCGTCGATGAGGAGGGCACGGACTGCGCTGCGCTCGGGCAGGCCGCTCTCGCGGCCGGCCAGCTCCCTGAACCAGCGGAGGCGTTCCTCCCACGAAACCGCAGCGTTCGCAGGGGAGGTCGAAGGGAGGACGAAGAGCCGGGTCTCGCCGAGCGTCCGTTCCTGGAGGCCCAGCTTTGGGCGCTCGCCGAAAGAGCCGCGGTACGCCTCCTTGCCGACAAACGCGAGCCACGCGGGGCGCAGGTCGCTCGCGATGCGCTCGAGCCGCTCGGCGGAGCCGGCGAAGTCCGCGCGTCTCAGGTCGCCCGAGCCGGGCGTCGTGCGGTAGGCGGCGTTCGTCACCCCGATCCCCTCTTCGAGCAGCGCGAACTGCTCGTGCGGCTCGTAGAGGCGCGAGGTGAGTCTGGCCGCGTGAAGGAGGCGCCAGAAGTCATTGCGCGGATTTGCGAAATGCGCAGCGGCGGCAGCCGATACGCGGCCGGGGTTGATGCCGACGAAGACGATGCGGAGTCCCGGAGCGAGAACGTCCGGCACGTCACTCGGA
>DATFHC010000183.1:0-8926 GCA_035248765.1 Gaiellaceae bacterium
CAGCGCGCGGAGCTTGTATGATCGGCGCGCTTTCCAGCCCCGACAACACAACGAGGTGACATGGCAGCGTCGCGCGAGGAAGTCTACGAGCGGGTCAAGGAGGTCCTCACCGAGCAACTCGGCATCGACGAGGCGGACATCACGGAGGAGGCTTCCTTCCAGGAGGACCTCGACGCCGACTCGCTCGACCTCGTCGAGCTGATCATGGAACTCGAGGACCAGTTCGGGATCAAGATCTCGGACGAGGACGCGCAGAAGATCCAGACCGTCGGCCAGGCAGTCGACTACGTCTCTTCGCACCAGTAGCCGCGCCTAGCGACCTCGCGCAGCTGATCGACGCGCTTCCGCCGGAGCTGGCGGAGCCCGTCTTCACGCACACGTCGTGGGCGAGCGAGCGGAGCGCCTCGTACGAGCGGCTCGAGTTCCTCGGCGACAGCGTCCTCGAGCTTGCGGTTGCGCACGCGCTGTACGCGCGCCATCCCGACTTCATGGAGGGGCGGCTCGCGAAGGTGCGCTCGCATGTCGTATCGCGCGCGACGTGCGCGCTGGTGGCGCGCGACCTCGACCTCGGGAGACGCCTCGTCGAACGGGCTCCCGCAGGGTCGGAGGAGGAGTTCGAGCGCCTCGCGCGGAACCGCAACGTTCTCGCAGCGGTGATCGAAGCGGCGCTCGGCGCGCTCTTCCTCCAGCACGGGTTTGCGGCGATCGAGGAGGCAATCGTCGCCGCCTTCTCGGAGCAGATCGAGCATGCGCTGACGACTCGCGTCGACCACAAGACAGACCTGCAGGAGCTGCTCGCCCGCAGCGGCCGGCACGTGACGTACGTGGAGGTCTCGGTCGAGGGGCCGCCGCACGAGCGGAGCTTCACCTGTGCCGCGGTCATCAACGGCGAGGAGCTCGGGCGCGGCGAGGGGCAGACGAAGAAGGCCGCCGAGCAGGAAGCGGCTCGCGAAGCGCTCGGAAAGCTCGACGCAGCGATCCAGGGCTGATTTCTGGCATCCTGGTCAGCCTCATGGCTGAGCGGCGTCCGACCAACTCGGAGCTGCGTCTGCGGCGGCTCACGGCGGAGGAGCACGATTCCACGCCTCGGGGGATCCTCGAGATCTTCGCCGAAGCCGAGCCCGCCGACGAGGACGCGGCCCTCGCGCGCGACGAAGACAACGACGAGCAGTAGCGTCCGCGCTCCTCGTTAGGGTCACCGGCGCGTGCACCTCCGTGCGATCAAGCTGCGTGGCTTCAAGTCCTTCCCCGACCCGGTCGAGGTCCGCCTCGAGCCGGGCGTGGGGGTGATCGTCGGGCCGAACGGCTCGGGCAAGTCGAACGTCTCGGACGCGATCCGCTGGGCGGCAGGCTCCCTCAGCCCGACCGAGCTGCGCGCCGAGAAGCCGGACGACGTGCTCTTCGCGGGAGGTGGCTCGCGCGGATCGGCCGACTTCTGCGAGGTGGAGCTTCTCTTCGACAATGCAGACGGCGCGCTGCCCGTCGACTACGCGGAGCTCTCGGTCGCGCGCCGGCTGCACCGCGGCGGCGAGGGGCAGTACCTCGTCAACCGGTCGGCGGTGCGCCGGCTCGACCTCGTCGAGCTGCTTGCCGACCTCGGCCTGGGCCAGGGGATGCACTCGATCATCAGCCAGGGGAAGGTCGAAGCGATCCTCGCGTCGCGGCCGGCCGAACGGCGCGCACTGATCGAGGAAGCGGCCGGGCTCGGCCGCTTCAAGGCACGCCGGCACCGAGCCGAGCTCAAGCTCGCTCGCGTCGCGATCGAGGTCGAGCGTGCGCGAGACGTCGAGGCCGAGGTGAAGAAGCGCCTCCGTCCTCTCGCGCTGCAGGCCACCGCCGCAGAGCGCGCGCAGAAGCTGGGGCTCGAGCTCGCGCGCCTCCGGGCTCGGATCGCGCAGATCGACCTCGCAGGATTGGAGGAGCGACTCTCGGCGCTCGCGGCCCGCCGTGGTTCGGCGGCCGCCGGGCGGCGTGGGGTGGAGGAGAGGCTCGAGGCGCTGCTCGCCGAGCGCGGCCGCGCCGAGGAGGAGCTCGCCGACGCGGCGGGCGCGCGCGAGCAGGCGTTGCAGGCGCTCTACCGGCTCCGCAGCGCGGCCGAGCGCCTCGAGCTGCGACGCGAATCCGCGGAGGCGCGGGTGCAACGGCTCCGGGACGAGCTGGCCCGTCCGCGCCGAGTGCTCGACGAACGCGTTCGCGCGGAGCGAGAAGCGCTGGCCGACCAGATTCGGCTGCTCGAGGAGCGCCTGCGCACGCTCGACCGCGCTCTCGCCGAGCGCGAAGGGCTTCCACCTGCGGCTCGGGCGTTGGCAGAGGACGGTGAGCGGATCGCGCTTTCACTTCTCGAAGTCGAGCCCGGCCGCGAGCGCGCCGTCGCAGCTGCGCTCGGACGCTCGGCGTCGGCGGTCGTCCGCGACGACCCGGCCGGAGCGCTTGTGCTGCTGGAGCGAGCGTGCGAGGCTGGCCTCGGCAGCCTCGTCGTCCTCGTCGGCCGCGACCCGGCACAGCTGGTTGCCGAGATGCCTGTCGTGGCGAAGGACGAGCTGCTTTCGTCGCAGGTTCCCGCCGTGACGCCGGAGGGCTTCGGCTACGACCCGGCGCGGGGCGAGCTGTGGTTCGCGGGCGAAACCGCAGAGGCGCTGCTGCTCGAGCTCCAGGCGCGCCGGCGGGCGCTCGCGTCCGAGTTCGACGAGCTCCGTACGCGGCTGGAGGCACCGATCCCGGACGCGGCGTATTCGCTCGAGCGAGATCCACGCGCCGACCGCGGCCTCCGGCTTGCCGAGCGGCTCCTTCGCGCGCTCGAGGTCTCGGTCGTGCACCTCGAAGCCCCGCTGCGCGAGGAGGTCGACGCCGGCGCCGCGCGCAACGGCGAGCTCGGCGCCGAGCTCCGCCGGCTCGGCGCGGCGGAGGTCGAGCTGCGCCAGGAGCTCGCAGCCGCTTCCGAGGCCGTTTCGGCGATCGAGGTTGAGGCCGCGCGTCTCGAAGCGGAGGCCGAGGAGGCGCGCCGGCGCCTGGAGGCGGCGAATGCGGACGAGCCTGCGGAGGGCGACGATCGCGACCACCTCGCCGCGACGGTCGAGCGGCTCGAGCGGCGGCGCGAAGCGCTGGGCCAGGTCAATCCGCTCGCGCACGAGGAGTACGAGGCGGAGAAGGAACGGCTTGAGGAGCTTGTCGCGCAGCGGGCCGATCTCGAAGCCAGCCTCGACGAGCTCGAGAAGCTGCGCAATGAGCTGACCGAAACCGTCGAGCGGCGCTTCGCTGAGACGTTCGACGCCGTCCGCGGACACTTCGCCGACGTGACCGCGACCGTCTTCCCGGGCGGCGAAGGCCGTCTGCGGCTGACCGAGGCCGAGGAGGACGACGAGGAGCCCGGCGTCGAGGTCGAGCTGCGTCCGGCCGGGAAGCGCGTGCAGCGGCTGTCGCTCCTCTCTGGCGGCGAGAAGGCGCTCGGTGCGATCGCCTTCCTCTTCGCGCTCTTCCTCGCGCGGCCGTGTCCGTTCTACCTCCTCGACGAGGTCGAGGCAGCCCTGGACGACACGAACATCGGCCGCTTCGTCGAGCTGCTGCGCCGTTACTCCGACCGCGCGCAGTTCGTCGTGATCACGCACCAGAAGCGGACGATGGAGGCCGCCGACATCCTGTACGGCGTGACGATGGGCGGCGACGGGGTCTCGCAGGTCGTTTCCCGCCGGCTGCCGCGTGACGAAGCCAAGCTCGCCGGCGCCGCCTAGATAGCGTCCAGTCCGTGCTGCACGACCCGGCCGCCTTCGAGGAGTTGACGGACGAGCCCTGGGACGAAGCGCGGGTTCGCGACGGGATCGCCGCGATCGTGGCCGACGCCGACGCGGCTTTCGACCCGGAGGAGCTCTGGCCCGCCCACGAGTGGGACGGCTACAACGCGCCGCTGCCGCTGAAGAACCTGTACATCGGGGCGTCCGGCGTTGTCTTTGCGCTCGACCGGTTGCAGCGCTGCGGCCTTGCGGAGACACAACTCGATCTCAGCTCGGTCGCACTGCAGACGCTGGAGCGCTGGCGTGCCGAGCCGGACTTCTTGCGGGGCGAGGTACTCCCCGAACCCCCCGAGTCCGGGCTGCTCACGGGCGAGACCGGAATCCTCCTCGTCGCCTGCAAGCTCGGTCACCCGCTCGAAGACGACCTGCGAGCTCGCATCCGAGCGAACCTCGCCAACGAGGCCGAAGACCTGATGTGGGGGACGCCCGGCACCCTGGTCGCCGCTGCCGCGATGGGCTGGGACGACCTGGCCCGCGAGTCGGCCGAGGCGCTTGCCTCCCGGCGCGACGGCGACGGCTTCTGGACGCAACGGATCTGGGGCATGACCTTCGAAGGCGTCGGCACCGTGCACGGGCTCGCCGGCAACGTGCGGGCGCTTCTCCAGGTCGACGATCCGCGCAACGAGTCGCTGTGCACAGAGTCCGCCGCCGCGCTCGCCCGCGTCGCGACCCGGGAGGACGGCCTCGCGAACTGGCACGGTGAGGGGAAGCTTCAGTGGTGCGCCGGGGCGCCGGGAGTCGTCTCCGCGGCGCGCGATTACCTCGACGAGGAGCTCCTGCTTGCCGGTGCCGAGCTCGTCTGGCGCGCCGGTCCTCCGGGCGAGGAGAAGGGGCACGGCGTCTGTCACGGCACCTCCGGAAACGGCTTCGCGTTGCTCGGAGCCTTCGAGCGAACGCAGGACGAGCTCTGGCTCGACCGCGCCCGCCGCTTCGCCATGCACGCGCTCGGGCAGGCCGCTCGCATGCCCGGCCGTTACGCGCTCTTCACCGGCGGCGTCGGCACCGCGCTCTTCGCCGCTGCCTGCCTCGACGGCGACGCGCGCTACCCCGTGCTCGAGCTCCGCTAGGCGAGCGCGCGCTCGAGCGCGGTGCGGTCCGTGGGCTCGCCGTGCGCCGGCAGGACGAGTTCGACCGGCAGATCGAGCAGCGGACGCAGCCGGTCGGCGACGTCGTCGCGCGTCACGTGCTTGCGACCGCCCAGCTGGATGTCCAGCCCCTCACCGAAGTCGGAGAGGGAGTCGCCGCTGACGATTGCGCCGACCGACGGCAGCCAGAGGATGAGGTCGTTGTCCTCGCGGCCCGCGTACCCGTGGATCCCGAACGGCCACTCTCCGGGACCATGAAAGTGTCCCTCGGCTTCGCCCGCGCGGAGCCAGGCGAGATCCTCGCTTTCCATGCCGCGCACCTGTTCCGGGTCGACGCCGAACTTCTCGACCCAGTCCTGCCAGGTGTCGGCGGGCGGGGTGTAGACGGGGAGCCCGAGCCCGCGGGCCTCGCGCTCGTGGTACGGCGCCGTCAGAACGACGGCAGTCGCACGCCCGCGCAGCTCGCCCGGAACGGACTGCGGATCGAACAGCAGGAACTCGTCACCGAGCTCGACCGCGTACGAGGAGACCTCCTGCGACCACGCCCTGTCCTCCTCCCAGTCGGGATGCGGCGCGCGCCAGTGCCACAGGCCGGGCCGAAGCTCACGCATGCTCAATCCGAGGTCTCCTTCTGCATAGGATCTTTGCGATGGACGAACGCCTCGAACGCTACGCAGAGCTCGCCGTTCGTGTCGGCGCGAACGTGCAGCCGGGGCAGGAGGTCTTCGTCCGTCCCATGGTCGAGCACACGGAGCTCGGGCGCGCGCTCGTCCGCCAGGCGTACAAGGCCGGTGCCTCGTACGTCCACGTCCTCTACAAGGACGAGCACGTCAACCACGCGATGATCGGGCTGGGGCCGGATTCGGCTCTGACCTACTCGCCCGAGTGGCAGAAGCAGTTCATGAAGGCGATGGCCGGGAACGCGTACATCGGGACGCAGGGCAGGTCCGAGCCGCATTTGCTCGGTGACCTCGACGGCGATCGCATCGGCCGCGCCGTCCAGGTGGAGATCAGGGAGATCGTCCAGGCTCAGCACCGGGACAACAGCGTGAACTGGTCCGGCGTCGGAGCGCCGAACGAGGGCTGGGCGCAGCAGGTCTTCGGGGAACCGGACGTCGAGCGACTGTGGGAGAAGGTCGCGTTCTGCATGCGTCTCGACGAGCCGGACCCGGTGGCGGCCTGGCGCGAGCAGATGGCGCGCCTCGATGCGCGTGCCGCAAGCCTGACCTCGCTCCGACCGGACGCGCTGCGGTACCGAGGGCCCGGCACGGATCTCACGGTCGGGCTGCTTCCCACAGCGCGTTGGGGTAGCGCGCTCTTTCGCACCTCCGGCGGCATCGACTACGTCGCGAACCTGCCGACGGAGGAGATCTTCACCACGCCCGACCCCCGTCGTGCCGAAGGGAAGATTCGCTCGAGCAAGCCCCTCTCCCTCGACGGTCAGATCCTGCGCGGGCTCGAATTCACCTTCGAGGATGGCCGGATCGTCCACGTCGGCGCCGAGGAGGGGGCGGACCTCGTCCGCAGCCAGCTCGCCACGAACGAGAACGCCGACCGGCTCGGCGAGGTCGCGCTGGTCACGAAAGAGTCGCGCGTCGGCCAGTCCGGAACGCTCTTCTTCGACACGCTCTTCGACGAGAACGCCGCCTGTCACATCGCCTACGGGATGGGCCTCGCATATGCGTTCGACGGCGACCTCGACCCGGTGGCCAACGTCTGCAATATCCATGTCGATTTCATGGTTGGCGAGCCGGAGCTCGAGGTGGACGCTGTCCTCGCGGACGGCGCCGAGGTCCCGCTCATCCGCAACGAGGAATGGCAGCTCGCCGCGTAGCGCGGGCCTCTACGGCACTACCCTCCGAAGATGGCGAGAAGTTGGGGTGAGCTGCTGGGTGACCCGGACGCGGCACCGGCGGCCGGGGACGAGGGCGGCGGCCGGTTTTTCTCGCGGTTGCGCGACTCGCTGTCCAAGTCGCGGCGCGCGCTGACCGGCGAGCTCGCCGCTGTCACGTCGTTCGATCCGGGGGACGACGCGGACTGGGAGCGGCTCGAGGAGGCGCTGATCGCGGGGGACGTCGGTGTCCGTGCCACGGCCGAGCTCGTAAGGCGGCTCGAGGCGCGCGGCGAGCTCGCCGATCTGAACACGACGCTCGCGGAAGAGGTGACCGAGCTCTTCGGCCAGCCACCGGTGCTCGACGTCGCGCATGAGCCGGCCGTGATCCTCGTCGTCGGCGTCAACGGCACGGGGAAGACGACGACGATCGGGAAGCTCTCGGCGAAGCTCGCCGAGCACGGCCGCTCCGTCGTCGTCGCGGCCGCCGACACCTACCGCGCGGCAGCCGAGGAACAGCTCGAGATCTGGGCGCAGCGGGCCGGAGCCGACTTCGTCGGCTCGGAGCGCGGTGGGGATCCCGCGGCGGTTGCATACGACGCCGTGGAGGCCGCCGTCGCGCGCGGCCGCGACGTCGTGGTCATCGACACGGCCGGCCGTCTCCACACCCAGACGAACCTCATGGAGGAGCTCGCGAAGGTGCGGCGCGTCGTCGCCGGCCGGCTCGAGCAGGCGCCGCACGAGACGCTTCTCGTCGTCGACGCAACGACCGGACAGAACGGCGTCCAGCAGGCACGCCTCTTCGGCGATGCGGTGGGCGTCACCGGAGTGGTGCTCACGAAGCTCGACGGCTCCGCAAAGGGCGGAGTTGCGATCCCGATCGCCTACGAGCTCGGCCTCCCCGTCAAGCTCGTCGGCGTGGGTGAGGCGCTGGAGGATCTCCAGCCGTTCGACCCGCGCGACTATGCGCGTGCACTCGTGGCGGGCTGACCTACGTGGCGTCGAGCGTGACCTTGATGTAGCCGACCTTGCCGGGATTGGTGACCTCGACGTCGAGCTGGAAGCGCACATCGACGCTGTAGCTACCGGTGCCGATCTGCTTGCTCAGCTGCCCGAGCGCCTGCTCGAGCGCCGCGTCGAAGCCCTTGTGGTACTCCTTGCCGTACTTCTTTGCAGGAACGCGCGCGGTTGTCGATCCGCTCGGCATCTCCTACCTCCTGTGAGGGTTCGAGCGACCTTACAGCGTCAAGGACGTCCGGACGACCGCGCCTTTCCGTTCGTAGAGAGCGGCCGCGTCGGCGGTTGAGCGTGCGGCTTCTTCGGCGTCGCCGGCCGTTTGCAGCACGGCCGCCAGATCGAGAAGAGCGTCGGCTTGCATTGTGAGGCCGTCCGTCACCGACGCCCGATCCACTGCGCCGCGGGCGAGCGAGAGCGCCGTCTCCAGGTTTCCCGTGACGGCCTCGACTCTCGCGAGTGCACCCCGCCAGGCCACCTGATCGAGAACATCCTCCGTCGATGCGATCGTGCCGGCCGCCTCGGCCGGCTCGCGCGCCTCGTCGTACCGGCCCTGAGCAACGAGCGCCGCTGCGAGCCAGGCCTGCTGGAGCGCCTCGCTGCCGGTTCCGTGCAGGATCTCGAGGCCCTCGCGCAGCTCTGCCTCTGCGGCAGCCGGGTTTTCAGCGAGCCGCTCGATCTGAGCAGCGACCTGCGTGAGTCCTGCTATGGCCATCCGCTGGCCGAGGTCGCGGTAGATGGCCTCCGCTTCGGCGCGGAGACGTCGAGCGGCACCGGCGTCGCCCTCGAGGGCGCATAGTCCGGCGAGTGCTGCGAGCACGTTGGCGCGCAACATCTCGTTCTCACCGAACTCCGTGACCAGCTCGTTGCACCGGCGTACCGCCTCCGCGACGGGCGTCGGCCCCCAGAGGAGCGCCGTGCCGAGGCCGTCCGCCGCCCAGGCGGCGTCGACCCTCTCGCCGCAACCCACGGCGTAACGGAGAGCGCGGAGGGCTGCGGTCTCGGCGGCCGCGTAGCTGCACCGCACGAGCTCGGCGCGGGAGATCCGGCGCCACGCCTGGGCAAGTCCTCGCTCGTCCTCGAGCTCTGAGAAGACCTCCACGGCCTGAGAAGCCGTCTCGAGGAAGGAAACGAGGCCGTCGGGCGCTCCGGCGCCGCGCATTCCCGCGGCGTCGAGTCGCGCGTACCACTCCTCGGCCCTGTCACCC
>DATFHC010000184.1:0-18034 GCA_035248765.1 Gaiellaceae bacterium
ATCACCAAGCCCGTGACTTTCGACGGGCTCGTCGAGGCGATGACCGTCTTCTCGCAGTACTGGTTCGAGATCGTCGCGCTTCCGAGCAACGGCAACCATGCCTAACCTCACGAACACCGTTCGGAACGTCCTCCTCGTCGAGGACGACGACGAGGACTACGAGTTCACGCGAGACCTCTTCGCAGAGCTCCCCGCGCCCCGGCACGAGCTGGTCTGGGCACGCGACTACGGAACCGCGATCGACGCTGCCGGCCGCGAGCGGTTCGACGTCTGCCTCGTCGACTACCGGCTCGGGGGAGCCGAGAGTGGAATCGATCTCGCCCGCGCGCTCATCGGCGAGCGCCGAACCATGCCGGTCATCCTGCTCACCGGCATGGACGACCGCGAAATCGACGAACGAGCGGCGAGCATCGGCGCCGCCGACTATCTGGTCAAGGGCGAGATCAGCGCCGCCATCCTCGACCGCGCCATCCGCTACGCAATCAAGAACCATGCTGCGCTCGAGGCTCTCCAGGACTCCTACCGTGTCACCGTTCGTGCGCTGGCTGCCGCGCTCGAGCTTCGGGACGACGAAACCGGCGCCCATGCCAGCCGCGTCACGGATCTCGCCCTCCGACTCGCCCGCCGCGTCGCGCCCGAGCTCGCCGACGACCCCGAGCTCGAATACGGCTTTCTCCTCCACGACATCGGCAAGATCGGCGTCCCGGACGCGATCCTGCTCAAGCCGGATCGTCTCGACCCCGGCGAGCTGGGCCGCATCCAGCGTCACGTGACCCTCGGGAGGCAGATCCTCGCCGAGATCCCCTATCTGAAGGGCACCGCGGCCGAGATCGCTGCCGCCCACCACGAACGCTGGGACGGCACCGGCTATCCGAACCAGCTCCGCGGCGAGGCGATCCCCCTCGCCGCCCGCATCTTCTCGGTCGTCGACACCTTCGACGCCATCACCAACGACCGTCCCTACCGACGCGCGCAACCACTTGATCACGCGATCAACGAGATCCGGAGAGGGTCAGGGACACAGTTCGACCCGGCCGTCGTCCAGGCATTCATCGAGCTCCTGACCGAGACCCGCGCAGCCGCATAGACGCCGTAAGCGGGATGAAGCGCTGAGCCTTCAGCGTCGGCCCCGGAGAGAGTTTCGTCTCGACGGCATCAGCGCCGAGGTCGAATAGTCGTCCGCGGCCGCATCGGCTGCCTGAGAATCGATGAGGCGGCGCAAACAACGCACGACGCATGAGTTGGCTCTGCGGCCGATGATGTGCGCCGGACGTGAGCGTGATCGATGTTTTCGCTAACGACTACGAGCCGCCGGAGTAAGCGCGCCTTGGCGCCCTCCGACGAAGCGGATCCGATCGCGGCGCAGAGGCTCCCGCAGCGTGACGTCAACGGGGAGGGGCCCGACGCGGGCCCCTCCCCGTGGTCTGCGAGTGCCTTAGGGTGTTGGGTCGGGGTATGCGCCTCCGAAGATGTCGGAGTTGCCCCAGGTCGCAGGGCAATCCTGCTCGGGGGCGGGTGCCGTGGCGCTGAGTCCTGCCTCGAGAGCCCCTCGATACGCGTCGATCGCCGGGCAATCGGCGGCGTTGCGGGTGTCGTTCCAGACGGCCGCGCCGTAGGTTCTGGTTGCAGCGGCGTATACGTAGTCGCCGAGGAACTCTCCCACGAGGTTGTTCTGGCTCGAGCCGCGCGGGTCGCCGGGCGTCGAGCGGTGGAGTTCGGTGAAGGTGCCGGTCGCGCCGCCCGAGACGTCGGCGTGCTCGACCACGCCGACGAGCGACCGCGGGTCGGTCGTGTTGTCGCGGTACGGCGTGGTGAACGCGTTGTAGACGACGTAGACGTCGGTGCCGTTCGGCGAGATCGCCGGTGCGGTGTAGAGACCGCGGTCGCCCGGTGTCTCGATCGGGTCCGGCGTCGACCAGGTCTGCCCGTGGCTGGCCGACTCGGTGAAGTAGACGTGCGGGTCGGCGATGTCGCCGCTCACGTACGTCATCACGATCCGGTCGGTTGCGTCCGTGCCGGTTGGAGCTCCGTTCGCGATGTCCACGCTCGGCGCCGGAGCCAGGTCGCTCCGCGCGCCCGCGATTCCGTCGATCGTGGGCCGTCCGAGCACCGGATCGAAGACGCCAGGCTGAGTGACGGGCCCCGCTACCGGGTTCGCCGGTGACCAGCTCTGTCCGCCGTTCGTCGACTTCGACATCAGCTCGAACGCCTGGTGCCCGCCCGACGAGGATGTGCCGACGCCGAAGACGTAGGCGACGCCCTGGCTGTCGGTACGGATGGTGCAGCCATCGGCCGGGTTGCGCTGGCCGTTGTTCGCCGCGGCGCTGATCTGATGCTGCGACCAGGTATTGCCACCGTCATGCGAGACCGCCACTTGCAGGGGAGCCGGCGCGGCATTCGGGCTCTTCTCCTGGCCGACGAAGCTCGCCCAACAGACATAGACATTTCCGAAAAACGGGCTCGAGGACGCGTTGTCAGCCCAGATCTGCTCCTTATCCGAGAAGGTGGTCTGCGATTGCCGCGAGATCAGTACGGGCGGCATCCACGCGTTCTTGTCACCGGCTGCGGCAGCCGCGACATCGTCGGTGCGCGAAACCCCGATCGCCTCAAATCCCCTGAACGCGCCCGACCCGTCGAACATAGAGGTCAGATTCGCGTAGTAGAGCCGTGACCCGTTCGACCACGAGAACGTGCCGTCCTGTCCCCGCACTGGGCCGAAGGCGACCGCCGGGTCACCGTCGGAGACGAGGCCGTTTTCGTAGTACCAGGGCAGCGTGCCGATCGGCCCGACCTGCGGCGTGCAGCCGGCGTCCGGACCGACCGAGCCGAGACAGTTACGTGCCGTCCATCCCGTGTAGGTCGGCTGCGTCCATGTGGCGCCCGAGTCGAACGAGAAGTAGACGCCGGAGACACCGACGCCGGGCGTGAACGGACATGTGTTGTCGGGGCCGGCGTTGCAGGCCTCCATGTCGATGTTGTCGTTCGAGCCAGCGACCAGGATGTTCGGGTGGTTCGCGTCGACCGCGACCGTCGGCTCGTTCTGCTTGTTCTGCGAGAACGGCGTGGACGGGCTTCCAACCGTGACAAGCGTGTCACCTCCCGGCTGAGCACCGGCCACCCCCGCGGCAGCAGCGAAGGCGACGCAAACGCCGAGTAGTACCGGCCAGAGCCACTTCTTCATCCTTCCCCCTCTCTCTCCGCGCGCACCCCTAGATCCGCGGCGGTGGGCGCTTCACCAGCGCCATTTGGGTTGTTTGGCCGTACGCGAGGATTCTGGCCCAGTGTGACCCAATTCGAACGTCGGAACCCGCTCGGGCATCGCAGCGGCCTACCACCTGGCCGGCGGCGACGGTGCGACGACGCGGTTTGCTACGCACTCTGATCTCGACCCTTGGTATGGAGCGAACTCGCTCTCGTCAGAGTCATTCCGGAACACTGGCCCAGGCGGAGCGCGGACGGATCGGCCAGTGGGAACAAGAGAAAGAGGAGTACGCCGCTCGGCTCACGACCGTCGCCGGGTCCGAGTTCAAACAGCCAGCCAGCACCTCCGTATCCTCGAGACCGCTGCCGGACAACGACTGGTCGAACGGAACGGCCGCGGCAGCAGGCTGACCGAGGGAGGCCGAGTGCTCGCGGCCCACGCCGCACAGGCCCTCGCCGCGCTCGCGGCAGGAAAGCAGGAGCTCGGCGCGCTCGCAGGCCTCCAGACCGGCACGATCCGACTCGGTGCCTCGACCGCCCCCGGCTCCTATCTCCTACCGGACACGCTCGGCTGCTTCCGCCGCGACTATCCCGCCGTCGACGTCGAAATCGAGATCGCAGCCAGCGGTCAGATCCTCCGCCGCCTACTCGCCAGCCGCATCGAACTAGCGATCGTCGGCGTGGACAAAGCCGACGACAGGATCGCGCTCGAGCCGTTCCTCGCCGACGAGATCGTCGGGGTCCGCGCAGCCCGGCCTCGTCCAGGCAAAGAAAGGGACGCTCGATCCGAAAGCCCTCGGCGAGCTAACGCTGCTCTGCCGCGAACCCGACTCGAGCTCGCGCAGCTTCGTCGAGGGCGAACTGCGCGAGATCGGCATTCAACCCGCGCGCGTCTGGGAACTCGGCTCCACCGAAGCCGTCAAGAGAGCCGCCCGCGAAGAGCTCGGCGTCGCCTTCCTCTCCTCTACGCAGTCGCCGAGGAGATCGAACGCGGCGAACTCAACGTCTTCCGCCTCCGCGGCCGCCCACGGCTGACGCGCGACTTTCAGATCGCCCGCCTCGCTAGCCGCCCGCTCTCACCGGCCGAAAGCGCCTTCGTCACCACCCTCACCCGCTGCTGCGCGAAACAAGCGACCTACGCGCAGGCCTGCATCGCCGATAACCAGCAACGATCGCGCGCACCAAACGCCACACCGGGTAACGGGATCGGCTCGCCGCGAACTTGACGTAATCGCGGCTTCTCGTGCACCGCCGAGGCTGGCGGCTCCTTCTCCGCGGCTTCAGAGGAGGGGAACACGCCGCTGGCCGCGCGCTAGCGCCGCCGAGCTAACCTCTTGCTCAAGGGTCATTCCCGAACACCGGCCCAGCCGACCGTCCACCTCGACGTCAGTCGCCCGGAACTGCTCGTCGCAAAGCCTGCCGTAAGTCTCCGTAGGCAGTCTCTACATCGGGAACCATGCCCCTGTCGCGAAGTTCCTGTGCGTATACCTCCAGCAGGTCGGGGGGGATCGATTCGAGCGCGGGAAACCGCGTGGCTACGGACTCATCGCCGACGAGCACGGCATACGGCTCTGCGAGCTGCATGGCAGAGTGTGCGGCGTCAGCGAAGCCGCACTCGACCTTCACGATGTCCTGGGTGATCCATTTGTGACTGGCCGCATCACCGTCGGACTCCATCCGAACATCCCATTGATAGAGGGTTCCAGCCGTCTCCAAGTCGCGACGCCGCTGCCATGCTTCGCTGAAGCGACCCTCAGCCACGACCGCTACCAGGTCAACATCGCTGATCTGATCCGCTCGCCCCGCCGCGAACGACCCGAGCAGCAGCAGACCATCCAATTCCGCCATACCCGCTGCCTTCTCAGCGGCGTGCATGATGAGCGGCCACTGCCGCAGACGCTCAGCCTCCGACCGCTTAGGCCAGTCGAGCACGCCGACACCTTAGGCCGTGCGCAGATTCAGGGTCACGCCGGAACACTCGCCCAGGCGAGAGCCCATGGGCAGGCAAGCGCTGGATGGCCTGCCTGCCCGTGGAGTGGTTCTTAGGTTTGGAGCGTGATCATTCCCGAGAGCTTGATCGCGCTCTGAGGACCCGCAGCGAAGACGCTTCCGCTCAGGGTTCCGGTCGCACCCACGAACATCCCGGTTCCGCCCACGACCTCGTCCGTGAGCGTTCCCCCGCCAGGCTCGGCCCGGTTGGGCTGGCAGGAGCCGGGGCAGGACCCGGTTCCGAAGAACTCGTCCAGGTAGATCGAGCCGCCCGCTACGTTGACCGTGCGGAAGTCGCAGTTGCCTCCGCACGCACCTCCGAACAAGATCGACTCGGTCGCATGGCCAAAAGGAACCACCACGCCGGTGCCGCAGAAGCCGTTCGGAAAGACCGGGCAGCCGCTATTGATGTCCTGCAGGATCGGCTCGGTGAACGACATGCTGACCGAGACGTTCGTCGTTCCCGCCAACGCTTGTGAGGCAAGGACACCGGAAACCGCAAACAGGGTTGCGATGACAAGCAACCTTCTCATGACTCCTCCTCTAATTCGGCGACGCAAACTGACGAGAATCGGAGAGGTCCCCTCCCCGAAAGTGCCTCGTGCAGTCGATTTGACGAATCGAACCTGGCTCGCCACGCCAGGCTCCGCGTCACCTCCTGCGCCCAGACACGGGCGCTGATACCGCCGGAATCTCCCACCAGACGGCGACCAGATCAAGAAGAGGCCCGAGGACTTATCTACTTCTTATCTAGCTCGGAAGAGAGCCGCGCTTCCGCCCGTCATGCCTATCCGCGTCAGGCGTCATTCCGAAACACTGGCCCAAGCGAGGGTCCCGCTACTAAGCGACTGCTCTCAGCCGCCCCGCCCCGCTTCCGCGGGCCGTCCTACCGGAGGGTGCTCAGCCAGGTCGTGAGCATGAAGGTAGTGCTCGCTACGACAGCGAAGACGATGACACGGAACGCGAGCAGCGCGGGCATCGCCGAGAGCTTGTGCCGCGGCGGGCTGCGTCGGATTCGTGGCGGCGGTTCAGCTACGTGCAAGGAGGCGGCCTGCCGCTCGGTGACGTCGGCCAATTCGATTAGTAGCCTGGCCGCGGCGCGGTGTGCTTCGGGAGCGTTGCCGAGTAGCTGGGCCAGGGCGAGGTCGAGGTAGCGTGCGCGCGTTTCCAGGTTCGCCAGGCGCACGGTCCACGCGCCATCCTGCTCGCAAGCCTGCAACTCGCCGTGGTGGTAGGCGATTGAAGCTGTCACTGCGTCGATTCGCTGTCTGTCTCTATCTCCTGGAGGAGGCCGGGGCCCGCGAGGACCCCGGCCCCTTCCTGTGCTACCGCTTACCGGCCAATCCGCTCAGGGACCCGTGATCGTGATGTAGGGGCTGCTGAAGCCGGCGAACGTCAGCGTGTATGTAAAGCTCGAAAGTGTGATCCCCGACCCGAGCGTTGGCGTCCAATTCGGGTTCGGGCAGGACTGCTGAGCCAGAAAGTCGGCCGCAGTGGGCGCGGTCGCCGCCAGTGAAGGTACCGACAGGTTTCCGTTCTTCGATGGATGAAGCGGAACCGGTCCGGTCGACGACGTGAAGCTCCCCTGGTGCTGGGAATCTGACGTGTTGTCGCCGTTGTTCACGCAGACGACTGTTGCCGTGTACGTGGCGGTCAATGCAGCCGTGGCGTTGGTGTTGCCGACACCCGCCAGCGTATAGCCGCTGCAGGAGACCCCGCTGGCCGTGACCGTGCAACTCGCTGTCCCTGACTTGAAGTGCGTGCCGTTCGGAGCGTTCGCGGAATTGATGCTTGTCGCGGCTGCTCCTACCCCGACCAACAGCGCGGCGACCACGCCAAGCACGGCGGCCGCCACGATCAATGACGGTTTTGCAAACTGCTTAGGCATTCCTGCCTTCCCTTCTCTCGTTCGCGGCCGGACCGCGTCCCGCCGCGTCCTCCGCCCGCCGTAGTAGCGCGGAGAGGAAGATTCCCAACGACTGCCAGGCGGCGGTTTACACCCGACCGAACCTGACTACAGTGGGAAGCGGCGCCACCTCCTTTCCGAAGTACCTACGGGAACCGCGGTCAGCGAGGTCGTGCTCGGTCTCGCCCAGCGACGTAACCGCTGGGCGAGACCACTTCAAGCGGCAGACACGCGCTGGCCGCAGCGCATAGTTCAGTTTGCCACGTCCTTATCGTCTCTAACGAGACTGGCCCGGCCCCAACCGCTTAGGCATCCCAGCGCTTCCTGGCCGCGAGCGACTTACACCTGCCTGCGCCCCGCGGGATGCTTCAGCCGGGTGCCTTCGCAGCTCATGTGCCCAGCCCCGATGGGCAAGGTCGAGGCGCTTATGCGGCGTTACGAATCGGCCGAGGCTCGATCGGTGACGAGGTCTCGATGTTCAAGGCGCCGAAGAACGCGGAAGCCGCTAACGCAGAACTCCGGCCCAGCCCCGAACTGCTGCCTTCGACGGCTTAGGACGTTCTCGCGCACGGGCCAGGCACACTGACTGGACCGCAGAGCGCCTGCCCGTGCTAGCTGTCGCTTGTCTCGCGAAAGAACGAGACGGCCTCGTCGCGACTCGCCAGGCCCAGCTTGTGCAGGAGGTTCGAGACGTTGGCGCGGACCGCACTCGGCGTTAGTTGAAGCCGCCTGGCGATCGCGCGGGTCGACAGGCCCTCCGCCAGCGCCGCTAGCACGTCCCACTCGCGACTCGTCAGCCGTCGGCCGTGATCCGTGGCCACGTCGGTCGTGCGGAAGCGTGGCTCTTTGGAGCGAAACTGCGCGAGCATGCGTCCGATGAGAGCGGGCGAAATCGCAGCTGTGCCCTCGGCGGCGTCGCGTAGGGCATGAGGGAGACGGCGCAGATCGATGTCCTTGACCAAGTAACCGACGGCGCCGGCGCGTAACGCTCCGAAAAAGTCGATGTCCGCGTCGGACACGGTGAGCATTACGATCTTCGTTGTCGGCACGCGCGCGGCGATCTCCCACGCGGCCGCAACGCCGCCGCCTGGCATCTTGACCTCGAGTAGGCAGATGTCGGGCTTCGTTTCGAGCGCCAGCTGCACGGCTTGCACCGCATTGCTCGCCTCCGCGCAGACCTTGATACCTCTCTTCCGCAGCGATTGACGGACAGCGTCGCGAGTGGGAGCGTGATCGTCTGCAATGAGCACGCACAGCGTCCGAGGAGACGCTGCGGCACTCACAGCTCGATCGCGGCGGCCATCTCGCGTGCGACGTGAACTCCGGCCGCGCCGGGCGTAATGGTGCGTCTGCGCGACGCCTGTCATACCCAAAAGACGGCAGTCGACCGAGTCTCTTTCCCGCCCCGACCCAAAGGTCGCTTGAACCGGGGGTTCTTGGGCGGGGGTTGAGGCCGCGCGTAGAAATCGACTTCCTCCTCGTAGTGAGGTCCGTGAAGCTCGCCGGAGACGCCGGACCTCATGCGGCCGCAACCTCTGGATCGCGACTCGTGCAGACCGCCGAGATGTCGGCGGAGACCCTGACCTCGTCGCCGACCACGACTCCGCCGGTTTCGAGCGCCTGCTGCCAGCGAAGCCCGAACTCGCTGCGGCTCAGCGTGCCGCGGATCTCGAGACCGACACGGTCTTGACCCTGGGTGTCCTTCGTGACGCCGTGCACGGTGACCTCGAACTGGACCGGCCGCGTCTCGCCATGCATCGTCAGCTCCCCGCGGACGCGATAGTTGCCCTTCTGGAGATGTTCGATCTCGGCTGACTCGAACGTGATCTCCGGGTGATGCTCGACGTCGAAGAAATCGGTCGAGCGGAGATGGTCGTCGCGGCGCGGCTCGTTCGTGTCGATCGAGGCGGCCTTGACTGTGCCTCGTACTTTCGACTGGTGATAGTCAGCTGCCGCCTCGATCGTGCCTGCAAACTCGCCGAAGCGGCCGCGCACGGTCGAGATCATCATGTGCTTGACGCGGAACTCGACCGAGGAGTGAACGGGATCTACCGTCCAGGTGCCCGTCGGAACGCGGACGATCCCGCGTTCGGTCTCAAGGTCAGTCGCCATTTTGGGCACCTCGCCTTTCAAGCGTCGGGTTGGGAACTGTCGCCGCGAGCATGGAGCCAGTCAAGCTCGGCCCGGAAGAAAGGGCGGGCAAAACGGTGGATGACGATGGGTTGTACGAGCGGATCGAACAGCTCGTTTCCGAAGAGCACGGGCTCTGGCAGCGTGAGGCAGAAGGCGCCACAACGACCGAGGAACGTCGGCGGCTCGAATCGCTGAACGTCTCGCTCGACCAGTATTGGGACCTGCTGCGCCAACGTCGTGCGTTGCGAGAGGCGGCCGAGGTCGCCCGCGTCCGCGATCCGGAGGTCGTCGAAGGCTACGAGCGGTAGCCGCGCACGATAGGCCGGGGTAGAGCTCCGGGCTCGGGTCGGTCGTGTGCTCCTCGCCTCGCGAGCGCGTGGCTAATGGAGAAGAAAACGCCTTTTCAGTCCCGCTCAGTGTGAGTGTGGATCACCGGTCGAAGAGGGCGAGTTCGTCATCGAGACGGCGCGCGAGCGTTGGATCGAGCGGAGCGGCGTCGTCAGCCTGCAGCGGCTTCGACGGTTCGCGGGTCTCCCGTGTCCAGCGCTGCGCGAGGACAAGGATCACCGCGCCTGAGCCGACGAGGCCGAGAAGCGGGAGCAGCCAGGCGAGGAGGTCGAAGCCGTGCCTGGGCGGCGCGGCGAGTACGGCTTCGCCGAATTCGCTCACGAGCCGATGCTTGATCTCGCTCTTCGTGTCGCCCGCCTTGATTCGCCTCGTGATGAAGGCGCGAATCCGGTCGGCGACGGGCGCGTCGGAGAACGCGAGCAGTTCGTGGCAGGTCGGGCACATGACCTCGTGTTCCAGCTCGTTCAGCGTCGGGTGACGTTCGCTCGCGGCCGCGGGCGCGGCGAAGAGGAGCGCGAGCAGCGTTGCCGCGAGGACACCTCTGACGCTCATCGGATCGCCGCCGCGATGTCGCGTGCCAGCCGTTCGCGGGTCAGTGGTCCCTTTACGTGCTCGCCGACGAGGCGCCCGGACCGGTCGATGAACCACGTCTCGGGGAAGCCCGTGACGTCGTAGTGCGTGAGCGTCGAGGTTCCGTCGTCGTGGACGATCGGATAGGTGAGCCCGTGGTGGCGGACGAAGGTGCGGGCGTCGCTGCGGAAGTCCTGGGCGTCGACACCGACCACGACAAGCCCCGCGGAACGAAAGCGCTGTGCTGCTGCCTCGAGCAGCGGGGCTTCGTGCTTGCAGGGGACACACCAGGATGCCCAGAAGTTCAGGACGACTGCTTTCCCGCGCAACGAACGGAGCCGGAGCGGATCTTTGCCGCTCAGGCGCGGGAGCGAGAAGTCGGGTGCGGTCGGAGACTTGCCGGCGGCGAGCGCTGCGTCCAGGCGGCGTCCGCTGCCATCCGAGGCGAGTCGGATAGCGAGCAGGACCAGCAGCAGCACGACGAACGAGAGCGCCAGCGCCCGAAGAACGACCCGGATTCTGCCGGTCGACGAGGGCCGGCGTTCCTGTTGCCCGGCAATCGTTCGCACGGTGCTCAGCGGTGCACCTTCGCTCTGGATTGCACTTCGTGGCGTCTGCGGGCCGAGCGCACCGGTGGCTCGACGGGATCGAGCGCTCGCAACGTGTCGACCGCGCGTCTGCGGAGGGGCCCGATCAGCTCGCGGTAGTCGCCCTCCGAGACCTTGCCCGTGCGGTGATCGAACTCGAGCTCCTTGAGCGCTGCCAGCACACGGTCGCGCTCCTCGATGAGCTCCAGCCGGCCAGTGGAACGGCCGTCTGCGCGTGCGGGGGCCAGCAGCTCCGGCTCGCCGAAGAACGGACGGGCGACATAGAGGAGCATCACCAGCGCCACGGCGGCGGTCAGGATGATCGGGATCACCATCAGGCGATCACCGGGCGCCCGTCGATCTCCAGCGCCCGTCTCGCGAGTTGCCGCTTCTCCCGCGCGTCAGGCCACATGGCGACCACGGAGCCCAGCAGGAAGACGACGCCCGCGATCCAGATCAGGTCGACCAGCGGGTTGACCGCGATCTTCAAGAAGACGGAGCCGTCCTTGTCGAACTGGTCGCCGATCAGCATCACGTCTTCGGCGCGAAGCCAGTCGGTGTGGATCCCGACCGCGTTCGCGAAGAACTGCTCGACCTTGTAGTGGTTCTTTCCGGCCGCCACGATGCCGAGCGGTTTGCCGTGATAGGAGAGCGCGAACTCCCCGCGCAGGGCGTCGTGGTTCGGGCTGTGGGTGAGCTTCGTCCCCAGGTAGGTCGCCGAGTAGCCACCGACGCTCATCGCCTGCCCCGGCTGCAGATGCGCTGTCCGGGAGCTGCCGTAGACGCTCGACCCCACGACCCCGATCGCGAGCAGCACGACTGCGGCGTGTGAGACGTAGCCGCCGTAACGTCGTCGGTTGCGCGAGACGAGCGAGGTGAATGCGCCTGCCCAGGTGCTGTCTCCCAGTTCTTTCCGGGCGCGTGTTCCTCGCCCGAACTCGAGCAGCACCGCTGCGAGCACGAATGCTGAGAAGGTGTAGGCGACGAGGCCGGGGAGACTCGAGCCGGCGCCGGCCCGCAAGAGCGATGCGCCCACGAACAGGGCGAATAGCAGTGGCCAGGAGACTGCGCGGACGAAGGAGCGCAGAGATGCCCGCCGCCAGGCCAGCAGCGGGCCGATCCCCATCAGAAGCAGCAACGGCAGCCCGAAGACCCTGAGGAAGAAGTCGTAGTACGGGGGGCCGATGCTGAGCGGGACGCCGCGCAGAGTCTGTGAGAGCAGCGGGAATGCGACTCCCCATAGCATCGTCAAAGCGAACGCGACCAGTAGCAGGTTGTTGTAGAGGAACGCGGCCTCGCGCGAGGCGAGCGACTCGAGCTTCACCGAGGTGCGCAGGATCGGGAGCCGCGTCAGGATCAGAACCGTGGAACCAGTCACCACTACGGCGATGAAGGCGAGGAACCAGCCGCCGATCGAGGACTGGGAGAAGGAATGAATCGAGTTGATCACGCCGCTGCGTGTCAGGAACGTCCCGAACAGGGTGAGCGAGAATGTGAGCGCGATCAGCACGACGTTCCACACGCGGAGCATGTTCTTCTTCTCCTGCACCATCACCGAATGCAGGAAGGCGGTCGCGGCGAGCCACGGCATCAGCGCCGCGTTCTCGACCGGATCCCAGGCGTAGTAGCCGCCCCACCCGATCGATTCGTATGCCCACTTGGCGCCGAGCAGGATCGCGACGCCGAGGAACGTCCAGGAGAAGAGCGTCCAGCGGCGACTCGCCACAACCCAGCGCTCGTCGACGCGGCGTGAGGCCAGAGCCGCCATCGCGAACGCGAACGGCACCGTCAGCCCGACGTAGCCGAGATAGAGCAGCGGCGGGTGGATCATCATGTACGGGTTCTGGAGGCTCGCGTTCATGCCGAGTCCGTTCGGCGGCGCCGTCTGGGTGGCGAACGGGCTCGCGACGGCATTCGGGATGAAGGCGAAGTACGCGCCGATCCCGGCCAGGATCGGCGCCGTCCAGGGCAGGACGTCGATCACGAGGCGCCGGTTCAGGAGAAGTGCCGCTGCGCCCACGCCCGTGAGCACGAGCAGCCAGAGGAGCAGCGACCCCTCCTGGCCTGACCAGAGTGCCGCGAGGGTGTAGCCGCGCGGCAACTGGCGGCTCGAATGGTTCGCGACATAGCTGAGCGAGAAGTCGTTGCGCACGAAGGCGATTAGGAGCGTCCCCGCCGCGAGGGCGGTGCCCGCGAACGCCGAGACGAATGCGTTGACGGCAGACGACAGTAGGCGCCTCCGGCCGCGCAATGCTGCATAGCTGCCGGCCACAGCCGCGTACACGAGCAGGCCGAGCACGAGCAGAAGAAGGGTATGGCCGAAGAGCGCCAACTTACGCGTTCCCCTTTGGCACATACTTCGACGGGCATTTCGTCACAAGTGAGCCGGGCACAGCCTCGAAGACGCCTCTGCGCAGCTGCCCTTGCAAGAAGACGTGACGGCCGAGCTTGAACAGGTCGGGGACCGAGCCGCGGTAGACGACTGGGACGGTGGCTGTCCCGCCGATCTCCTTCAGAGTGAAGCGCAGGCCCGACGAGCCGTGCGCGTCCCCGGTGAGCGGCCCCACGGCGGCACCGGCGAGCGTGACCACACCCTTGTGGCCGACCACGGTGAGAGGAGTAAGCGACGGTGTCGCCGATCCGGCCAGGCTCGTGTAGAGCAAGAAGACCGCGAGCGCGCACGCGACGGAGAGCGCGATGACCAACCGTGGCGCGCTGCCGCCTCCGGCCGAGCTCATCCGGGTTCCTCGCCTATGCCGAACAGGTGCTGAACAGCTCCCGCGTAGGCCGGACCGGCCGGTCCGGCGGCCGCACGCTTCATCCGGAGCGTGGGCTCGTGAAGAAACTTGTTCATGATCTGCGCGGTCAGCGACTCGACCAGCTGACGCTCCCGCGGCGAGAGTCGGCTGAGCTTGCCCTCCACGCGTCGCAGCTCGTCAGCCCGAATCTGGTCGGCCGAGTCTCGCAACGCAGCGATCGTTGGCAGCACGTCGAGTGACAGCTGCCAGTCGCGAAACTTTGCAGACTCCTCTCGGACGATGGCCGTCGCGCGCTCGAGGTCGCGGCTCCGATCGGCACGACCAGCTGCTACGACAGCTGCCAGGTCGTCCACGTTGTAGAGGTAGCAGCCACGCACGCCTGCGATCTCGGGATCGAGATCTCGCGGCAGGGCGATGTCCAACCACACCATCGGTCGGCCTCGACGGTTCGCGGTAGCGCGACGGGCCTCATCTGCAGCAACGACGATCCTGGTCGAGGCAGTGCACGAGATCACAAGATCGGCTCCGGGCAGCGCATCTCCGACACGCTCGAGCGCGACCGGTTCTGCTCCGAAGCGCGCTGCGAGTTCCCGTGCCCTGGCAGCAGTCCGGTTGGCGAGGAGGATGCGGCCGCAACGGCGGTGCACGAGGTTCAAGAGCACGAGCTCGCTCATCCTCCCCGCGCCAATCACGACCGCGGTGGAGGGATCCAGTGAGCCAAGTACGCTCTCGGCCAATCGTGTGGCCGCAGCGGGGATGGAGGTTGACGACTCGAGGAGGCTCGTCTCGGCCCGGATCCGTCTACCTGTCTGGACGGCCTGCCGGAAGAGACGGTCGCTCACGGGGCCGCTCGTCCGCGCCTGGAGGGCGCGTCGGTGGGCATCGCGGACCTGGCCGAGAATCTGCGTCTCGCCGACCGCAATCGACTCCAGGCCGCCGGCGACGGCGAAGAGATGGGCTGCAGCCTCGCCGTCGCCCAGCACCGCCGCCAGAGACCGCACCTCTTGGGCGCGGAGGCCCGCAAGTCCCGCGAGCTCGTCGAGTGCCAGTGCCGTCGCCGCGGAGACGTTGGTGGCTGCCAGGTAGAGCTCGGTGCGGTTGCAGGTCGAGACGACTACGGCTTCGCCGTTCTCCCCCGCGAGCCGGGAGCCGATCTCGCGCGCAAGCTGCGGGCCGATGTGCAGCCGCTCCCGCAAGTCCACGGGCACCGCCCTGTGAGACACGCCGACCATGGCGATGTTCTTCGCGACGATCGACGCATCGACTTGCCTCATCACAAGTGCGCCTCGACCGCGCCGAGCCGCCTGTGCTCCGAGTCCGACGGAGTCGGCCGCACTTCCGGGGCCGGCTCCTCCGGGGCGGCTTTCCCGGCCAGCGTCAGGTCCTGGATCGACTGCTCGAGGCGTTGCAGCTTCGCGGCGATGATGAGCACGTACACGAGCACGACCGCGAAGACGGCGAGGTAAGCAGCCGCGACGTACTGCTCTGCGGCAGTCATCCGCGCAACTCCTTCAGGTCGCGCAACCGCTTCTCGATCCGCTTGCCTGCCACCTCGATCCGGTAGAGCGTCGAGGCGAGCGCAAGCAACGCAGCGTACGAAACGCACAACGTGAGCAACATCGAGCCCGCCATCTGTGGGCCGTGCTGGTTGAAGACGACCGGATGGATGAGGTCCCGCGAGAGCCTGATCGCGAAGAACGAGACGGGAATCAGCACGACGCCGAAGAGGGCGTAGACCGCGCAGAGGTTCGCCCGCTGGGGACCGTCCGCGACCGAGAAGCGCAGCATCATGTAGGCGCAGTAGAAAAGGAAGAGGACGAGAAAGAGGACGAGCTGGTCTGAGCCCCAGGTCCACCAAACGCCCCAAGAGATTCTGGCCCAGATGGAGCCCGTGGCGAGCGTGAGCACTCCGAAGATGACCCCCATATGGACGGCGACGTAGCTCTCCAGGTCGGCACCAGCCTGGCGCCTGGAGAGATGTCGGAACGCTTTCCAGGCGGCCCAACCGAAGCACGCGTAGGCCGTGAGAGCGATCGGGACGTGGAAGTAGAAGATCTTCTGCGAGAGCCCCTGGTCGGCGTCCTCCGGCGCGTAGTAGGCGATCAGAGCCACGGCGGCCACCATCAAGGCCAGAGCAAGCAACGCCGAGAGGGTCAGGCGGGGACGCTGCGAGTGCATCGCGCTGCGCAGCGTCCCCTCCATCGACGAGGCTCCCCTCTCGCTACCTAGTTGCTCTTGAGGAACTGGACGAGGTCGCTCTTCTGAGGTGCCGAGAGACCGAGGTTGAAGCAGCTGTCGTAATGATTGACGACAGCCAGGAGCGTCGGGAAGCGGCCGTCGTGGTAGAAACCGCGCTTCGACCGCGCCCAGAGGCCGCTGAGTTGCGGCGTGACGAGCGTGCCGGGGTTCAGCCCCCGCGGGCCACGGTTGGCCTGGAAGGTGTCGATTTCCCCCTTGGAGTTTCTGAGGCATAGCTCCGCCGGCGTGTGGGCGTTGAAGCCGGCGTCGGTGTACAGCGGCGGCATGTGGCAGTCCGAGCAGCGGCCCTGGCCGTTGAAGACCTGCTCGCCGCGGGCCGCCGCAGCAGCGTCGAAACTCCCCGGCGGCGGCGTCGGCGCCTTCAACGAGAGCTGGTAGTAGTGGAGCGCCGCCAGCTTCGACGTGACTTCGTCCGGGTTGTGCCGGAGCTTGTTGAAGCCGCCCCTGAGCGCCGCCGGATACTTCGGCTGGCCGGTGGTCGGATCGATGAACTCGAACCGCGAGTCGTTGAAGTTGCCGTTGCCGTGCAACTGGAGATTTGCGACGTACGCGTTCCAGTAGGTGACGTCGCCGAAGTAGCCCGTCCAGGTGTGGAAGTTCTCGCCGAGGTGGCCGTAGGCGGCCGGAATCCGGGTCGCCGCCGACTCGGGCTTGCCGTCGGAGCCGATCAGAGTGTTGCCCTCGGCGTCCTGCTTGAAGCCGATCCCGTCGAGATTGACCTCGGCGTCGTAGAATCCCGGCCCCCAGCTCAGGAGCACCTTTTTCAGCGTGTCGATCGCGGCCGGACTGCCGGAGCCAAGGACCTGCTGGGCCATCGGCGCCAGGTTGGGTGCGAGCGAGACGACGAGGCCGGTGTTCAGGTCCTGGTTCGGCCAGCCGTCGAGCCGATGGCCGATCCCTGGGGCGAAGGAGTCGTCGACGGTCGAGTGGCAGACGGCGCAGGTGAGGCCGACCGAGCTGAGCGAGCCACCGCTGTCGAAGAAGCCCTTGACGCCGACGACGGCGTTCAGCTTCAGGAGCGCGAGCGTGGTCGCCGGACTGTTGAGGTCGACCTTGCCCTGCTTGAGCTGTACCTGCAGCTTCTTCGGGAGCGCGTCGACGTCGACCTTGAGGCCGGCGGCGGTGAGCGCCGTGTTTGGACTGACACCGGGGCCGACGCCCCCCAGCGCGGCACCCTCAATCGCCTTCTGCAGCTGGAGCTGGCCGCCCCAGAAGTCCTCGTCGCCGAAAGTGTCGAAACGGAAGACCTGCTTGCCCTGCTCGAACAGCGCGTCCCGTTTCTTATCGCACACGTTTCCCGGCAGATCGACCTCTGCGGACTCGCAAGCGCCGGGGCCGTCGCTGCTGTTCGTCGTCGAGAACGCGGACACGCTGCCGTTGGCGATCACCACCCCGAGCATGACGAGCGCTCCTACGACCGCAGAGACAACGATTCGTCCCAGAACGCGCCTCGGCCTCGACATCACACACCCCTCCCACGGGCTGCCGCTGCATCAGAACGAACCATCGATGCAAGCAACCGAAAGTTCCTACGGCTGTAAGCGTTCCGACATCGTGCGGGATCTGTTAGACCGCTCACATCCCGGACGCACTCGTCGCGCTTGCCCTACGCGTCAAGCCGCGAGCGCCGCACGCCGGAAACGACATCCGAGTGCAGTGTGGAAAACAGGTCGGGCGGTGCGATCCTAAGGACATACCGGTGGTGCCGGCAGTCGAGGAGCTCCTCGCCCGCGAGGTCGGAGAGGGCGAGGCTGACGGTCTCGCGAGCCGAACCGACCATGTCCGCCAGCAACTGATGTGTCAGCGGAAAGTCGATTCGCACTCCGCCCGGAACGACGCGGCCGTATGTCCGGGCGAGCTGGAGAAGTTTTTCGTACACCCGCTCGGAGTGGCGAACAAAGGCGCAATTGCGGATCGTCGTCTGACGATCTCTGAGCGCCTCGGCGAACGCATCGGTGATGGACTCCGCCACTGAAGGAACGCTGAGCAGAAGCTTCAGCGCATCGGCCGAGACAATCTGAATCCGAGACGGAGTGAGTGCTTCGACGCGTTCTCCCGGCCCCGGTGAAGGAAGAAGCATTCCGGCCTGCCCAGTCGCGACGACGACCCGCCGGCCGGCCGGCCGGCCGCTGCGACTACAGGTGTCGGTGCTGATGAGGACAAAACCTTCCTCGACCGCGACCAGGGCTGCATCGCCTTCGCCTCTCATGCCCCATGCCTCCCCCCGCATCAGCATCACCGACGCGAGGCGCCCTCCCACCTCCGCGCCGCCGAGCTCCGCC
>DATFHC010000185.1:0-19794 GCA_035248765.1 Gaiellaceae bacterium
GCTCGCGACCGGCCTCGTCGCGCTCACGCTCTACTACTACGGGCTGCAGCGGACGCCGGCCGTGCTCTCCTCTCTTGCGGAGCTCACCTATCCCGCGGTCGCGGTGATCGCAGGCATCTACGCCTACAACCAGCATCTGCGATGGACGCAGTGGCTCGGCGTCGCGGCGATCCTCGGAGCGGTGACGCTGTTGCCCGTGCAGCGGCGGCGAGTCGTGGCAGAACCGCCGGCTGAGCTGGTCCCGGCACCCGCCACCGGTTAGCCTCCCCGCGTGGATTTGCGGGACACGCCCGAGGAGGCGAGGTTTCGCGACGAGCTCAGGGGATGGATCGCGACGAACCTCCCTGCCGACAAGCGCGGCGGCCGTGGCGGCGCGCAGCGGTTCGAGGATCCGTTCGTCCGCCAGTGGAGCCGCAAGCTGTACGACGCCGGCTACGCCGGGCTGACCTGGCCGAAGGAGTACGGCGGCGCGGGATCGCCGTACAGCTTCCAGGCAATCCTCTACGAGGAGCTCGCGGCGGCGCAGGCGGCAGCGCACGTCGGCGTGATCGGGCTCAGCATGGCAGGGCCGACGATCATCGCCCACGGGACGGAAGAGCAGAAGGCGCGCTACCTCCGGCCGATCCTCGCCGCCGATGAGATCTGGTGCCAGGGCTTCTCGGAGCCGGACGCGGGGTCGGATCTCGCCGCCGTGCGCACGCGCGCCGAGCGCCGTGGCGACGTCTACATCGTGAACGGCCAGAAGGTGTGGTCGTCGTTCGCGCACATCGCCGACTTCTGCATCCTCGTCACGCAGAGCGACCCCGACGCGCCGCGCTACCGAAACCTCACCTACCTCCTCGCCGACATGCACGCACCCGGCGTCGAGGTGCGCCCCCTGCGGCAGATCACCGGCGAGGCGGAGTTCAACGAGATCTTCTTCAGCGACGTCGAGGTGCCTGTCGAGAACCGGCTAAGTGACGAGGGCGAGGGCTGGCAGGTGGCGATGACGACGCTCCTCCACGAGCGCGCGACGCTCGGCTTCGCGCTCACGGCGACGCTCGACGCGGCGTTCGTGCGGTTGCTCGAGGAAGCGCGCGAGCGCGAGGTCGACCCGCGGGTCCGCGAAGGGCTTGCGCGCGAGTGGGTCGAGCTGCAAGCGCTCCGCTACACGAACTACCGGGCGCTCTGCACCTACGAGCGCACCGGAGTGCCCGGGCCCGAGGGCTCCGGCGTGAAGCTGCGCTGGTCGGAGGCGAACCAGCGGCTGACGAAGCTCGCGCGAGAACTTCTCGGCCCGGAGGGGATCACCGACGACGGCTGGTGGAACCACCAGCAGCTGCGCAGCCGCGGCAACACGATCGAGGCCGGCACGTCGGAAGTGCTCCGCAACATCATTTCCGAGCGCGTGCTGGGACTCCCGAGGTCGCGCTGATGGACTTCGCGCTGAACGACGATCAGCTCGAGCTCAAACAGCAGGCCCGCGCGTGGCTCGCCGACCGCTTCCCGCTCGACCGCGACTGGGAGTCGACGGAGGACCGCTGGGGCGACCTCGCCGAGCTCGGCTGGTTCGACGTGGCGGAGGCCGGGCTCGGCTTCGTCGAGGAGGCGCTGCTGCTGGAGGAGCTCGGCTACGCGTGCTACCCCGGCCCGTACATCGCGACCGTCGGATTCGCGCTGCCGTGGCTGTCGGCCGAGCAGCGCGCCCGCGTCGCCGCAGGCGACGAGCGCTGGTCGGTCGACGTGAACGGCTATGTCCCGTGGCTCGGCGCCGTCGACTTCGTCGTCTCCGACGGCGGCACCGCCTACCCGGCGCGCGGAGAGGAGGTCGCCTCGGTCGATCCGTCGCGACCGTTCGGGCGGCTCGACAAGGCCGACGGCAAGCCGCTCGCCGGAAACCGCAACCTGCCGCGGGCCCGCACCGCGAGCGCGGCGGAGGCGCTCGGCGTCGCGCAACGAGCGCTCGACCTCGGCGTCGAGCACGCGAAGATGCGCCTCCAGTTCGAGAAGGCGATCGGCACCTACCAGGCCGTCTCGCACCCGCTCGCGCAGACCTACACCGACGTCGAGCTCGCGCGTTCGCTCGTCTACTGGGCCGCATGGTGCGTCGCCGAGGCCGACGAGCGCGCACCGCTCGCCGCCGCGGCCGCGATGTCCTTCGCGACCGAGGCCGCGGTGGCCGCGTGCGAGCGCTCGATTCAGGTTCACGGCGGGATCGGCTTCACGTGGGAGCACCCGTTGCACCGCTTCTACAAGCGCGCCCTCTGGCTCGAAGGCTTCGGCAGCCGGCCGGCCGAGCTCAGGCTCGAGGTCGCGAACGCCTTGCTCGCATAGGAGAATGCCCGCGATGGAAGGCCTGATGATGGACTTCCCGCTCACGCTCACACACGTGATGCGCCGGGCGGAGACGTTTTTCGGCGACGGGGAGATCGTCGCGCGCCTCCCCGACAAGAGCTTCCATCGCACGAACCACCGCGAAACGCTAGGTCGCGCACGTCAGCTCGCCGTCGCGCTCCAGAAGGCCGGCCTCGAACGCGGCGACCGCGTCGCGACGCTGTGCTGGAACCACCACCAGCACCACGAGGCGTACTTCGGCGTCCCGTGCGGCGGCTTCGTCCTCCACACGCTGAACCTCAGGCTCCACCCGAACGATCTCAACTACATCGCGAGCCACGCCGGCGACCGCGCAGTGATCGTCGATCGTGCCCTGCTGCCGCTGCTCGAGCAGTTCCGGGAAGGGACGCCGATCGAGCACGTCTTCGTCGTCGAGGACTCGTACGAGGAGCTGCTCGCGACGGCCGATCCGGAGGAGTGGAAGGACCCGGAGCTCGACGAACGCGAGGCCGCGGCGATGTGTTACACGAGCGGCACGACGGGCCGGCCGCGCGGCGTCGTCTACTCGCACCGCTCCTCCGTCCTACACGCGTTCGGCGTCGGGTCGAACAACCCGCTCGGGCTCGGTCTCGGCGTCGACGACGCAGTCATGCCGGTCGTGCCGATGTTCCATGCGAACGCCTGGGGCTACCCGTACCTCGCGACCCTGCAGGGCGCGAAGCTCGTCTACCCCGGGCCGCATCTAGACCCCGACAGCCTGCTCGAGAACATGGTGCAGGAGCGGGTTTCGTGGGCCGCGGGCGTGCCGACGATCTGGATGGGCATTCTCGCGCGCCTCGACGAGGAGCCGGATCGCTGGGATCTCTCCGCGATGAAGGCGATGCTCATCGGCGGCTCGGCTGTGCCCCGCGCGCTGATCGCGGCCTTCGAGGAGCGGCACGGGTTGCGCATCTGCCAGGGCTGGGGGATGACCGAGACGTCGCCGGTCGCCTCGACCGTGGCGCTTCCGTACGACCTCGCCGAGGCGGATGCCGAGACGCGCTGGGACTACCAGGCGATGGTCGGCTTCCCGCTTGCGTTCGTCGAGATCCGCGCCCGCGCCGGCGACGAGGACGTGCCGTGGGACGGCGAAGCGATGGGCGAGCTGGAGGTGCGCGGGCCTTGGGTCGCGGCGGCGTATTACGACGCCCCCGAGTGCGCCGACCGCTGGACGGACGACGGCTGGTTCCGCACCGGCGACATCGTCTCGATCCACCCGCGCGGCTTCATCCAGATCAAGGACCGCTCGAAGGACGTGATCAAGTCGGGTGGCGAGTGGATCTCCTCGGTCGAGCTCGAGAACGCGCTGATGGCGCATCCGGCCGTGGCCGAGGCGGCGGTGATCGCCGTGCCGGACGAGAAGTGGGGCGAGCGGCCGCTCGCTGCGGTCGTGCTGAAGGAGGGCGCGTCTGCGAGCGCGGACGACCTGCGCGAGTTCCTCGGAGCGCAGTTCGCGAAGTGGTGGCTGCCCGACCGGGTCGAGTTCGTGGAGGAGATCCCGAAGACCAGCGTCGGCAAGTTCCGCAAGCTCGAGCTCCGCGAGCGGTTCGCCGCCGAGTCGCCCGCGAGCGTCGAGACTTGAGCTCGCGCGCGCGGAGGCCGTGGGGCGAGTTCCCGCCGCCCGACCCGCACGTCTGGAACACGCTCCGCTATCGGGGCGTCGAACAGGCGGACGGCCGATGCGTGATCGAGTGGGAGGCGCCTCCGGAGTACTGCTTCCACTCGCCGTCCGGGCCGATCGTGCACGGCGGCATGGTCGCCGCACTGCTCGACACGGCGATGGGCGGCGCCTGCTGGACGCTGGTGGCCGAGGACGAAGACTTCCTGACCGCCGACCTCCGCAGCGAGTTCCACCGCTCGGCTCGGCCCGGGACGCTGCGTGCCGAAGGCCACGTCGTGCAGCGAAACCGGCGGGTCGTCTTCTGCGCGGCCGAGCTCTTCCAGAACGGCGAGCTCGTCGCGAGCGCCCGTTGCACACAGATCGTGCGCCGCGAGCAGAGCGCATAGCAGCCGCGACAAGTTCAGGCGACAGGACGCTCGCGCAGGCGAGCGCTGTGCGTCCGGCCGGGCATGATCGGACGGTGCTATCAGACGAGAGCTTGGGACGGTGGTGCGAGTCGTCGCTTGGAAGCCCGATCGTGGCGACGTTGTTCGAGCGTGGGAATCTTTCTCGCGTTCTAGGCGTGAGACTCGCGAACCGGCAAGACGTCGTGATCAAGATTCGGCCTTGGCAGGACCGCTTGCCGGCCTGCGTTGCAGTCCAGCGGCACCTCGCAATGGCTGGATATCCGTGTCCAGCCCCGCTCGGCAACGTGGATCAAGTGGACAGGTGGGCTGTGAGCGCCGAATTCCTCATCGGCGGAGGGAAGCAACGCGACCCCGATCTCGGCGCTGGACCGTACGCGACCCTGCTCGGCCGGTTGATCGCCGCGGCCCCGGAGGTCGCCAGCTTGCCGACGCTGCTGCCGTCGCCGCCGTGGGCAGCGTGGGACCACCGCGCCGCCGCGACGTGGCCCGAGCACGACGATCGCGGAACGAACCTGAATCTGGTGGACGGCCCCCCGTGGATCGACGACAGCGCACGGCGTGTGCGGGATCTGCTGAGCGCGTACGCGGCGCCATTGCGGCTAGGGCACGGAGACTGGGAGTCGCAGAACATTCGCTGGATCGGGGATGACCCCCTTGCCGTCCACGACTGGGACAGTGTCATCGCCCAACCGGAAGCAACCATCGTTGGGCTCGCGGCCGCGGTATGGGCTGCGCAAGGCTCTCCCGGTGGGGCCGCCACAGTCGCGCAAACGACGCAATTCATCGACGCCTACCAGACCGCGTTCGGTCAATGGTCGAGGCAAGACCGTGCCGCCGCCTGGGCCGCGGGGCTATGGGTGCGGCTGTTCAACGCAAAGAAAGACGCCAGCGAAGGCGGGGGTCCGCAGTTCGATCGGCTCCGAAACGAACTCGACGAACGCCTTTACAAGGCGGGCCTCGCCGACTGAGAACACATGCCACGGCACTGCCTCAGTCAGGGTCATTTCCGAACACTGGCCAGGCGACCGCACTATCGCCCCACGCGCCGGTGTCGTCCAGGTCGTCGACCGCGCTGGACAATTGCTCACCATCGAAGAATCGCGCCGCGTTCGTCAGGAGCCAGGCCGACCTTTGAGCAAGGCCCCACCTCGACGAACACGCCGTCGTGATCGATCATCACTATGTCGAGCCCTTCCGAGAGACCTGCTTCGAAGATCTCCTGGGCCTTCCTCCAATTGGCACCGCCGCATCCGTATGCCTGCCCATCTCGAAGTTTGGACAAGATCGCTTCCCGTTCTGTTCGTCCACGCCGCTGAGAGTAAGGCGTTACCGTCGACCTGGACAAGCCTGGGATGGGTGATCTGCCGGCGTACTTCAGGCGTCATTCCGGAACACTCGGCCAGGCGACCGTGACGGGTCGGTCGGCATAGACTCGTCGGATGCGCGTTCAGGTGCGCGACGTCCGCCTTTACTTCGACGTCGCCGGGATGGGGTTGGTACCTGACGGCGCTGCGATGCGCGAGCGACCAGTACTGATCTGTCTCCACGGAGGTCCGGGCTTTGATCACAGCCTGATGAAGGAGACGTTCTCGCCGCTTGCCGATCTTGCCCAGGTGGTGCTTCCAGACCAACGGGGAAACGGGCGGAGCGACTGGAGTACCACTGATCGGTGGACCCTCGACACGTGGATTGACGATGTGCCTGCGTTCTGCGAGGCGTTGGAGATCGAGCGGCCGGTCCTGTTGGGTGGTTCCTTCGGAGGGTTCGTGGCGCTGGGCGTCGCCGGTCGCTATCCGGAGCTTCCGGCCAAGCTGGTGCTTCTCAGCACTGCAGCACGTTTCCTCCCAGAGCGTGCTCTTGCGATGTTCGAGCGCCTGGGTGGCGCCGAGGCGCGCGATGTTGCTGCCCGGTACTTCGAGCATCCGAATCTGGAGACCCGGGAGGCGTACCAGCGGATCTGCCTTCCGCTCTACAACCCCGGCCCGCCCGACCCGGAGGCGTTCGCACGTGTCGTCAAACACCACGAAGTCGGGGTTCACTTCTGGACCAACCAGCTGCCCGAACTCGATCTGTCAGGTGAGGCAAGCCGAGTTCGTTGTCCGACTCTGATCCTCGGTGGTGAACTCGATCCGCTCGCGACGCCTGCCGACCTCGAAGAGCTAGCTGCTGCGATCCCGGGATCGCAGCTGACAATCGTGCCCGGCACGGGTCACGGTCTACGCAACAAGCCCGACGAAGCCGCGGCAAGCGTCCGACGTTTCCTCACGGCCGACACTTCCTAGATCAGAGGGAGCAGAGCAAGTACCGCTTCGCTTTCGGCGGTGGACCACCCAGGCGTAATTCCGAACACTGGCCCACGCGGCGGCGCGCTGGCTTCCGCGCTTACCAGAGTAGGACCGGAGAACAGGCCACGCGGTTGCCGGCGAGGTGTGCTCCGCCGATCAGGAGTTGGGCTGAGGCGTCCGGGTTGGAGGCTCCGCTGTAGGGCCAGTTGCAGAGGTGGAGGCGTTGGCCCGGGCCGACGGCTCCGTCCTGAGTGACGGTTGCGGAGAACTCCTTCCCGTTCTCATTTGCCCACAGGATGGTGTGGAGGTCGTCCGCGCGTGCTAGCGCGAACCAGGATTGGCCAGTCCCGTCCTGGGTTCGGGAGAGAGCCTTGGCGGAGGTCCCTGCGGCTCCGACGTACCCGACATAGAGACCGGCGGCGCCTGTGGAGGCGCTGATCGGATCACCAGTCCAGAATCCGGCCAGCTCCCCGGCCGTGGTGAACCAGAAGGTGTCGAGGGTAATCGCATTAGGCACCCAGTAGGGACCGTACGAGTGCGGGAAAACACGGGGGGCGGACCAGCGCGCTCCGCGACCGGAGCGGATAGTGGCTGCGAGGGGTCCGCGAAAGTCCGGCGAGGGTTCAGACCAGACCAGCGCCGCTCGTGAGCCGTCCGAGACGAAGACGGGGTAGAGCGCGTCCGGGCCAGTGCGGCCGTGCCTAGCCGCAATCGCCGTCACGGGTGTTGTCCAGGTCGAGCCGTTCCAGGTCGAGACGACGAACGCCGCCGAGGCGTCCTGCCAGCCCGCAGTGATCAAGCCGTCTACTGAAGAGACCGTCGCACCGCCGGGGGCGGTGCTCGAGGATCTGTCCGACACTTGCGGAGGAATGACGCGCTCCCATTGCTGCGAGCCGCCCTCCACTCCCCACATGCGAGCAGTCGTGGGTTCATTCTCCTTCTGCAGGCTGACGAGAAACCGGTCCTGGTCGTCGCTTGCGGCAAGGACTCTGAACAGGTCCTGTGGGTCGGACTGCGTCTCGTAGAAGACCTTTGAACTGCTCCATCCCGTCCGGCCGACGATCGCTCCCTCGAGTTCTTGAGTTTTCCCTGCAGTGACTCCCCAGACAACGACGGCCCGCGACACATCCGAAGCAACGACGACAGGAGAAGGCGTCGCAGGGAAGAGAAGGCTGCCCGGCTCGGTCCACCCGAACGCCAAGACATGCGGCTGCCCGCGGAATCGTCCACCGGCGTCGATAGCTCTGGCCACGAGCTGCCGCTGAGTCGTGTAGACGAGCAAGAAGCGGCCACTGGCAAGCGCCGTAAGGCTCATTACGAGAGGCCGACGCACCGAAACCCGCCCCACGATCTTGAACCGGGAGCCATCCGCAGTACGCCGAGCCACGCTCAACGAATGTCTGGACGAAAACACAACCACCGACGTTCCAGACCGGTTGACTGCAGCGCCCCCGACGTGGCCGAGCCGCGAACCGAGCTGGGCTACGGGCATGAGGTGCCAACCCGTAGCCGAAGCATCCGCGGCCGACCCCGCCACGGACAGAACAGCCAGCAGCGCCACCAAGACACCACCCGCCCGCCGCATAACCATCAATCTAACGCGACCGGCGGCCCTTGACCGGCCGATACGTCGTGTCATGGAAGACTTCGCAGTCGGTCGTCCAGCCCGGCCGGCCCATCGTGCTGCCACCAGCCCAGCACTGTCCGGACTTCCGCTGGTCGACGCGGTCGAGATGCTGGCCTAGCGACCCCCAGAATCCCTCGGTCGAGGGAGCCACGATCCTCTCCTGGGGGAAGCCGCGACTTAGTGCAAGGGTTTCAATCTCTGTATGCCTGCGGCGATGCGGGGGCGTGGCCTCCTGGTCGCAGTCGGATTTCCAACTGCGGCTCTATCCGTTCTTGTCGTGTGGTTTCGGCTGCACGGGGCGACAATCACGACTTCGCTGCCCGCGGTCGTCCTGTTGATCGCATTGACGGCCCTCGCGGATCGGGTCGATGTGGTCGTCTCGCCGCGAACGCAGGTCTCCCCAGCTCACGGCTTCCTGGTTGCGGCAGCACTGATCGGCGGCCCACTGGTCGGCGCGTGTGCGGGCGTTTCCATGGAGGCGTTCGACACGGGCGCCGTCTGGCGCAAGCGCTCCGCCTGGGGAGGCGCCGACGCGCTGCAAGGATTCGCGGTCGGCCTCGTGGGTCAGCAGGTTGCGCTGCGCGGCGGCGCGGGTGCCCTCGCTGTAGCGGCATTGGGGCTCCTGAGCGGCATGGCCGTGAACACGCTCAACCTTGGCATCGTCGCGCTCGATCGCGGCGCCGGGGTGTGGCCCCAGTTCGCGGCGATATGGCGTAGCCACCTCCTTGCCTGGTTGCTCCCTTGGCCGCCGCTCGTGGCCTTCGTCTTCTCCTATCGGCTCGCACCTTCAGTCGCCTTGGCTCTCGCGTCGGGCCTGCTGCTCGCTCTTTGGCTTGGCAACCGTCTCCGGCTCCGCCTCGAGCAGAGCTTGGCTGAGGAGCGCACCCGCGCCCGGCTCGACGCGCTCACACGCGCGCCGAACCGCTACGCCCTCGCGGAGGCTTTGAGCGCAGAACACGCACGGATCACGCGGGGAGGCCGTCCCGCCGCGCTCTGCTTTCTCGACCTCGACCTGTTTCGCAACGTGAACAACACCCATGGCTACGCGGCAGGCGACCAGCTCCTGGTCAGCGTCTTCCAGCGTCTCCGGGAGCGGCTACGGGCGAGCGACGGCGTCTTCCGCTGGGGCGGCGAAGAGTTCGTGGTGCTTGCCCCCGACCAGGCCGACCTCGGAGAATTCGGCGAGCGGCTACGCCTGCTCGTCGCGAACGAGCCGTTCACCATTGACGGACGGCGGCTGAGCGTCACCTGCTCGGTCGGCGCTGCCCGCCTTGACGAGGCGCGCGAGCCGGAAGAGGCGCTCGAGGCGGCCGGTCGGTTGGTGCGCATCGCGAAGCAGCGACGCAACGCGGTCGCGGCGGAGACTCGGGCAACCTCACGGAACCTATCTGCCCAACCGGTCTTCGACGCTTCATAAGTCTCAGGGCCATTCCTGAAGGCTGGCCCAGGCGACGGTGCCAGCCTGGTACTACTCGGCTACGTCTGGTGAATCGATCTCGCCTACGAGGCGATCGACCTGGGCCGAGCGTGGGAAAGCACCGAAAAGCCTGTCCTCGGTGCCAGGCGGACCACTGATCACGAGGATCTTGTCGCTGTCGAGCATCTCCGCGGTCTCGGGATAGATCATCGTGCTTACGACGAGCGCGCGGACCGGGGTTTCTGTCCGGTTCTGGAGCTGATGCGCACCGGCCCGACCGGCCGGGCACGCGACAATCTCACCCGGCTCGAGCGGACGCGATCCCTCGAGGGTGCGCAGCGTCGGGCGCCCTTCCAGCACGATCAGCATCTCCTCGTTGGCGTGATGGAGATGGAACGGCGAGCCGTTCTGGCCAGGGTCGATCTCGTAGAGCGTCGCCCCGAGCTGCACGGCCCCGGCTAGCGCGCCGACTCGATAAGTGCGGCCCCGGAGAGGAGCATCGGTACGGTCGACCCACTGCGGGTCGTGCAGGTTCGGCATGTCGCGAGCGTACCCAGGCGACGAACGCAGGTCAGTGCGCGGTGCAGCGCAGGTCGGCATCGAGCGGCCCGATCCGGTACTGCGCGAGCGTCGGCGCGACGCCGGTGAAGCCGCCGCTGGTGCAGTTCTGCCGCGCCTGCGTGAGCGTCGCCCTGGTTCCCGCCACCCAGTCGGGCAGCCGGCCGTTGAAGGCCGCCGGTGTCGTCTGCGCCGTCAGCCCGGTGATGTCCTTCCACTGCGCACCGGTGGAGTAGATCCCGATCTCGCCGGTCGCGCCGGCGCTGCGCAGGCCGGCGATGAACCCGTGCAGCGCGGCGATGTTGAGCTCGTAGGTGCCGGCCCAGCTCGCCGCCAACTCCACGTCGATCCACCACGGCGCGGTCTTGGCGGCGACCGAGTCCAGCGCGGCGACCAGGTCGTAGGAGTGGGCAGCGCGTTGCGCGCCGTAGAGGTACGAGCAGGCGTTGGTCAACAGGCCGTTACAGGAGCCGTACGCTGGAGCCGTGCCGCGGCGAGGCCAGTCCGCGACGTGATGCGCGCCCGGGTTGCCGGTGTCGATGTACAGCGACAGGGGTGGCTGTGGCGGCTGCTTCTGCCCCGGCGCGCCGCTCGCCCAGTGAAGTTCGCCGCTTAGACATCGGTTCGCGTTGTTCGCAAGCCCGCCGTTGACACCGACGATCCCGAACAGCGGATTCGACGGGTACGAACCCGAGCACTGCGGATAGGAGGCGTCGTAACCGGTGGTCGGCGCCGAGCCGCGGCTGATCACGATGATCACGACAGCAGCGAGGACGATCAAGGCGAGCGCGATCACCAGCACCCTCCGCGCTCTGCGCCTGGGACGGAGTGGCCGTGCGGCTTCGGTCAGTTGCCCACCGCCGGGTCGGGCATGATCTCGCGGAACTTTTGCTGGCAGCGGCAGGCCCCGGCGATCTTCGCAGCCCACTCCAGCGCCTCCTCGCGTGAGGGCACGTCGACGATCGTCAGTCCCCCGACGTACGGCTTGCTCTCGGGTGAGTCGGTGACCTCCCGTCGGTGTCCACGACGCTGAGCTCCTCACGACATCCGCCGGCGAACACGAACACGCCCGCGTCCATGGCCTCCTGGACCACCGCATGAGCAGCCTCTCCCACAGCAGACATCTCCTCCTCGGGGACGTGGTTCATCGCGCCGTCATCGAACGAGATCAGATACCGCGTCATCAAGCTCCTTTCTCTGCACTCCGCCAGCCGAGCCGCTGCTCGAGGCTCGCCTTCGCCGCGGGCCAGTCGTCGTCGATCACCGCGTACCACGCCGAGTCGCGCCGCTCGCCGCCGCGGACGAGCTGGTGCTTGCGGGCCACGCCCTCGAACGTCGCGCCCACCTTCTCGAGCGCGGGCCGTGAACGCTCGTTCGACGCGTCCGTCTTGAACTCGACCCGGAAGTAGCCCTCGTCCTCGAACGCGTGCCGCAGGAGGAGGTACTTCGCCTCGGTGTTCGCGTCCGTCCCCCACGCGCGCGGACTGAGCCACGTGTTCCCGATCTCGACGACGCGATCCTCGGGCCGGTCGTTGAGGAAGCTCGTGTGCCCGACGAGATCGTCGTCGAGGTAGTGCGCGAAGCCCATGTCCACCGAGTTCCAGAAGCGGCGGAACTCGTCACGCTGGTGGCCGTTGAAGCGCATCCAGCGCCACGTGCGCGGATCCTGCGCCACCTGCCAGAGCTCCTCCTCGTGCCGCGGCTCGAGCGGCTCGAGCCGGACGCGCGGGCCCTCGAGAGTTACGTGAAGCGCCAACCGTCCCCCTCCTCGAACGCCTTCAGGACCCGGCGCGCGACGACCGCCTTGTGCACCTCGTCGGGTCCGTCGTAGACCCGGCCCGCACGCGCCTGCCGCCACATGTGCGCGAGCGGCGTGTCCTCGGTGAGGCCGAGGGCGCCGTGCACCTGGATCGCGCGATCGAGCACCTCGCCGAGCACGCGCGCCGCGAAGAACTTGATGAGGGAGATCTCGACGCGCGCCTCGTCTCCCTCGTCGAGGCGCTGCGCGGCGGCGAGCGTCATCAGCCGGCAGGCCTGGATGTCGGCGGCCGACTCCGCTATCCAGTTCTGGACGGTCTGCTTCTCCGCGAGCGGGCCGCCGAACGCCTCGCGCTCGAGCGCGCGCGCACACATGAGCTCGAATGCGCGCTCCATCTGGCCGAGCCAGCGCATCACGTGGTGGATCCGCCCCGGCCCGAGCCGCTTCTGCGCGATCCGGAAGCCGTCGCCGGGCTCGCCGAGCGTGTTCGCAAGCGGGACGCGCACGCCGGTGAAGCGCGTCTCGCAGTGCGTCCCCCAGCCGCGGCCTTCGTGACCCATGACCGGGATACGGCGAACGAGTTCGTAACCCGGGGTGTCAGTCGGGACGAGGATCATCGAGGCGCGCCGGTGCGGCTCGGCCTCGGGCTCGGTCACGACCATGACGATCGCGAAGGCAGCGCCGTCGGCTCCGGAGGAGAACCACTTGTGCGTGTCGATCACCCACGCGTCGCCGTCCCGCTGGGCGCGCCCGCGCAGGAGCGTCGGATCGGAGCCGGCCACTTCCGGCTCGGTCATGGCGAAGAACGACCGCGTCTCGCCCGCAACGAGCGGCCGCAGGAATCGCTCCCTCTGTTCGTCGGTGCCGTAGAGGTGGAGGATCTCGGCATTCCCCGCGTCGGGCGCCTGGCATCCGAAAATGAGCTGCGCGATCGTGCTGCGGCCGATCTCCTCGTTCAGGTGCGCGTACTCGAGGAAGCCGCCGCCCGAGCCGCCCGCCTCCGGCGGCAGATGCGGCGCCCAGAGCCCCGCCTCCTTCGCCTTCTGCTGCAGCCCGCGCACGAGCGCGTCGGCGGCGTCGTCCTCGCGCAGGAGCGCGGACTCGTTCGGATAGACGTGTTCCTCCATGAACGCGTGCACGCGCTCGCGCCGGTCGGTCACAGCGGCGATGATCGCAGACATGCGCGAGGCGCTTCAGGCGGTGCTCGGGCCGATCTCGGAACCCGTGCTCCTGCCGGGCGGCGCCTCGAAGGAGGCATGGGCGGTGGACGCAGGTGACGAGCGCCTGCTCGTGCGCCGCGCCGGGGGCGGCGTCATCCACCGGCACACGCTCTCGCTGCAGCACGAGTTCGAGGTGCTGCAGGTCGCGCACGAAGCCGGAGTGAGGGCGCCACGGCCCATCGCGTACATCGCCGACCTCGACGGGCGCGAGGCATTCGTGATGGAGCGGCTCGAGGGCGAGACGATCGGGCGCCGCATCGTGCGGACGGCCGTGCCCGAGCGGCTGCCGATCGAGATGGCCGAGGAGCTCGCGAAGATCCACGCCCTCCCGCAGGAGCGGCTGCCGTTCCTCGAGGAGGCGTCCGTCGACCGGCTCGTCGAGGAGCTGGACGAGATCGGAGAGCCACATCCCGCGATCGAGCTCGGGCTCTGGTGGCTGCGGGAGAATCGCCCACCCTCGCGGCCGCCCGTCGTAGTCCACGGCGACTTCCGCATCGGCAACCTCGTCGTCGACGAGACCGGGCTCGTCGGCGTCCTCGACTGGGAGTTCGCGCATCTCGACGACCCGGCGCGCGACCTCTCGTTCGCGCTCGTCCGCGCGTGGCGATTCGGCGTCCCCGACCGCCGGCTCGGCGGGATCGGAGACGCCGAGCCGTATCTCGAGCGCTACAACGAGCTGACCGGCTTCGACGTCCGGCCGGAGGAGCTCGACTACTGGGAGCTCGCCGGCAACGCCGCGTGGGCGACCGGCTGCCTGACACAGGCGCGCCGGCACCTGACGGGACAGGAGCGGAGCGTCGAGCTCGCGATCCTCGGCCGGCTCGGCGCTGAGGTCGAGCACGAGATCTGCCACCTGCTCGAGAGGCAGGGCGTCACATGAGCGAGCGTCCCACGCCGCAGGAGCTCGCCGAGGCGATCGAGGAGTTCCTCGCCGTCGAGATCCTCCCCACGCTCGCCGACCCACGCCTCCGCTTCCGCACGCTCGTCGCGCTGAACGCGCTCGGGATCGTCGAGCGCGAGCTCGCGAAGCTGCCGCCGGAGGACGATGCAGAGCAGCGGGAGCTCGCGGCGCAAATCCGCGCGGGCGATGTCCCGGCGGGAACGCTCGCGCGCGTGCAGGCGGACGTAGCGCGGCGCCTGAAGGTCGCCAACCCTCGCTACCTCGAGGAATAAGCTCCCACGATGCCCGATCTGAGCGGGAAGGTCGCGATCGTCACGGGCGCGGGACGCGGGATCGGCCGCTCGCACGCGCTCGCGCTCGCGCGCGCAGGTGCGAAGGTCGTCGTGAACGACCGCGGGGCGGGGCTCGCCGGCGAAGGCTCCGATCCAGGCCCGGCGGAGCAGGTCGTCGAGGAGATCCGCGCGGGCGGCAGCGAGGCCTTGACGAACGGTGAGAACGTCGCCGACTTCGCAGGCGCGGGACGGCTCGTCCAGCAGGCGATCGACGAGTTCGGCCGGCTCGACATCCTCGTCAACAACGCCGGGATCCTCCGCGACCGGATGCTCGTGAACATGACGGAGGAGGAGTGGGACTCTGTCGTCGCTGTCCACCTCAAGGGCCACTTCGCGCCAACGCAGCACGCCGCGGCTCACTGGCGCGAACGGTCGAAGGCGGGCGAGGAGGTGCGAGGCCGCGTCGTGAACACGTCCAGCCCGTCTGGCGTGTTCGGCAACGTCGGCCAGGCGAACTACGGCGCTGCGAAGGCGGGTATCGCCGGCTTCACGATCATCGCTGCGCAGGAGCTGCAGCGCTACGGCGTCACCGTCAACTGCCTCGCGCCGAACGCGCGCACGCGGATGACCGAGGAAACGTTCCAGATGGGCGCACCGCCGGAAGGCTTCGACCCGCTCGACCCGGCGAACGTCTCGGCGGTCGTCGTCGCGCTCTGCGCCGACGAAGCGCAGGCGATCACGGGTCAGGTGATCCATGTCTGGGGTGGCGCGGTGAACGTCCTCCGCGGCTGGAGCGCCGGAGAGCTGCTCGCCGCAGAGAACGGCTGGGGGCCCGATGCGCTCCTGGGCGAGCTGCTCGCGCGCTTCCCGGACGGAGCTTCTCCAGCCGGGATGCTCGCCGGCATGCAGTCCGCCGGGGGCCGGTCGCTGCAGGCTTGACGCCGCTGCCGACCAAGCTCGCCCGCGAGCTCGACGGGACCGTCGCGAGCGGCGCAGAGCTGACTCCCGCGGTCTCCCTCGCCTATGCGGAGAACGGCGAGATTGTCACCGCAGGATGGGGAGCCGACGCGGACACCCTCTTTCAGGCGGCGTCGATCAGCAAATCCGTAAGTGCGCTCGTCGCGCTCTGCCTCGTCGCCGACGGAACCCTCTCCCTCGACGGCGACATCGTCGAGTCGTTGCGCAGCTGGTCCCTTCCGCCTCTCGAGACGAGCACCGGTGAATGGCGTCCGCGGATCACGGTGCGCCATCTTCTCTGCCACGCGGCCGGGTTGAGCGTGTGGGGCTTCCCGGGATACAAGCGCAGCGAGCCGCTGCCAACGTTGCTGGACATCCTCGACGGGCGTCCCCCTGCGAACACCGAACCGGTCCGGAGCGCAGGGCTGCCGGGCCTGGTCGCCGCGTACTCGGGCGGTGGCTACACCGTGCTCCAGCAGCTGATCGAGGACGTCACGGACAGGCAGTATCAGAACGTCGCGGCCGAGCGCGTCCTCGCACCGCTCGGCATGGAGTCGGCGACGTTCGAACAACCCGTCCCGCCGGAGCTCGAGGCGCGTGTCGCTATCGCGTTCTCGCATGGCCAGCCGATCGAGGGCGGCTGGCATGTCTACCCAGAGCTTGCGGCCGCCGGCCTCTGGTGCACGCCGACCGACCTCGTCCGCTTCGCCAGAGGAATTCAGGCCGCATTGGACAGCGAGCACAGCGCGGTAATCCCGCAGTCGCTGGCGGCCGAGATGGTGACTCCGCAGATGCCCGGCTGGGGGCTCGGCGTGGGTCTGTACGCAACTGCGGAGGAGCGGTATTTCGGGCACACCGGCGGGAACGCCGGGTACCGGTGCGAGCTGGTGGCATCCGCGTACCAAGGGTCGGCCGCTGCCGTGATGACGAACTCGGACGAAGGAGGAGAGCTCGTTCCTCCACTTCTCAACCGGCTCGTGCGCGGCCTCGGATGGACTGCACTCGAGAACCACGGGCTCATCGCTGTGAACAGTGTCGACGCCGACTTCGCCGGAACCTACGAAACGGCGTCAGGTGCGTTGATCGACCTCGAGTCAACAGCCGCGGGGGCGATGCTCAGAATCGGCGAGCAAGATCCCTTGCCGTTCGAGGTCGTCGACCGGAACACGCTGGCCACCGCGGAGGGACTGATTTCCATCACGTTGCACGGAGACCGGTCGGGCACGGTCGGTCTCACGCTGCGACAGCGAGAACAGGAGATCTTCGCAACCCGCCGCGGCTAGCCCAGGCACGCCTCATGATCTAGGCTCGCGGGCGGTGGCGAAGGGGCTCCTCGCGCTCGACCACGCTCGGCTTCGGTTCGGCGGGATCGTCGCGCTCGACGACGTCTCGCTCGAGGTGGCCGAGGGCTCGATCGTCGGGCTGATCGGGCCGAACGGCGCCGGAAAGACGACCGCGTTCAACGCGATCACGCGCCTCTATCGGCTCGACGCCGGCGACGTCGTGTTCGACGGGTGCTCGCTTAAGCGCATGCGGCCGAGCCGCGTGATCCGGCTTGGGATCGCCCGCACGTTCCAGAACCTCGAGCTCTTCCCCACGCTGACCGTGCTCGAGAACGTCCTCGTCGGTGCGCACGTCGCCACCCGGCTCCAGCCCGAGAAGGAGCAGCGGCGCGTCGCGCTCGAGACGCTCGCCGACGTGGGGATCTCCGAGCACGCGAAGCGACCCGCAGCCGGTCTTCCGTACGGGACACTGAAGCGCGTCGAGCTCGCCCGCGCCCTCGCGAGCCGGCCGCGGCTGCTCCTCCTCGACGAGCCGGCCGGCGGGCTCAACCACGAAGAGGTCGACGAGCTCGTCGGCCTGATCCGGCGCCTGCGCGACGAGCGCGAGCTGACCATCCTCCTCGTCGAGCACCACATGCGGCTCGTGATGGCGGTCTGCGAGCACGTCCACGTCCTCGACTTCGGGCGCACGATCGCCGCCGGCGCTCCCGCCGACGTCCAGCGAGACCCGGCAGTGATCGAGGCCTACCTCGGCGGAGAGCTCGCCGCGTGACCGCTCTCCTCGAGCTCGAGGACGTCGAGGCGCGCTACGGCCCGGTTCATGCGCTCCATGGAATCTCGCTCGCAGTCGAGGAGGGATCGGTCGTCGCGGTGCTCGGCCCGAACGGCGCCGGCAAGACGACGACGCTGCGCGCGATCTCCGGCACCGTCCGCCGCTCGGGACGCATCGCCTTCGCCGGACGACCGCTCCACCGCGTCGGGCCAGACGGCGTCGCCCGCCTCGGAATCGCGCATGTACCCGAAGGGCGAGGAACCTTTTCGGAACTAACCGTTTGGGAGAACCTCCGCCTCGGCGCCTACACGCGCCGCGGCTCGATCCAACCCGAGCTCGAGCGCGTCTTCACCTACTTCCCCTGGCTCTCCGACCGACGCAGGCAGCAAGCCGGGACGCTGAGCGGCGGCGAGCAGCAGATGCTCGCGCTCGCCCGTGCCTTCGTGCATCGCCCGCGGCTCCTGCTCCTCGACGAGCCGTCGCTCGGGCTCGCGCCAGTCCTCGTCGCCGAGCTCTTCCGGATCGTTCGTGATCTGAACGAGACGGAGGGCCTCACCGTCCTCGTCGTGGAGCAGAACGCACATCTCGCGCTGCAAGCCGCCGACGCTGGCTACGTCCTCGAGGCGGGCCGTGTCGCGCTCGCGGGCACGACCGCCGAACTCAAAGCCGATGACTCAGTCCGCCGTAGCTACCTCGGCTACTAGGGGCTCGGGCGCTTTCGAGCGCCTGCCGCCGCCCGCGAGCCTGCTGCTCGTCGCCGGCGCCGTCGGGCTCCTCGTGGGCTCGCTTCGCAGCGACGTGTTCGCCCAGCTAACGGTGCAGGGCCTCGCGCTCGGCGCCGTCTACGGAAGCCTCGCGCTCGCGCTCGTCCTCGTCTACCGCGCGACCCGCGTCGTCAACTTCGCGCAGGGCGAGCTCGCGCTGGCGACGACCTATATCGCGTACCAGCTCATCAAGTGGGGACTGTCGTACTGGGAAGCGTTCTTCGCGACGCTTGCGATCGCCTTCGTGCTCGGCGTCGTGCTGGAGGTCGCTCTCGTCCGGCCGGTGCAGCATCGCTCGGTGATCGCGGCGGTCATCGTCACCGTCGGCCTCTTCATCCTCATCGACGGTGTCGTCAACTGGATCTGGGGCGGCGACTTCAAGTACATGCAGACGCCGTTCGGGACCGGCACATATCACCTCGGTAGCGTCTCGATCGCGCGGCTCTACCCCGGCATGCTCGTCGTCGTCCTGATTTCGGTCGTGCTCGTCTGGGCGCTCTTCCGCTTCACGAAGCTCGGACTCGGGATGCGCGCCGCAGCGCTGCGGCCGGCCGAGTCGGCGCTCGTCGGCGTGCGCGTCGACTGGATGCTCGCGATCGGCTGGGGCCTCGCAGCCGTGCTCGGAGCCGTCGCGGGCCTCATGGCCGAGCCGTCGCAATTCTTCCTCGATCCGACGCTGATGCAGCCGATCCTCGTCTATGCCTTCGCAGCCGCCGTTCTCGGCGGCCTGGAGAGCCCGGCAGGAGCGGTCGTCGGCGGGCTCGCGATCGGCGTTTCGCTCAACCTCGTCGTGCAGTACGTGCATCCGATCACGTCGGAGCTGCAGACACCGTTCGCGTTCGCCGTCCTTCTGGTCGTCCTCCTGCTCAAGCCCTCGGGGCTCTTCGGGCACCGGGAGGTGCGTCGGGTATGAGGGGCCGGTTGCCCGCGCTCGTCTCGCTCCTCGTGGTCTGCGGCGTGCTGGCAGCGCTGCCCTTCATGCTGAGCGACTACAACGAATTGCTCGCCGCGCAGGTCGGGATCTACTTCATCGCGGTGCTCGGCCTCAACATCCTCACCGGCTACACCGGCCAGATCTCGATCGGCCACGGTGCGTTTATGGCGGTCGGCGGTTACACGACGGCCGTCATGTCGCGCGACCACCACACGAACCTCCTCCTGACCATGCTGATCGCCTTCGCGATCTGCTTCGTCCTCGGTCTGCTCGTCGGCCTCCCGGCGCTGCGTCTCTCGGGGGTCTACCTCGCGCTCGCGACGTTCGCTCTCGCCGTTTCGGTGCCTCAGCTCCCGCTCAAGTGGTCGAATTTCCTCGGCGGAAGGGACGGCGTCCAGACGTCGCGAACGGTCAGCCACACCTGGCTCTACGGCACCGCGTGGATGGTGTCGGCGATCCTCTTCGCGCTCGCCTGGCTGATCCTGCGCGGCCGCGCCGGCCGTGCGTTCCGCGCCGTGCGCGACAGCGAGATCGCGGCCGCGTCCTCGGGCGTCTCGCTCCCGATCTACAAGACGTTTGCGTTCGGCGCCTCGGCCGCGTTCGCGGGTGTCGCCGGCTCGCTCTTCGTCCTCGCGACGAACGGGTTCGCGCAACCGAACGAGTTC